>CASEOD010000091.1 GCA_949289445.1 uncultured Eubacteriales bacterium
GAATTTACGACAGATGATGGCTAAAATAAGCAGATTTATGCGAAGTTATACTGGTATAAGATGAAAATGCCTCTGCCGCAGAAATGCCGGAAAGTGGCGTAAAATCAAGGAAAATCAGCATTTTAAAGGAGTTTAAGAGATATGATAAAAGTTTTGTTCGTGTGCCACGGCAACATCTGTCGTTCGCCAATGGCGGAATTTCTGTTTAAAGACATGGTGGAAAAAGCCGGCATGTCTCACTGTTTTTACATCCAGTCTGCGGCCACCAGCCGAGAGGAAATCGGAAACGATATTCACCGGGGAACCAGAGCAAAACTGCGGGAGGTTGGGGTGCCTTTTCAGCGGAGAGCTGCCCGTCAGGTGACCCAAAAGGATTATGAGGATTTCGATTATCTCATCGTGATGGATCGGGAAAATATACGGGGACTCAACCGAATTATCGGCAGTGATCCGGATGGAAAAGTATATCGGCTTCTGGAATTTGCCGGCATTGACCGGGATATTGCCGATCCCTGGTATACAGGAAATTTTGATGACACCTACGATGATATCATGGAAGGACTGGCTGCTTTTATGGAAAACCAGTGCCGGGATGAGTGGAGATAAAACTGAGACTTGTCGTGGATGAGATCTTAACCCGCTGACACGTTATGTATCTAACATTTATATCTCAGTGTTTATGGATTTTCTGTTTCTGTAATCATCGATCAGCTCCTGCAGAGTGATTTTATCCATAGTTTCCTGCACCGCACTGCTGATCAGGCTGTAAGGCTTAGCGAGGACATCTGCAATGCCCCGTCCTACGGGGCATTGCAGAGCCGGATTGGGATGCAGTCCCATAAGGTGGGTAAGCCGGTCTGGTTCCACTGCGCAGTAAATCTGCCAGAGTGTAAGACCTGCAGGATCTGCGGCAAGATGGGTGCCTCCTGCTCCGCGAGTGACTGTAATGATTTTTTCTTTCTGCAGTGAGGCTAATATATTGCGAATAATGACAGGATTGCAGCCTGTACTTTTTGCAAGCAGTTCACCGGTCACTTTAGTCTGATTTTCATATTCTGCCAGAAAGATGAGGCAGTGTATTGCGATGGAGCATTTTGTACTGATTCTCAAAAAAGTAAATCCTTTCTAGGTAAAATGTTTTTATGACAAAAGCTGTTTTGCAGATACTTTATCTTACCATAAAGAAAATCTGATGTAAATATTGACATTATAACGGTGGTGGTCTTATAATGGTTGTAATGAATAAAGTTATAACGAATTTGCCGGCTGTCGCCAGTAAAACGGTGGAGGGGCAGGGCGGAATTCATAAAAGGGATATACCCGGACAGAAACAGAGGTGAATATGATGAATGCTGTAATTTTAGCCTGCAGTTCTCTGGCGGTAGCGGTAACTGCCGCGCAGAAGAAGATGAAAACGGACTTTCCCGTAGTTTATGTGGACCGAAAATACCATGCCAGTCCCCCTGATATGCGGCTGCAGCTCATGAATGCCCTTGAGCATGTGGATGACGGAACCGACACAGTTCTGGTGGCTATGGGATTTTGCGGAGGTTCCTGGGAAAACATAAAGACAGATAAGCGGATTGTCATTCCCTATGCTGATGACTGTGTGACTATTTCCCTGCACACCGATGATACGCCTTGCTCTGACATGAAACAGAGAGGACATTTTTATTTCAAAGAACCTGACAGAGGAAATCTGACGCTGGAGTCTATGGAAGAACGGCTTTGCAGAAGCAAAGGTGAGGAAGAGGGAAAAGAGACTTTTCAGCGGTGGTTTCAGGGGATTGACCATATTGACATTGTGGATACAGAACTTTATGACAGCTATGAACCGCGTCACCTTGCTCAGGTGCAGCGGGATGCAGAGCTGACCGGCTGCAGTGTGAATCACGTGCCGGGAAGCAATCACCTGCTGGAAAAGCTGGTCAGCGGCCGGTGGGACGGTCAGTTTCTGATTGTGGAACCCGGAAAGACCCTTACAGGAAAAGATTTTGAGTAGCGGAGACAGCCGGTCAGTGGCGGACCATAAAAGATTTGTGGACCGATGGCTGAATTGAGAAGCTCTGTTTCTGCCGGGAGATAAAATGACCGTATTTTCAGGGACATGAGTGCATATGCACCCATGTCCTTTTCTTATGCACTTTTCTGCCTGATTCTTCATACAATATTTCGGGTGATAAAATGAAAAAACTGCTTTTTATTACATGGAGCATTTCTTATGGTTACGGCACAGAGAAATCTCTGGCAGACGTACTGAACCGCATGGACCCGGCCCGGTATGATATCAGTATACTGCCGCTGTTCAAGTATTCGGAAAGCACGCTGTTTAACAGTAACATCAGAATACTGGATCCATTAATTGATTATACACAACAGAGTTTTGACGAGCAGACTGCATTGAACAACTATTATCAGCTGCTGGCTAATCCCCTGAAATTCAACAGGCTGATCAGTGAAAAGTATGACTGTGTCATCGCATGTAACCACAATGCGCCGTCTTACTTTGCATCATATATCAAAGGCGGGGCGAAAATTCTCTGGATTAGAGGTGATATGCGGGAACTGGATTATGCATCCATAGATGAGCACGCAGAAGAATACGGGCAGGTAAAGCAGGAGCATGAAATGCAGGCAAATGTTTTGAAGTGCTTTGATTCCATTGCCGTGATTTCTGACGTTGTGCAGCAGAGCCTGCAGGATCTCTTTGGAATTACAGAAAATGTGACCAAGATTTCCAATTCGGTAGATACGCAGAAGATTATCCGGCTCAGCAAAGAAAAAGTGAAACTGCCGGATAAAAAGCTGTTTACGACTCTGGGAAGACTGGACTTTAACAAGAATCAGATCCTGCTTTTGAAGGCGGCAAAGGTTGTGAAAAAACAGCGGGATGACTTTATGATCTATATACTGGGTGACGGCGAAGACAAGGAAAAACTGGAAAAATATATTGCCGAAAATGGTCTTGCTGAAAATGCAAAAATACTTGGGTTTACGGAGAACCCTTATCCTTATATTAAGAATAGTACAGCAACGGTGCTGACTTCTCTCAGTGAGGGATTCAGCCTTGCTCTGGTTGAAAGTGTGATGTTGGACACTCCTATTATCTCCACGGACGTTGGAGTTGCAAAAGAACTCATTGAAAAATATCACTGTGGTGATATTGTGGAATATGATGAGAATATTCTTGCGGAAGTTCTGAAACGATATCTGAGCAGATATGAGGGCTATAAAGAGATTTTCCGCATCGGAAATGAATATGATATTCTCTCTGAAACAAAACGGACAGAGGAACTGATTGAAAGCACCTTGGAGAAAAAATCGCTCAGTTCAAAAATGGAGAAACTGCCTTATCCTGAGGT
Organism: uncultured Eubacteriales bacterium; assembly: GCA_949289445.1. Taxonomy (GTDB): domain Bacteria; phylum Bacillota; class Clostridia; order Peptostreptococcales; family Anaerovoracaceae; genus Senimuribacter. The sequence continues at coordinate 3,363 of CASEOD010000091.1, forward strand.
GACTATCTGGGAGCATGAGCTTAAGAGTTATCAAATCCGGAAGGACTGTCTGTATGTCCTTCGGGTAATGAAGAACAATGTACCCTATGAATATCTGATCAATTGCAGAAGTGACAGCGACAAACTTATCGTGTTCAATAATGGTGCGGTAGCAGGAGGAAATATCAGTGTGCCCGTATTTCAGAGACACAGTTGGGCAAATCAGCTCAGAACTTCGTCTGTGTTCTGTATGGATCCAACTTTGTATCTGAACAGTTTTCTGCAGCTGGGATGGGGAATTGGAAGAAATGAAGATTATTATCTTGAAAACAGCAGTCTGATTCTGAAGACAATTATAGCTAAAATGGGGATACTTCTTGAGAATACGGCGATTTATGGAACGTCTGCCGGAGGATATCTCTCGATTATCATGGGAATTTACCTGAAAGGCGCAAAGGTTGTGGCAGATAATGCACAGCTTGATGTGAGGAACTGGGTATATAAAGATGCCCTTGACTCGGTGATTACCTTCTGCTTTGATAATATCGGTGATGCTCTGAAATATAAAGAACGGTTCCGCATCATCGACGCATTTGAAAAAAACAAATATGTACCGAGGATATATCTGCATGTGAATCTGTGCTCTGCTGCTGACAACTCTGCGCAGCTGATCCCTTTTCTGAAGAATGCAGAATGTATGAAAGATATCGGTGAGTATCATGGCATTGAAATATTCCTGCATTTTGAGCCGGAGAAAGGCCATGACGGAATCGGTATGGAATATGCGATGGAATTTCTGTACAGAATTCTGGAGGAGAAAGGAGATCTCAGAGGGGATCTCTTTTATGAAAGGTAAAATCAGATAACCGGTAATGAGCCAACGGAGGCAGCCTATAGGCTGCCTCCGGTTTTTTCTGTGGATATGGAACCGCTATACTTATTTCATTGCGATTGCTTCTATTTCTATCATTGCACCCATTGGCAGAGCGCCTACCTGAAATGCGGAACGGGAAGGATAGGTGCCATCCGGGAAGTATTCTGCGTAGATTTTGTTCATGGCGGCAAAGTCTTCCATGTTGGCTAAAAAGCAGGTGGTTTTAACGATTCTGTCAAGGCCTGATCCGGCTTCTTCCAGAACGGCTTTCAGATTTGCGAAAACCTGTCTTGTCTGTTCTTCGATTCCTCCCTCTACCAGTCTGCTGGTGGCGGGATCAATGGGAATCTGACCTGATGTAAAAATGAAATCTCCAACCAGGTTAGCCTGTGCATATGGGCCAATGGCTGCAGGTGCTTTGTCTGTCGCAATAATTGTTCTCATCATGGTGAACCTCCTGTCTGAGAAAAAATCTCATTTACTTCTAAGCACTATGTTCTTTTTTATATTTTACCTAAAATTTGTCAGCCGGTCAATGGAAAGGCGTCTTAAAACCGGGCATATTTCCCAACTGAGAAAATAAACTGATAGGGGAGATTTTAATATGAAAAAAATATTTTTAACAGCTATAATACTGACAGCTTTTGTTATGGGGCTGATGATCTACGGTTATGTGGCGGAACCTTCGTCTGAAAGCGCATCGGCGGATTTGACAAAGCCTCCGGAAATCAGTGCGAAACAGGCAATTCTGATGGACAGTAAAAGTGGAGAAGTGCTTTTTGAGCGCAATGCTGATGAAAAAGGATACCCAGCCAGCACCACCAAAATTATGACTGCAATGGTAACATTAGATATCTGTAAGCAGATCGGCGTGGGACTTGATCAGACTGTGACCATTCCCAAGGAGGCAGCAGGGGTGGAAGGCTCTTCACTTTATCTGAAGGAAGGGGAGGAGCGTACCCTGGAAAATCTGCTGTACGGGGTTATGCTTCGATCCGGCAATGATGGCGCTACAGCACTTGCGGAGGTTATGGGCGGCAATACAGCCCATTTTGTGGATCTGATGAATGAGAAAGCTGAAAAGCTGGGCTGTACCGGCACCCATTTCGTAAACCCTACGGGGCTTTATGATGACCAGCACTATACCACGGCAAGGGATTTGGCAGTCATTACCCGCCAGGCGATGAAGAACAAGACCTTTCGTAAAATTGTGGGTTCCAAATCCTGGGAAGAGTACACCAATAAAAATAAGACTGTTTTTCAGTATGAAGGAGCAACAGGGGTAAAGATTGGATTTACGAAAATGTCTGGACGCACGCTGGTGGCCTCTGCAAAACGGGACGGCAGGGAACTGATCTGCGTAGTGCTTTCTGACGGTAACTGGTTCAATGATGCCTATGCGCTGATGGATTACGGCTTTGAAATTGAGGGGGATTGAAGATGAGAATGGATCAATGTATTGATGCGGGCAGGCCGGGATGCTGTCCCTGTGAACTGGCTGAGCACGGAGCCTGCCTGGTTTGTGGAAAACTCAGAGGAGAGACCTGTCAGGAGTGCAGCTGGCAGGGTGTCTGTATCGCAAGTCTTTATGAGCAGAACGGCAGAAAGCTGGTGAAGGGACGGTCAGAAAAACTGCTGCCTGTGAGAGAAATCAGAAACTACAGCGATGATTTTAAAGTATTCATTTTAGAGGCGGACAAAGGCTTTTGTCAGAAAGCGCAGACCGCCGGCGCCTACGTGTTTGTGCGGCGTGACGGAGAAAAAACATGGTATGATGCCCCTGTCTCGGTGCTGAAGGCAGAGCCTGATACAGGGATGCTGCATCTTGGTGTTTACCGCTGTGGGGCAAAAACTGACTCTTTGTTCCAGGCACAGGATTTTTTATGGATTCGCGGTATCTACTATAATGCCCTGGCGGGAATGGGAACCTTATCAGAAAACAGTGAAGAGACCTTTGTCTATGCAAAGGGAATTGCAATTGCCCCGCTGCGAAACTTTCTGGATGGCGGCAGCAGATACACCGGATGGATGAAGAATCTTCATCTCTACATAGATCTGGAGAAAATCGGATTTGACTTTTTCAGAGAATATTTTGGAGATCTGCCGGCAGAGGCCATTGAGGTACGGAGCTTTGCCAGAGAAGGCCTGTGCTCTCTGGATGATCTGGATCGTCTTGAAGAGAGCAGGCAGGCCAATGTGCTGGCACTGACATCTCCGTTTTATGCCGGACAGGTGGAACGGGCGGCAGGCAGACCGGTAGTTCGGCCTATTGAAGGGAATCTCTGCTGCGGTGAAGGGGTCTGCGGTGCGTGTACCTTTACGGACAGTCTGGGGCAGACTGTCCGCCGGTGCAAAATGCGGGGATGATAAATGCCGTGGCAGCGCAAAAGACGGAGCTTGAGCTCCGTCTTTTGCGTTCATTGTTTGCGATGAAGATTTTAGTTTGGTTTTATACGAAATTTTTATGAAAATGGTTGCGAATTTCCATACAGCCTTTGATAAATTCAGGCACGATCACTGCCATGGACAGGGTAAGAATTCCTGAAAAGATAAAGTATTTATAGATAAAAAGATGCATATGCATCAGTGCAGGCAGACAGAATAGCAGAATGCCGCAGGCTGCAAAGATATATGCGATAAGGCTGAACACTTTTTTCTGTTTCATCATGATCTTCCCCTTTCAGAATAACTGTGGCAATGAATTGTTTCTGGTTTTATATTATCCAAAAAAATATAAAAATACTATCATGAACAGGTTAAAAATCTGTTAATCCTGTGTAAAACGGTCAGCTGTCTCGGTGGAAATTTTTTCGCTGAAAGCCAGCTATGTCTTGACATCGCCTGCGGAAATCGGTAAGATAAAAGGTAGTGAAATTACAAAAGAAAGGTGAATTTGAAATGAAAAGAATCAAGACTATAGAAACAAGAAATTTAGAACAGAGCATGAAAAACGGCGGCTGCGGCGAATGCCAGACTTCCTGCCAGTCTGCATGCAAAACTTCCTGCGGCGTAGCTAACCAGGCCTGCGAGAAAAAGAACTAAGATGATACACCAGTATAAACAGGGCGGATATAATATCGTCTTGGACGTTTATAGTGGTTCAGTACATGTAGTGGACGATGTGGCATATGACATCGTCCGGCTTTTTTGTGACGAGGACGAAGAGACCATTGTGACAAAAATGCTGGACAAGTACGGAGATCGGCCTGATGTGAACCGCGGAGAGATTCTTGACGTCATTGAAGACATCAAAGAGCTGAAGAGGCAGAACAAGCTCTTTACAGAGGATATTTACGAGCCCAATGCCTATGATCTGAAAAACCGCCATACTGAGGTCAAAGCTCTTTGCCTTCATGTGGCGCACACCTGTAATCTGAACTGCACCTACTGTTTTGCCAGCCAGGGGAACTTTAACGGTGAAAGAGGGCTGATGAGCTTTGAGACAGGGAAACGGGCTCTGGATTTTCTCATTGAAAATTCTGGAGAACGGACCAATCTGGAAGTGGACTTTTTCGGCGGCGAACCACTGATGAACTGGCAGGTGGTGAAAGATCTGGTAAAATACGCCCGCAGCATCGAGAAAGAACACGGAAAGAATTTCCGCTTTACCCTGACCACCAATGGAGTGGGAATTGACGATGACGTTATTGACTTTGCAAATCGTGAGATGCACAATGTGGTTCTCAGTCTTGACGGCCGTAAAGAGGTTCACGACAGACTGCGCCGGACCATAAATGATGAGGGAAGTTACGACATCATCGTGCCTAAATTCAAAAAACTGGTGGAGGAGCGGGGCGGCAGAGATTACTATATGAGAGGAACCTTTACCCACAACAATGTGGATTTTACAGAGGATATTTTCCATATGGCCGACATGGGATTTACGGAACTTTCCATGGAACCTGTGGTTTGCCCTCCGGATGATCCTTTTGCGCTGACTGAGGAAGATCTGCCGGAGCTGTTTCACCAGTATGAGATTCTGGCAGAAGAGATGCTGAAACGGGAAAAAGAAGGAAGAGGCTTTACCTTCTATCACTATATGATTGATCTGGCGCACGGGCCATGCATTTATAAGAGAATTTCCGGCTGCGGTTCGGGAACTGAGTATTTTGCAGTTACACCTTGGGGAGATCTGTATCCTTGTCATCAGTTTGTTGGAGACGAAAAATACAGGATGGGGGACATCTGGCAGGGCGTCACAAATGAGGCTGTCCGTCAGGAGTTCAAGATGTGCAATGTTTATGCCAGAGAAGAGTGCCGCGACTGCTGGGCGAGACTTTACTGCAGCGGAGGCTGTGCAGCCAATGCCTATCATGCCACAGGATCTGTCAGAGGCGTTTATGATTATGGTTGTGAGCTGTTCAGAAAGAGAATGGAATGTGCTATCATGCTGCAGATTGCAAAACAGGATCTGTAAATTAGAGAATAAATACGGGACTGCTGTTCTACAGATAACTTTTGTTGTCAGAGCAGCAGTTTTTTGTATGCACAGAAACGGGAGACAGCACATATTTTTAACAATTTTGAGCAGTCTAGTAAGAAAAAGGAGAGGATTAAATGGCAAATCTTTATACAAAATCAGGGGATCTTGGGACAACATCTCTGGCAGGTGGCACCAGAGTGGCAAAGTGCAGTAAAAGAGTTGAATGCTGCGGAAACATAGACGAGGCTAATGCAGTTTTAGGTATGGCTTATGCCATGACAAAGAATCAGTACGTGAAAGAAAGCATAGATATGATACAGCGGCAGCTTTTTTTGCTGGGTGCAGAAGTTGCCAGTGAAGAAGGCGAATTTACGAAAATAGAAGAAGTCTGTATCAGGGAGTCAGACATTGAAATGCTTGAGGGAATTGTAGATCGCTGTTCGCTGACAACAGGGCCGCTGACAGAGTTTGTGATTCCGGGCACCAGTCAGGTTTCGGCGGTTTTGCATCTGGCAAGAACTGTGATTCGTCGGTGTGAATGAACTGTAATTGCAGCCAGAAAAACTGAACACATGCGTGAAATGGCAGGAAAATATTTGAATCGGTTATCTGATGCCGTTTTTTCTCTTGCAAGGCTGGAAGAAACTACGTCGCTGAAGGAGAGGGGGGAGAAATATCGCTGCTGGCCCTCAAAACGGTAAAGCTTGATTTTCAGTATTGACATAATAGAATTTGTGATATACTATAATATAGTAATGAAAACTAGATTCTAAAATAAAAGATATTGTATATCGGGAGGTTGATATGGCGGATAGAACTTTAAAGAGATATACTGTCGGGGAAGAAATTTTTAACAGTGTATCTCACGGAGTAGGTTCGGTTCTTTCTATTGGAGGAATGACAGTGCTCATTGTTTTGTCGGCGGTACATGGAAGTGCACTTGGGCTGGCAACCAGCATCATTTATGGAATTTCCCTGATTGTACTCTATACTATGTCTACAGTGTACCATGCAGTTCCTCAGCCTAAGGCGAAGGAAATACTCCGCATTTTTGATCACGCTTCTATCTTTCTGCTCATCGCAGGAAGTTATACACCGTTCTGCCTGATCGCACTGGAGGGAAATCCCAAGGGCGTTATGGTGGCAGGGGCAGTTTGGCTGTGTGCGATTGTGGGCATCGTGCTCAATGCCATTGATCTGAAAAAGACAGAGAAGCTGGGAACCGTACTTTATGTAATGATGGGATGGGCGGTAATATTTGCTGTAAAAGATATTGTGGCTGTACTGCCGATACCGGCTTTCTGGCTTCTGCTTCTGGGCGGTATCAGCTATACAGGCGGACTGGTGTTTTATGCAATGAAGAATGTAAAGTATATGCACAGCATCTGGCATCTCTTTGTACTTTTGGGAAGTATTCTGCATTATATCTGTATTGCGGTATATGTACTGCCTATGTCTTATTAACTGAAGAACAAGATTTGCAGGGAAAGTAAAGAATACAGTCCGGATACGGCTCTCTGAAGCAAAACTGTTTCACTGGCAGAGTGAAACAGTTTTGTTTTTTGACGTTTATAATATCAGATATGAAAGCACCGCTTAATGTCATGCCGTGTTCCCAGCACAAGAATTGTGCTTGACGCAGGGAAGCGGGTTTCAGGTTTATTTGCAGTCATGACAAATTTGCCGTTCTGTTTGATTGCCAGGATGTTTACATGGAAATGTCTGCGGATATCCAGTTCATCGACGGTTTTACCGATCCAGCTTTCAGGTACATCAACTTCATAGATTGCATAGTCATCATCTACAGGGACGTAATCGGAAATATGATCTGAAGTAAAACGGATTGCAGTCCAGATTGCCATTTCTTTTTCCGGGTAGACGACATTGTCTGCACCGTTGCGCAGCAGGAACTTTGCCTGGATATCCTGGGATGCCCTTGCAACTACACGTTTTGCACCCAGTTCCTTTAATAGAGAGGCGGTTTCCAGTGAACTCTGGAAATTATCCCCGATGGCAACAATACATACGTCGAAATTACGTACGCCCAGCGATGCCAGAAATTCTTCGCTGGTGCTGTCGCCGATTTGTGCATTAGTAACATATGGCATGACTGTATTCACGCGGGCTTCATCTTTATCCACGGCCATTACCTGGTGATCTAGTTCATTAAGTTGCATAGCGATATGCCGGCCGAAACGGCCCAGACCTATCAATAGTACAGTTTTCATAGAGTCCTCCTAAAATGATATGCCCTTTGTTCAGCCTACAGTAATTCTCTCCTGCGGGAGACGGGCATTTGAATTGTGTGTATTGGAAAGAGCGGCATAGATTAATGTAAGGCCGCCGACCCGGCCCAGAAACATCAGCACCGTCAGAATGACATGAGAGACTTCCCCAAGTTCCGGTGTAATTCCCAGGGTCAGACCGACTGTTCCAATGGCAGAAGCGGTCTCAAACAGACAAGTGATAACAGGCAGGTCTTCAATACGGCTGATGATTAGACCACCGGTCAGAAACAGAACCAGATACATCATCAGTATTGTTGATGCCTGTGATACTGTTTCTGCTGTGATACGCCTCATAAAAAACTGAGGTTCACCTTTACGGCGGAAGACTGCCACGGCAGCAGCCAGCAGTACAGCTAAGGTACTTGTTTTGATACCGCCGGCTGTTGAGCCGGGTGAGCCGCCGATAAGCATCAGAATTATGATGAAAAGCTGACCGGCTTCACTGATTTCAGTGAGATCAGCGGTATTAAACCCGGCGGTTCTGGGGGCAGCTGCCTGAAAAAAGGACAGAAGTATTCGTCTGCCCACAGGGATGTCTGCAAATTCAAAAAAGAAAAAATACAAAGTGGATATAAGGAGCAGGAGACCTGTTACTGTCAGGATTACTTTGGTCTGCATCCGATACTTTTGAAAGTGAATCCGATTTGTACGAATGTCATCCCATGTAAGGAAGCCTATGCCGCCTATAATAATCAGCAGAGGGACAACCGTAGAAATTATTATATTGCTTCCGTAGCTGATCAGAGAAGAGAATGGTTCCTTGATTCCCATCAGATCAAATCCCGCATTGCAGAAAGCCGAGACAGAGTGAAAAAGTGCATACCAGATGCCTTTCAGCAGTCCGAATTCTTTTGCAAAAACAGGAAATAACAGTACTGCACCTGTTAATTCTATGATTAGCGCACATCGCAGAATGAAACGGGTCAGACGGACAATACCGCCGACCTTCGGCGCAGCGATTGCTTCTTGCATGGTACTTCTCTGCATCAGACCGATTCGGCGACCAGAGAGAATGGTAATTGCACCGGCAACTGTTACAACCCCCAGTCCTCCGATTTGAATGAGGATGATGATCACTGTCTGACCGAAAGCTGACCAGTATACAGCTGTATCATAGACAACCAGGCCGGTGACACACACTGCAGATGTGGATGTAAACAATGCATCTAAAAAAGGTGTGATGCAGCCCTCACGACTGGATATGGGAAGCATCAGCAGCAGACTGCCGACGAGAATAACAGCCAGGAATCCTGCTATAATAATCCGAAAAGGTGATATGCTTTGTTTTCTTTTCATCAGACTCAACCAGTCCACCTCCAATACAATATGGTATGGCTTTTTTCAGCGCCTTTATATTATTATCCATATTTCGTAATAAAAGTGTGTAAAATTTTCTGCTGCGGTATTAAGACGGCATTAAGATTTTCGGTGCCGGATTTCTCTGTAAAATGACAGAAATTATTTGTGATGACGGGCGACCGCAGTCTATTCCTGTCTGGTTATTTTTTGACTCAGAAAAAACATTATTCATCAGAATCACGTTGTTTTGACTGGTGAGTGTGATGGCAATGTCTGGTCTTAACATAATCTTAACATCTGATATAAACATCTTTATACTGCCGAAAGAAAGGATGTGATATAATGAATAAGAATGAAAGAGGCAGGTGATGTTGCATTGAATACAGTAAACCAGATACAGTCATCTGAAAAAAGATACGGAAGCTTAAAAATTTTTTTGGGATACGCTGAGGGTGTAGGTAAAACCTGTGCAATGCTGAAGGCGGCACACAGAGCCAGAGACAATGGCAAGGATGTTGTGGCCGGTTATATTGATCCGCAGACAAACCCGGATACTTTAGCTTTACTGGACGGACTGGAGCGGCTTCGGTATAAAACGGCTGACCGCAGGGAAGGCATGGCAGAAGAGTTTGATATTGATGCGGCATTAAAACGCCATCCGGAGATATTACTGGTGGATCAACTGGCGCACAGTAATGGATCAGGCTGCCGGCATGTTAAGCGGTATCAGGATGTGGAGGAACTGCTTCGTGCCGGAATCGACGTGTATACGACACTGAATGTTCAGCAGCTGGAGTCACTGAATGATCTTGTGTCCTCTATTACGCAGACGGTGATCACTGAGAGGATTCCGGACTCAGTGTTTGATCAGGCAGATCAGGTGGAACTGGTGGATATTGAGCCGGAAGAGCTGATGATTCGGCTGCAGGCCCGAAAAGTATACCATAAAGGGAAGGCGGAACGAGCTTCCAGCTGTTTTTTTACAAAAGAAAACTTAACTGCACTGCGGGAAATTGCCCTGCGCCGGACTGCAGACCGTTTGAATCGTAATTCTCAGAAGGCAGGAAATGAACGAGCAGCGAAAGCAGGCGATCATATATTGATTTGCCTGTCCTGTGCACCGTCTAATGCTAAAGTTATCCGCATGGCAGCGCGAATGGCGGAGGCTTTTCACAGCGGGTTTACTGCATTATTTGTAGAGACCCCGGAAGTCAGAGGACTCAAAGATGAAAGTCTGAAACAGCTGCGGGATAATGTGAGACTGGCTGAACAGCTAGGTGCACATGTCTCCACTGTGTATGGCGATGATCCGGCTGTTCAGATTGCAGAGTATGCAAAGATTAGCGGAATTACAAAGATTGTTCTGGGGAGGACAAACCATAGAACCTTTCTTGGGTTCAGAAATAAGACGCTGGCTGATAAGCTGGCTGATTTGGCTGGTGATATTGATATTTATATTATTCCGGATTTGCAGCCTCTGTATAAAAAGAAACTTTCTTTTCCTCGAAATGATGAAAATGTTAAATTCCGGTGGTCAGATCTGCTGAAGGTCTTTGTGATCACCATTTCCGCCACTCTGGCAGGGTTTGGATTCTACGTTCTGGGGTTTCGAGAGGCCAACATTATCACCATATACATTCTGGGAGTCCTGATGACGGCTGTCTGGACTCAGGGATATTTTTATGGTGTCATTGCTTCTCTGCTCAGTGTAGTTTTATTTAACTACTTTTTTACAACACCCCGATTTTCTCTGCTGGCAGCGGATCCTGATTATCCTGTGACTTTCCTGATTATGCTGACTGCAAGCATTATATCCTGCACACTGGCTACGCGAGTGCGGAAACAGGCGCGTCAGTCAGCTCGGAAGGTTTACTATATGGAGCTGCTTATGAACAGCAGCCAGAAAATGCAGCAGGGAAGAGATGAGGCGGAAACTATAGAACTTGCAGCAGAGCAGATCAGTAAGCTTTTGAGAAGGCCGATTCTCTTTTCCCTTGCAGGAAAAGGTCAGGAACTTGTTTTTCGGGTAGTTCCCGGAAAGGAAGCAGGTGCGCTTCTGAGAACCATGACAGATGACGAGACCAGAACCGCTGAATGGGTTGCAGAGAATAATAAGCATGCCGGGGCAGGAACAAACACTTTTTCTGAAGCCCAGAACACGTATCTGTCTATTCGCGGCACACAGGAGGTAATGGGTGTGATCGGGATTCCTGCCAGATATTATCCACCGCTGGATGCCTTTGAAAAGAATATGATGATTGCTGTTCTCAATGAGTGCGGACTGACACTGGAAAGGCGCCGTCTGCGGGCGGAAAATCAGGCGGTTGAGATGGAGACTCAAAGAGAGCGTCTCAGAGCCAACCTGCTTCGGGCTATCTCTCATGATTTGAGAACACCACTGACCAGTATCAGCGGAAACGCTATGGTGCTTATGGAAAAAAGTGAATTACTCAATGAAGAAGAGAAACAGAAGATGTATAATACCATATATGATGATTCCATGTGGCTGGTAAACCTGACGGAAAACCTGTTATCAATCACGCGAATTGAAAATGGTACCATGCATCTGCAGATTCAGCCTGAACTGATTGATGAAGTGTTCAGAGAAGCATTACTGCATTTGGACAGGCAGGCTGTAAAGCATAAGATTACGGTGGAGCTTTCGGATGATCTGCTTATGGCCAGAATGGATGTAAGGCTGATTGTCCAGGTGATCATCAATATTGTAAACAATGCGGTGAAATATACACAGGAAGGTTCCCATATCTGTCTTTCGGCACAGAAAGAAGACAGTATGATCTGTATCAGAATATCTGACGACGGTCCGGGTGTTTCTGATGCTGTCAAACCTCGCTTATTTGATATGTTTTATACGGCAGGGACGGCAGCGGCTGACAGCCGGAGAGGTTTGGGCCTTGGCCTGAGTCTTTGCAAATCAATTATTGAGGCTCATGGCGGAAAGATTGGCGTTGAAGATAATGAACCTGAGGGTGCTGTATTTCTATTTACATTGCCATTGGAGGAAGTGAGTTTGAACGATGAATAAACCAAAAATATTAGTAATTGAAGACGACCCCGCAATCACCAATCTGATACGGACCACGCTGAGAATGCAGGACTATCAGTGCCACACCGCAAAAACCGGGGCTGCAGGATTAATGGATGCGGCTTCTTATAATGCGGATGTGATGATCCTGGATCTGGGTCTTCCGGATATGGATGGAGTGGAACTGATTCGTAAAGTCCGCAGCTGGAGCACGGTGCCGATTATTGTCGTCAGTGCACGGAGCGAAGATGATGATAAGGTTGAGGCTTTAGACGCCGGTGCAGATGATTATTTGACGAAACCTTTCAGTGTTGACGAACTTTTTGCCCGCCTTCGTGCATCTCTGCGCAGGCGCCAGCTGGATGATACCGGTCTTCAGCAGCAGACGAGTGTATATCATAATGGAAACCTGGCTATTGATTATGCGGCGGGTTGTGCATATATGAACGGAAAAGAAATCCATCTTACGCCCATTGAATATAAGCTGCTGTGTGTTCTTGCAAAGAATACGGGAAGAGTTCTGACTCATAACTATATTCTGAAAGAAGTATGGGGCAACAGCTATGCTTCTGATGCCTCATCGCTGCGAGTGTTTATGGCAACTCTTCGAAAAAAGATTGAGGAAAATCCCGCTGATTCTAAATATATACAGACTCATATCGGCGTGGGATACCGCATGGTGCGGCAATAAGCTGATCTGTTTGAACTCATAATCAGGGAGATATGCCTGATATCTATGTTTGTGGTATATTTTGGGGAGAATCCTACATATGAATATAACAGCAAGTTTTGTTGGAGGTTCATATGGCAAAAATTACAATTATCGGCGGAGGCTGGTCGGGCGTCAGTGCTGCTGTCACTGCGAGAAAAACAGGTGCCGAAGTACAGCTTCTTGAGCGGACTGATTTACTGCTGGGCCTGGGAAATGTAGGCGGCATTATGAGGAACAACGGTCGGTTTACAGCAACGGAAGAAAATATCGCCATGGGAGCGGGAGAACTTTTTCAGATTACCGATGGCTGCGCAACGCATAGAGATGTAGATTTTCCCGGACATCAACATGCCACTTTTTATAATGTGCAGAAAGTAGAACCTCAGGTTCGCAGACTGCTGCAGGAAATGGGGATTGATATCCGCTTTATGACCAGAGTACTGGAGGTGGAAACTAAAGCGCAGGAGAATGGTGAAAATCACATTGAAGCTTTAAAATCCGCCGGCGGTGAAACTTTTTGCGCAGATGTTTACATAGACTGTACGGGCACGACCGGGCCCATGGGCAATTGTATGGAATTCGGAAACGGATGCAGTATGTGCATTTTAAGATGTCCCGCATTTGGACCGCGGGTCAGCATTTCGGAAAAGGCAGGCGGTCACGATTACTATGGACGGCGGGCAGATGGCACTCCGGGGGCTTTCAGCGGCTCGACAAAACTGGAAAAAGCCACTCTTTCTGAAGAACTGCAGCGGGACCTCTCTGAAAAAGGGGTGGCGATTGTTCCGCTGCCGGAGGAGCTGATCAACAGGAGCAAACTGGAGGCTAAGGTCTGCAGACAGTACGCGCTGCCGCAGTTTGCAGAGAATATTGTTCTTATCGACACAGGCTATGCGAAGATGATGACCCCTTTTTTTCCGCTGGAACAGCTTCGGCGGGTGAAGGGGTTTGAGAATGTCCGCTTTGCAGATCCTTATGCAGGAGGAAAAGGCAATTCTATCCGCTATATGGCCATAACTGAGCGGGATGAATATATGAAGGTGCGTGGTGTACACAATCTTTTCTGCGGAGGGGAGAAGGCCGGTCCGTTTATCGGCCATACAGAAGCAATATCTACGGGGGCGCTTGCAGGCCATAATGCGGGAAATCTGGCTGCAGAACGCCGGCTTCTGTCTTTACCTGACACTACAGCAGTTGGAACCCTTTTGCGCTTTGAAAAGTCTGACGGCGGTATGTTTACGTTTGCGGGCGATGAGTTCTTCGCCTATTTGCAGGAACAGGGACTTTATAACACGGACAGAGAAGCCATTGCAGCCCGCATTGAGGCAGCAGGTCTTACGGGCGTATACGACTGCTGAGATAGCTCTTTTCTTCTGGTTTGTTTTATGTTAAAATCACTAAAGATGAATAGAACGGAGAGATACTTTATGAGGATTAACAAATACATTGCACAGGCCGGAATATGCAGCAGAAGAAAGGCTGACGAGCTGGTTGCAAACGGGAATGTGAAGGTGAACGGGCTGACTTTGCAGGAGGCAGGCTACAATGTTGTAACAGGCGATGTGGTGGAGGTCAACGGCAGACGGATTGAGCCTGAGAATAAAAAAGTATATATTCTGCTCAACAAACCGCTGGGCTATGTGACAACGGTCAGTGATGACAGAGAACGACCGACCGTAATGGATCTGGTGGCAGATGTGGATGCCAGAATTTTTCCTGTGGGAAGGCTGGATTATAATACCAGCGGTATGCTGCTGATGACCAATGATGGAGATTTTGCCTACAGTCTGACTCATCCAAAACATGAGATGCCCAAGACTTACAGGGCAAGAGTATCAGGCGTACTGTCCAACGAAAAGTGCGCCAGACTGAGAAACGGCGTAGATATTGGCGGATATGTCACCGCAAAGGCAAAGGTGAACATTGTCAAGGGGACGCAGAGATCTACAATTGTAGATATTACTATTCATGAGGGTAAGAACCGGCAGGTCAGAAAGATGTTCAAGGCTGTGGGAAATCCAGTGCAGGAACTGCAGCGTATCGCGATCGGGGACCTCAGACTGGGTCGTCTGGCCGAGGGGCATTACAGGAAACTGACCCGGGAAGAAACAGAATATCTGAAAAACTGCTGAGTATTGCGGTGGGACCTGATTCTGTCAGACAGAGGAAGGCTCACCGTTATTTGTTTGTACGGAGTCTGGGCGTGGCCGAGGCTCTGTTTTCCGCTAATGAAAAGATATAAGGGTAGCGATCGCTGAGGGCATTACTGTTTCTTCAAGTGAAGAAAACTAAACTCAGGCGCCGGCTTCGGGCATAAAAATGGAGCCGCAGCTCGACAGATGAGGGTTCATCTGCTTTTGCAGCGGCTCCGTTAGAAAGAAACAACAGGTCTTATTTTCTCTTGAAATCTTTAGGTGTTACGCAAGTACCGGTAGCTCTTGCAACTACGATTGGTTCTTCCAGGAAGTCAGCTGCGGAAGCATTGATGTCCTTTCTGGAAACGATTACCTTTCTTGCTTCAAACTTCATCTGTCTGGAAGTGTTGCCGATTTTAGTGATTTCGCCGTAAGCTTCGATGTAGTCACCGGCATAAGTAGGAGCCAGGAACTCTACATTGTCATAAGCGCAGAACAGACCTTCGTCTCCGTCCAGTTTGATCAGCAGTTCGGTAGCAACATCGCCGAACAGGTGAACCATGTGAGCACCGTCAACCAGTTCTCCGCCGTAGTGAGCATCTTTTGCAGACATTCTGACTCTGATAAGTGATGTGATTTTCTCTTCCATTTTTCATTCTCCTTTAAATTTGTTACTTGAAGTAGGGATCAATTTGTAACTTTTATTATATAATCAATTGAATGATCTGTAAATAATAATTGCAAAATGTATGCCAATGAGTTATCATTGAAAATACGAAGAAATCGAACCGAAAAAGGTTCACCTTGAAAAGGAGCGAATCGGAAATGACCCGAAATTATGGTGCCAACAGAGTACTGGAGCCTCAGCATGTGCTTCCCACTTCAGCATGGCGGCTGGATAACAGCAGAGCATTGTCAGAAGCGGAAATCAGAGTGGATATTAAGAGAATTCATATTGAAGGCACCAGCTTTAAACAGATATGTATGGAAGCCAACGGCAGTGAGCAGAGAATCAGACAGAAAATCATGGATATTGTTATTCGCCGCGGCAAACTGCACAACCCTGTGACGGATACGGGGGGACTCTTTTACGGAACGGTCTCTGAAATTGGACCGAAATATGACAATTATAAGGAATTCCGGCCGGGCGAAGAGGTTGTATGCAATGCTTCTCTGGCATCGGTTCCGATTTACATAGATAAGATACTCAGCATTGACAGAGCTTTCGGGCAGATTGAAATTGAAGGCTATGCCATTTTATACAATGAGGTGCCGCTGGTTCGGCGCCCGGAAGGAATTCCCATCAATCTGCTGCTGTTTGCTTTCAACGAATCAGGGACTCTCTACAGAATCAGCAACACTGCTGTAGGAAAGCGAAAGTTCCTTATTGTGGGAAACAATCTGCTGTCAAATCTTCTCTTTGGCTATGCGGTGCGAAAAGTGGCCAGAGAAGATGCGGAAGTGGTCTGCCTGCTGGACAGGAAAACGGATATTGTGCTCAGAGGAAAATCCATCAATGACCTCATTGACAGGGTGTTCACGGAGGTTCATTATGTGGATATTCTCAAACCTCTGGAATGTCTGGAGGGACTGCAGGCTGATGCGCTGTTTGATCTCTCAATCAACTGCGCGGATATTCCTGGTGCGGAAACCATAAACATTCTTGCAACAAAGAGCGGAGGAACTGTAGTCTTCGCCAATCTGATCAATAATTACAACATAGCCCTGTATATTACTGAGTCGATCTCAAGACAGCTGGATATCCGTTGCGCCGACGGTTATCTGGAGGCTTATGATGAGTTCGACATTGAAATTGTAAAGGACCTGGTACCTTACATTGAGAAAGCGGAGACGACGGATCTGGTTATGGATGACGATCCTTCTTACCCGATTAACCGGCAGACACGGCTTATGGAAGTATCGGGACAGCGGCAGACCATGCTGGAAGACTTTGTATGTGAAAGCAGAGCCATGGCCACTGTGCTCGATGAAATTCTGACAGTTTCCAAATATGACTGCAATGTGCTGATTACGGGAGATACCGGTGTAGGCAAAGAGAAGGTGGCCAACATCATTCACAAGAACAGCAACCGTAAGATGCAGCCCTTTATCAAAGTCAACTGTGCATCCATCTCGCCGACGCTTATAGAATCCGAGTTCTTCGGTTATGAAAAAGGCGCTTTTACAGGGGCAAATGCCGCAGGGAAAAAAGGATATTTTGAGCTGGCAGATAACGGGGTGATTTTCCTTGACGAGATAGGGGAACTGCAGCCGGACATGCAGGCAAAACTTCTCCGTGTCATACAGGACGGTGAGTTTTACAAAGTGGGCGGTACGGTGCCCATCAAGACCAATGTGAGGATTCTTTCGGCTACAAACCGGGATCTGGAAGATTTCATTGAAGAGGACAGATTCCGCAGAGATCTGTATTACAGGCTCAATGTTGTGCGGATTAAAGTACCTAATCTGCGGGAACGTACCGGCGATATTCCTGCGCTGGTCAATCACTTTCTGAAAAAATACAGCAGCAAGTTTGAAATTCAGCGGAGCATTGACGAAGATGCGGTGGACTACCTGAAACAGTGTGAATGGCCGGGAAATATCAGAGAACTGGAAAACGTGGTCCAGCGACTGATGATCTCTGCCAAGGGTGAACAGATTACTCTTCTGGATGTTATGCGGGAACTTCATGCGGAAATCTTTGAGGGGACGGGGCCGGAGGTGGCACCGGGACCTGAAGAGGACGGAAAGGTGATGGATCTGGAGAAGATGGTGGAAAACTTTGAAAAGAACATCATCAAACATGCCTGTGACAAATACGGATCGACCAGAAAAGTGGCGAGGGCAATTGGCATCAGTCAGACCCAGCTGGTGCGAAAGAAAAAGAAGTATGAAATATAATTTCTGCAGATCAGATGAGCAGAACAGGAGTGAACCGATTAAGAATCACATAAAAAATGAATGAGTTAAAATCGGTTCGGAAATTTGTGAAATATGGCAAGGAACTTCCTGAATAGTTGTTGAACCCATTGGAAACAGTGGGTTCTTATTTTTGGCACGATACTTGCTTTAACATGCGGAGGATAATTAAAAACGAACTGTATTTTACACATAAGGAGGATTTGAATGGAGAATAAAACTTACAGAAAAGGTGATCGTTTCGGTACGCACAGAGTTATCAGCCCAAAGGGAGTACTGCCGCAGCCAGCTGATGTCATCAGTAATGATATGGAAATCTATGACAATGAGGTTCTTATCGATGTTCATACATTAAATATAGATTCTGCATCTTTCACAGAAATTGAAAGACGGGCAGAAGGGGACGTGGAAGAGATTAAGAAAATTATCATGAATATCGTTGAGACAACCGGCAAGCACAAGAATCCATGGACCGGCTCCGGCGGAATGCTTATCGGTAAGGTAAAGGAAATCGGTCCTAACTATGAAGGAGATCTGAGAGTCGGCGACAAGATTGCAACTTTAGTGTCCCTGTCTCTGACTCCGCTGAAGATTGAAGAGATTAAAGAGGTTAGAAGTGATATAGATCAGGTCGACATCAAAGGTCAGGCTGTTCTGTTCCAGAGCGGTCTTTACGGAATTCTGCCAAAAGACATGCCGAAGGAACTGGCGCTGTCTGTTCTTGATGTTGCCGGAGCTCCTGCGCAGACTGCAAAAATCTGTAAGCCTGGCGATACTGTTGTTGTAATGGGCGGTGGCGGAAAATCCGGCATTCTGTGCTGCTGGCAGGCTAAAAAACAGGTTGGCGTAAATGGTAAGGTTATCTGCGTAGACGGATTTAAAAAATCCCTGAACAGGGCGATGTCAGTAAGATGCGCTGACGAGTACATCGTTGTGGACGCCACCAACGCCATCGAAATGTATGAAGAAATCATGGAGGCGACTGACGGTGAACTTGCTGATGTGGTAATTAACGTGGTAAACATTCCTAATACAGAAATGTCCTCCATCATGGCCTGCAAGGATGAGGGACTGGTATACTTCTTCTCCATGGCTACAAGCTTTACTAAGGCGGCTCTGGGTGCAGAAGGCGTTGGCAAGGACGTTACCATGATCGTCGGCAACGGCTATACCAAAGGTCATGCCAATGTGGCACTGCAGGTGCTGAGAGAAGACGAAAGAATTATGAAACTCTTTGCTGAGCTTTACGCATAAATCCGGAAAATGTCGAACCATTTATGGTTCGCTATCGGGAGAATTTGAACCGATATGTGTTCAAAAGTTGGAACGAGAAATAAATTGAGATTTCTGACGCTTTGTTCTATGGACACTGATTGGGAACTGACTTATAATAATAATAGTCAATGATTATGCGCTGGCATAAATTTAAAGAGTTAATATTTTTTCTAGGAGGATGATTATTATGAAAAAAGGATGCCCTTACGGAACACACAGAGTTATTTCACCAAAAGGCGTATTACCGCAGCCTGCAGATGTTATTGATAACACTATGGAAATCTACGACAACGAAGTTCTGATCGACGTTAAGACTTTAAACGTTGACTCCGCTTCTTTCACTGAAATCGAAAGAAGAGCCGGCGGCGATGTTGAAGAAATCAAGAAGATCATGCTCGGTATCGTAGCTAAAGCAGGTAAGCATAAGAATCCTTGGACCGGTTCCGGCGGAATGCTCATCGGTACTGTTAAGGAAGTTGGTCCTGCTTATGTAGGCGACCTGAAGCCTGGTGACAAAATTGCCACATTAGTATCTCTGTCCCTGACTCCGCTGGTAATCGAAGAAATCTTAGAAGTAAGACCTGAAATCGACCAGGTAGATATCAAAGGTCAGGCTATCCTGTTCCAGAGCGGTATCTATGCTAAACTTCCTGAAGATATGGAAGAAGGTCTGGCTCTGTCCGCACTGGACGTTGCAGGTGCTCCTGCTCAGACTGCTAAGCTGGTTAAGCCTGGTCAGACTGTTGTTGTTATCGGCGGCGGCGGAAAATCCGGTCTGCTGTGCTTATACGAAGCAAAGAAGAGAGCCGGTGTTACCGGTAAAGTTATCTGCGTAGCCGGTTCCCCTAAATCCGAAGCAAGAGCTAAGAACTTAGACCTGGCTGACGAATACATCGTACACGATGCTACAGACGCTGTAGGAATGTACAACAAGATTATGGAATTAACTGATGGACAGCTGGCTGACATCGTTATCAACTGCGTAAACATCGAAAATACTGAAATGGCTTCTATCCTTGCCTGCAAGGATGACGGTCTGGTATACTTCTTCTCCATGGCTACAAGCTTCACTAAGGCTGCTCTGGGTGCAGAAGGCGTTGGTAAAGACGTTAACATGATCATCGGTAACGGCTACACTAAAGGACATGCTGCTATCACTCTGCAGTGCCTGAGAGAGCACGAAGGCCTGAGACAGCTGTTCAAAGAAATGTACGCATAATTTAACAGAAACAAATTTTGCGGATTTTATAACTGCATAAACCTCATAACACCTACACGCCGCAGCTTCCGCAAGGAAGCTGTGGCATTCATACGCAGAGTGACTGTTGCTCTGCACCCCTTATAAACCAAATCGTAAATTTAAGGAGATTTATTATGGCAATCAGAAATTTGAAAGATATTACTCTTTTTAAAGATTTAACTGATGAGCAGT
>CASEOD010000092.1 GCA_949289445.1 uncultured Eubacteriales bacterium
ATTTATGCGCCTTTAGCCAGTCGTCTGGGTATCTATACCGTCAAGTTTGAGCTGGAGGATCTGGCCCTTTCTTACCTTCATCCGGAAGAAGTGGAAAATCTGAAGGTTGAAATTACAGAGAAAAAAGAGCAGAGAGTTCAGTTTATCAACACTGTAATTGAGGAAATCAAGGAAGCATTGGACGAACTTCATATGGTCTATGATATTTCCGGCCGTTCCAAACATCTCTACAGTGTCTACAAAAAAATGGTACTGCAGCATAAACAGCTTGACGAGATCTTTGATCTGACAGCTGTTCGCGTCATTGTGGAAAATGTAAAAGACTGCTATGCGGTGCTGGGGCAGGTACACACCATGTGGAAACCGATTCCGGGACGATTCAAAGACTATATCGCCATGCCGAAACCTAACATGTACCAGTCTCTGCATACTACAGTGCTGGGTGATAACGGAGAACCTTTTGAGATTCAGATAAGAACTTACGAGATGCATAGGGTTGCCGAGTATGGTATTGCAGCTCACTGGAAATATAAAGAAGGAAATACGAAGAAAGATCAGAGCCAGGAAGATATGAAGCTTGCCTGGGTGCGTCAGACTTTGGAATGGCAGAAAGAACTCAACGATCCGAAGGAGTTTATGGAAACACTCAAAATGGATCTGTTCTCAACTCAGGTGTTCGTGTTTACGCCGAAAGGTGAAGTCATTGATCTTCCTGCCGGTTCCACTCCTCTCGATTTTGCTTTTAAGATTCATACGGCGGTAGGCTGTAAATGTGTCGGTGCGAAAGTCAACGGGAAGATGGTGACTATCGATCATACTCTGAATAACGGCGATATTGTTGAAATTGTAACTTCTGCAAACTCCAGCGGACCAAGCGTCGACTGGCTGAAAATTGCCAAGAGTTCCACCGCCAGAACCAAAATCAGACAGTGGCTCAAGAAAGAGAGCAAACCTGATGATGTGGCCAGAGGCAAAGACGCCCTGGATAAATATATACGAAAAAAAGGATATGAACCTCAGTTGGTTGCCAAATCCTCTTATCTGACAAAAGCGATGAAGGAACTTCACATCGCGACTCTGGATGAAACTTATATCCAGATCAGTAAAGGGGGTACTCTGCTCAGCAAGTATGCAAATCTGCTTTTCGGTTATTTTAATGAAGAGAAAAAACTGGAACAGAAGAGACAGGAAGAGAAGCAGAAACGCCTTGAGGAGGGAGATCCGAAAAAAGAAAAACAACAGAGACATCAGCGTGAAAATCCGGGAATTGTTGTGAAAGGCGCCGATAATCTGATGATTCGGGTTGCCAGGTGCTGTAATCCCGTACCGGGTGATGAAATTGTCGGGTTTATCACAAAGGGGAGAGGTATTTCTGTTCATCGGGTGGACTGTTCCAATATCGTATCTCTTCCGGAGTCTGAAAAGGCCAGATTTATCGATGTGGAATGGGAAGATCTGAAGGCCGGCAAGGCTTATAATGCCGACATCTGTATGGAGAGTATTGACAGAAAAGGGATTTTTGCCGATATTTCCAGAGTCTGTGAAGATATGGACGTGCATATTTCCGGTGTCAATGCAAAGAGCGGAAAAGACGGTATGGTGAATATTACACTGACCTTGTCCATCGCAAGTACCCAGCAGATGCAGAAAGTTCTGCGGACTCTGCGAAACGTGCAGGGTGTTTCCAATGTGTACAGGGCAAGAGGTTAATAACTGCAAAAAATTTGAAGGAGAATTATCGTAATGAAGATATATAAATTCATTACCTGTCCGATTCAGGTAAACACATATCTGGCTTTTGATGAAACGAAGAAGGGATTCATTGTCGATCCCGGCGGATACAGTCCGCAGCTCACTGAAACTGCAAAGAACGGTGAAATCGATGTGGAATATATTATTCTGACTCACGGACACGGTGATCATATCGGAGGCGTCGAAGATTTTCTCCGTGACTTTCCGAAGGCCAAGGTCGTGGCTTATGCACAGGAAAGAGAGATGCTGAAAGAACCTGGTCTCAACGAGTCTCCGGGAATTTGCGGAAAACCGGTTTCCCTGGAGGCAGATTGTTATGTAAACGACAGAGATACTCTGAAAATAGGAAATACTGATCTCACTTTTGTTCATACACCGGGACATACAAAAGGCGGCATGTGCATTATGGCAGATGGCTGTGTGTTCAGCGGTGATACTCTGTTCAGGGCATCCATCGGCCGGACGGATTTTTATGGCGGTGATTTCGGTGAGATTATCCGCTCGATAAAAGAAAAGCTTTTTGTTCTGCCGGATAATACGATTGTATATCCCGGTCACATGAGTGAAACTACCATCGGATATGAAAAGGAGCACAACCCTTTTGTTAGATAATAAAATAAAGATATATCATTTTGAAAAAAAATATCTGCTGGAAGAGCTTATCAAGATTTTTCTTCCGCCCGATCAGTATGAACTGGTGGATGAAGATTATACCCCGAATTCCGGAGAAACCCTCATCTGTATCAATGAAGAGAATTTCTGTGACAAGAACCCAATTAACAGGCAGATTTACGATAAACTTTCAGCGTTGACGGGAAAACGTCCTCAATGGGGAATTCTGACAGGTATCAGGCCGGTAAAACTGTGCGGAGAAATTTACGAGCAGATTCATGATGAAGAGAAAACGATTGAAACGCTGTGCAGTGAATATTATCTTGCGAGAGAAAAAGCAGAACTGCTGCTGAGGCTTTATCTTTATCAGCAGGATGTCTGTGGTCCTGCACCCCGAAAATCCGCGGGAATTTATATCGGAATACCTTTCTGTCCTACAAGATGTCTCTATTGTTCTTTCGCATCCAACCAGGTGGCGGATTCCGAGATAGAAAGGTATCTGGCAGCACTTTTGAAGGAAATTGAATATGTGGGCAGACGCATGAGACAGACTGGTATGACTGCGGAAACTGTGTATATCGGCGGCGGTACGCCTACAACTCTGTCTGCTGCGCAGCTGGATCGGCTTCTGTATAAAGTGAGAGAATCATTTGACCTGTCCGCGGTGAAAGAGTTTACTGTTGAAGCGGGAAGGCCTGACACCATTACCAGAGAAAAGCTTTCCGTTATCAAGTCTCATGGAATACACAGGATCAGCATCAATCCCCAGTCTATGAAGCGAGAAACTCTGGAGAGAATAGGACGCAGCCATGAACCGGGGGATATTATCAGTGCCTTTCAGATGGCGAAAGATGAGGGTTTTGATAATATCAACGCAGATATTATCGCAGGACTTCCGGGAGAAACCACTGAGGATTTTACAGATACCCTGCGAAAAGTCATTGAGCTGGAACCGGAAAGTATCACTGTTCATTGTCTGGCAGTGAAAAGAGCTTCAAGACTTGTTGACATCGATAAGAATTTTCACTATAAACAGGCTGACAGAGTCAGCCTTCAGCTTGCGGAAAGCAGGAGAATTCTGGATGAGGAAGATTATCTTCCGTATTATCTGTATCGTCAGAAGCATATGGCGGGAGCCTTTGAAAACACAGGCTACTGCAAAAAAGGCAGAGAATGTATTTACAATATACGCATTATGGAAGAGCATCAGAGCATCATTGCTTTGGGAGCAGGCGGTATCAGTAAGATTTATTTTGCTGAGGAAAACCGGCTGGAGAGAATTCCTAATGTGACCAACTATGAACAGTATATTACCCGCATAGAAGAAATGCTGGATAGAAAAGAAAAGAATTTATTTATGGAGGTTGAAAAATGGCAATCATAGCACCAAAAGGAACGAAGGATACGTTGCCGTCACAGGTGTACAAGTGGCATTACGTAGAGAAAAAGTTCTCCGAGATCTGTGATAGATATGGTTTCAAAGAAATCAGAACACCTGCTTTTGAGCATACTGAACTGTTCAAGAGAGGTGTGGGAGACACGACTGATATCGTTCAGAAAGAAATGTACACTTTCAATGACTACGCACAGAGAAGCATTACATTGAAACCTGAGGGAACTTCCCCTGTAGCCAGGGCGTTTATTGAGCATAAGCAGTATGCGGAAGTACAGCCTACCAAGTATTATTACATTACGCCTTGCTTCCGTTATGAGAAACCTCAGTCAGGAAGACTTCGTGCATTCCATCAGTTCGGTATTGAGATTTTCGGCACTAACAGTATGCTGGCAGATGCGGATGTTATCTGTCTGGGCTATGATTTCCTTCATGATATGGGGATTAAGGATATCCAGCTTCGCATCAACAGCGTAGGCTGCCCTGTGTGCAGACAGAAACACAGAGAAGCTCTTCGCAAATTCCTGGAGCCTGTTTACGATCAGCTTTGCGGCACCTGCAAAGACAGATATGACCGCAATCCGATGAGAATTCTGGACTGCAAATCTGAAATCTGTCAGGAACTGGTCAAGGATGCGCCTGATATGCTGGATTATCTCTGCGATGACTGCAGAGACGCATTTGAGGACGTGAAGAAGAATCTGGATTCTATGGGTATTGAATATGTGGTTGATCCGAGAATTGTAAGGGGGCTGGATTATTATACAAAGACAGCTTTTGAATTTGTAACGGACAGCAACGGAACTCAGGGCACTGTCTGCGGTGGCGGAAGATATGATCATCTCATTGAAGAGATCGGAGGACCTCCGATTCCGGGCGTAGGTTTTGGTCTTGGTATTGAACGTCTGCTGATGCTGATGGATGAAAACGGTGTGGAAATTCCTGAACCGGAGCCTGTCAAGGCTTTCATAGCCGTGATGGGTGATGAAGCAAAGGCTTTCGGTCTGAAGCTGCTTCGTGACCTGAGAAATAAAGGCGTCAAGGCTGAAATGGATACACTGGCAAGAAATATCAAGGGGCAGTTTAAGTATGCTGACAGACTGGGCGCAAAATATACCGTGGTTATCGGAGACAAGGAGCTGGCTGAAGGCGTAGTTTCCATTAAAGAAATGGCTACTTCTCAGCAGAGAGAGGTTAAGCTTGAGGATCTGCTGGAAGAACTGTCCAAATAACGAGAAAAGCAAAATAGGAGAAATTGAAAATACATGGCAGAATTATTTAAGAGAACCCATTTCTGCGGAAGTCTTACTGTCGCAGACGTGGATAAGGAAGTGGTGCTCAACGGCTGGGTTGCCAAGCAGAGAAGCCTGGGCGGCCTGATTTTTGCCGATTTGAGAGATAAAACAGGAATCGTTCAGATTACTTTTGACGATACTATTCCTGAGGAAATTTTTTCAAAAGCGGAAAGTCTTCGAAGCGAGTATGTCATCGGCGTAAAAGGCACTGTAAAGGAGAGGGCTTCCAAAAACCCGAACCTTCCAACGGGAGAGATAGAGGTGTTTGCAAAGGATCTGGTGATTTATGCAGAATCAGAAACACCTCCCATCTATGTAAAAGACGACGACAATGTGGATGATAATCTGAGGCTGAAGTACAGATATCTGGATCTCAGAAAACTGAAAATGCAGGAGAATCTTCGCTTCAGACACAGAGTGACGAAACTGACCCGCGATTATTTTGATGAGAACGGATTTACAGAGATAGAAACGCCGATTCTTATCAAGTCCACACCGGAAGGGGCAAGAGACTATCTGGTTCCGAGCCGTGTCAATCCGGGCAGCTTTTACGCGCTGCCCCAGTCCCCGCAGCTCTTTAAGCAGCTTCTTATGGTCAGCGGCTGCGACAGATACATGCAGATTGCAAAATGTTTCAGAGACGAGGATTTGAGGGCTGACAGACAGCCGGAGTTTACTCAGATAGACCTGGAAATGTCCTTTGTCGATCAGGATGATGTTATTGCAATGCAGGAAGGATTTCTCAAAAGAGTCTTCAAAGAACTGCTGAATGTGAATGTTCAGACTCCGTTTCCGCGTCTGACTTATGATGAGGCAATGGAACGGTACGGAAGCGATAAACCTGATACCAGATTCGGATTTGAACTGAAGTCCCTCAATGATGTGGTGGCAGGTACGGAGTTTAAGGTGTTTGCTGAAGCACTTGCTGCCGGGGGAGATGTTCGCGGCATCTGTATTGAGGGCGGTTCTCCGAGATTCAGCCGTAAGGATATCGACAAACTGACTGACCAGGCAAAGCATTACGGCGCAAAAGGGCTGGTATGGATCAGAGTGGAAGAAGATGAATTCAAATCATCTGTCAATAAGTTCTTCAGTCAGGAACAGCTTGCTGAAATTGCTGCGGTCTTCGGAGCAGGAAAAGGGGATCTGATTCTCATTGCCGCAGACAGGGCAAAAGTGGTTTTCGATACACTGGGCTTCCTGAGAAGACATATCGCCGGCATTCTGGGATTGCTGGATGATTCTCAGTTCAATCTGTTGTGGGTAACCGATTTCCCAATGTTTGAGAAAGACGATGAAACAGGAGAACTGAAAGCGATGCACCATCCGTTTACCCATCCAAGGCATGAAGATATTCCTCTTCTTGAGACAGAACCGGAAAAGGTAAAAGCCATTGCATATGATATCGTATTAAACGGTGTGGAACTGGGCGGAGGCAGTATCAGAATTCACGAGCGTGATTTGCAGGCCAAGATGTTCAAAGCGCTTAAGCTGACAGAAGAAGAGGGTCAGGAAAAATTCGGTTTTCTGCTGGAAGCTTTCAAATACGGTGCGCCTCCTCACGGAGGACTGGCCTACGGTCTGGACAGACTGGTCATGCTGCTTTGCGGACAGCACAGCATCAGAGAGGTAATGGCTTTCCCGAAGAATCAGAACGCTCAGTGTATGGTCTGCGAAGCTCCGGGCATTGTAGAAGAAGAGCAGCTTGAGGAACTGGGAATCAGACTGAACTGATCGAAAAACCGGCTCTGAGGATCGGCCGACTCAGTGATCTCAAATACAAAACAAGAGGTTATCATGCGAAAAATCGGAATTCTGGGCGGGTCCTTTGACCCTTTTCATAAAGGACATCTGTCCATTGCCAAAGCGGCCATGAAGGAGTGCGGTCTGTCTCAGATAATACTCCTTCCTGCCAGAGTGCAGCCTTTTAAGGTAGGCAGAACAATGGCATCTGAAGAAGATCGGGTCAATATGGTCAGCCTGATCGCCCGTGAGAATCAGAACTTTGTGGTTTCAACCATCGAAGCATACGGCAGGGAAGTGTCTTATACCTACGATACGCTGCAGGCTCTGAAAAAACAGTATCCTGCCGACAGGCTCTATTTCATTCTGGGAACTGATGCCTTTCTCAGTCTGGAGTGCTGGCATAAAGGAACGGAACTGCTGCAGGAATTTTCATTTATTGTGGGAGTACGACCGGGATACAGAGAAAGTGAAACCGCTGAAACGGCTGCGCGTTTTGAAAGCTCTTACGGAACCTGTGCAAAGATTCTTCACAACAAAGTGCTGGAAGTATCATCCACAGAGATTAAACAGAACATCAGGGCGGGAAAGAGCATCAGTGAACTGGTGCCTTACGCTGTAGAAAGGTATATTCATGAACACGGACTCTATCAATAGTTATATTGAAAAGAACTTTTCTGAAAAAAGAAAAATTCATACGGAAGGCGTCAGAACCACGGCGATAGCTTTAGCGGAAAAGTATGGAGCAGATACGCAGAAAGCCGAGACTGCGGCGCTTTTTCACGATATGTTCCGCGGTGTCGGTGAAGATGTTTTGAATTATTATGTAAAACATCTGAATCTTGATAAGAAATACATGAATAACCGGAATCTGGCTCACGGTAAAATTGCAGCCATTGTAATGGAAAGGGATTATGGCATTACAGACAGAGATATTATCAACGCTGTTTCTTATCATACGACAGGAAGAGCGGGGATGTCTCTTCTGGAGAAAATCATTTACATTGCAGATGCCATAGAGCCGGGGAGAAATTATCCCGGAGTGGAAGACGTGAGAGTACTTGCCTGGCAGGATCTTGACCGGGCGTGTCTTTTGTCACTGGAAAGAACCATTGAGTTTGTCAGGGGTCAGGGAAATTTTCTGGATTCCGATACGCTGGAAGCCAGAGACTATCTTTTAGAGCACCCGGCGCCTGTAACAGAGAATGAGGAGAGAGTTTAATGGATAACAAAAATTTCGCATTACTTGCCGCAAAGACTTTAGATAACAAGAAAGCAGAAGATATTGTTGTCATTGATATTGCAGAGAAATCATCTTTTGCGGATTATCTGGTCATTGCGTCAGGCAATTCGGAACGTCAGGTTAACACCCTGGTGGACGAAGTGGAAGATCAGTTTGCAAAAGAGGGTCTTCTCGTGAAGAGTATCGAGGGCAAACAGAATTCAGGCTGGGTTCTCATGGACTTCGGCGATATTATCGTCAACGTTTTCACCAGAGAAACCAGAGAAAAATATAATATCGAAAAGGTGTGGGGAGACTGCATCTTTTTGGATTTGGAGGAGCAGTAAAAGAAATGAACGAGAAGTATAATTTCAAAGAAATTGAAGCAAAATGGCAGAAATACTGGAAAGACAACAATTCCTTCAAAACAGCCGAAGATGAAAACAAGGAAAAGTATTATGTACTTGAAATGTTTCCTTATCCTTCCGGTAAGCTGCACATGGGACATGTGAGAAACTATTCCATTGGCGACGTGATTGCAAGATGCAAATCGATGCAGGGATATAATGTGCTGCATCCTATGGGATTTGACTCTTTTGGTCTGCCTGCGGAAAACGCTGCAATTAAAAACGGCGTGGAACCGAGCAAATGGACCTGGGACAACATTCATGAGATGGAGGCGCAGCTTGCTCAGCTGGGACTTTCCTATGACTGGGATAGAGAGGTCCAGACATGTAATCCTGATTACTACAAGTGGATGCAGTGGATTTTCATTCAGTTCTACAATAAGGGACTGGCTTATAAAAAGGAAAATCCTGTAAACTGGTGCCCGAGCTGTCAGACCGTACTTGCCAATGAACAGGTGGTGGACGGCTGCTGTGAAAGATGTAAAACACCGGTGGGAAAAAAAAATCTCTCTCAGTGGTACTTTAAAATCACAGATTATGCTGACAGACTTCTTTCCAACCTGGAAAAGCTGGAAGGCTGGCCGAACAAGGTGAAAGTCATGCAGAAAAACTGGATTGGCAAGTCTATCGGCGCCGAGATTGATTTCCCTATCGATGAAACCGATAAGGTTCTGAAAGTATTTACAACCAGAGCCGACACGCTCTTTGGCGTAACCTACATGGTTATGGCACCGGAACATCCGTATGTGATGGAAATGGTGAAAGGAACCGAATATGAAGAAGCCGTTTCAGCCTATCTGGATAAGGTAGAGCATATGAACGACATTGAAAGAACTTCTACTGCCAATGAGAAAACAGGTGTATTCATTGGGAAATATGCAGTAAACCCTGTTAACGGCAAAAAGGTTCCGATTTTTATTTCCGATTATGTTCTGATGGGATACGGAACAGGCGCTATCATGGCGGTTCCTGCCCATGACCAGAGAGACTTTGATTTTGCAAAGAAATTCGATCTGGAAATTATTCCTGTTGTCAATTCAGAAGATCCGTCCATCGACGTACACAATCTGACAGAAGCTTTTGCAGCAGAAGGAACCATGATCAATTCCGGAAAATTTGACGGCATGAACAACAAGGATGCCATCGCGGCAGTCATTAAGTGGCTGGAAGAAGAGGGAATCGGAAAGAAGACTGTAAACTACAGACTCCGTGACTGGCTGATCTCCAGACAGAGATACTGGGGAACACCGATTCCGATGATTTACTGTGAAGACTGCGGATGGGTACCTGAGAAAGAGGAAAATCTGCCGGTACTTCTGCCGACGGATGTTGAATTTACCGGCAAGGGAGAATCTCCACTGACAACTTCCAAGACATTTGCCGAATGCATCTGCCCTAGATGCGGGAAAAAAGCAAGAAGAGAAATGGATACCATGGATACATTCCTGGATTCTTCCTGGTATTTCCTCAGATACTGTGATCCGAAAAATGAGAAGAAAGCTTTTGACAAAGCCAAGACAGATTACTGGATGGATGTGGATCAGTACATCGGCGGTGTGGAACATGCCATTCTGCATCTGATGTATGCCCGTTTCTTCCAGATGGCTCTGTATGATCTGGGGCTTGTAAGCCAGGAAGAGCCGTTTAGGAACCTGCTGACCCAGGGTATGGTAAACAAGGATGGCAAGAAGATGAGTAAATCTCTCGGAAATGTTGTAAGCCCTGAGGAAATTATCAATAAATATGGTGCAGATACTGCAAGGCTTTTCATTCTGTTTGCGGCTCCGCCGGAAAGAGAACTGGACTGGTCTGACGCGGGAGTGGAAGGAAGCTACAGATTCCTGAACCGTGTATACCGTCTTGTCTACGATTTCCATCAGAAATGGGAAGGTGGCGATATTGCATATGAAATCAAGACAGATGCAGATAAAGAACTGAATTATGTCCTCAATACTACGATTAAAAAAGTAACCGATGACGTTGGGGGAAGATTCAGCTTTAATACAGCCATCAGCTCTATCATGGAGCTTGTTAACGAGCTGTACAGATATAAAGAATTGAAAGAAGCAAACCAGGCCTTTATGAAACACGCCATTGATACTCTGGTTACCATTCTGGCTCCGTTTACACCGCATATCTGTGAGGAAATGTGGCAGCAGATGGGCCACAGCCAAACGCTGACAGACGTACCGTGGCCGGTTTATGAAGAATCTGCTCTGGTTAGAGATACAGTAGAGATTGTCGTACAGGTAAACGGCAAGCTAAAGGAAAAATTAAACGTTGCAAATAACTTATCTAAAGAGGAACTGGAAAAGACTGCTCTTTCAAGCGATAAAGTAAAAGCATTGACAGAGGGTCAGAACGTAGTCAAGGTCATCGCTGTCCCTAATAAACTGATAAATATCGTTATTAAGTAGAGGGGAGAACATGAGAGATTACAACAGTAAAAAGCCATCAGTCAAAAAGGTGGCTGCCAAGAGACCTCAGAGTAAAGAGGCTCTGCCTTTAAAGACAAGGAATCCAAAAAAAAGTTCAGGCCGCAGTGCTGTCATGAAGAATGTGAAACCTGTCAGACAGACGAAAAAGGCAGAGAATCTGAAAGTCATTCCTATCGGAGGTCTCAATGAAATCGGAAAAAATCTGACAGTTCTGGAATATAAAGATCAGATTCTGATCATCGACTGCGGGATGACTTTTCCGGAAGACGAAATGTACGGCATAGATGTCGTCATTCCCGATTTCAGCTATCTGGTAAAAAATGCAAAAAAAATTGTGGGTATGGTGATTACTCACGGTCATGAAGACCATATCGGAGCAGTGCCATATCTGCTGAAACAGGTAAGTGTTCCGATTTACGGGACCAGGCTGACCCTTGGGCTCATAGAAAACAAACTGAAGGAACACGGACTGAAAGCCAAGTTCAATTATATCAAGGCGGGAGAAAAGTTCAAAGTAGGCGAGTTTAAGGTGGAGGCTGTCAGAACCACCCATTCTATTGCTGATGCCATCTGTCTGTATATACAGACACCGGCAGCAACCCTGTTCCATACAGGAGACTTTAAAATTGACTATACCCCTATTGACGGAGAACCCATCGATCTGGCAAAGTTTGCGGAAATCGGCAGACGTGGCGTGGATCTGATGCTGGCAGACAGTACTAATGTATTGAGAAAAGGCTACACTGCTTCAGAAAGAGTGGTGGGGCAGACTCTGGACGGAATCTTCAGAGAAGCCAGGAACAGAATCATCATTGCCACCTTCTCTTCTAATGTCCACAGAGTACAGAAAATCGTGGAACTGGCTGTAAAATACGGAAGAAAAGTTGCAGTATCCGGAAGAAGTATGGACAATGTGGTGACTCTGGCTTCAGAGCTCGGTTATCTGCATTTTCCGGCGGGAAGTTATGTGGATCTGAATAAAACGAAAAATATTCCTGACAATGAACTTGTAATTATTACAACAGGCAGTCAGGGTGAACCCATGTCAGCCCTTTCCAGAATGGCAAATAACGAACACAGAAATGTTAAACTGAAGAAGGGCGATATGGTGATTCTTTCTTCGACACCGGTACCGGGCAACGAAAAGACCGTTTCCAGTGTGGTTAACAGACTTTATGAAAAAGAAGTGGAAGTTATTTACAATGATATAGCTGATATTCACGTTTCGGGTCATGCCTGTCAGGAGGAACTGAAGCTGATTCACACTCTGATCAAGCCGAAGTATTTCATGCCAGTTCACGGTGAGCACAGACATCTGGTACAGCATGCCAATCTGGCAGAATCCATCGGTATGAACAAGAACAGGATCTTTATTCTGTCCAACGGCGATCAGCTGACAGTGGATAAGAGAAGCGCCACCAAGTTTCAGAACGTGGTCAGCGCGGAAGATATTCTGGTTGACGGCCTGGGTGTGGGAGACATCGGAAACATTGTGCTCCGTGACAGAAAACTCCTTTCTGAATCCGGCCTTATCATTGTAGTTGCGGCCATTGACAGAAGCAGTGGAGAAATTATTTCCGGACCTGATATTGTGTCCAGAGGTTTTGTCTATGTCAGAGAAAACGAAGATCTGATCAATGACGCCAGAGCCGTCGCGCTGCAGGCTCTTGAGGAAACGCTGACAGAAAACTGCAGCAAGGACTGGAATGCCATTAAGAACAATGTAAGGGAAGAACTCAGAAAGTTTATCTTCAAGAAAACAAAGAGAAGCCCGATTATTCTTCCGATATTTTTAGATGTATAAGCGAGGTAGAAGATGAATGTATATGATCAGGCCCATGGACTGGCCAAGGCAATCAAAGAATCCGAAGAGTTCAAGCAGTACGATCAGCTGAAAAAAGTGGTGGATCAGAATGAAAGTCTGTCGGCCATGATAAAGGATTTTCAGGCAAAACAGTTTGAACTGCAGGCAAAACAGATGATGGGCGAAAACGCCGCAGCAGACATGATGCAGTCTGTACAGGAACTTTATCAAATCATTATGAAAGACCCCATGGCGGCTCAGTACATGCAGGCGGAAATGCGTTTTTCGCTGATGATGAACGATGTATATAAGATACTGGGCGAAGTAATGGGTCTTGGCAACGGGCAGCAAATCTGATATAATAATTGCAGAAGTTTTTTTGAATCAAAATTTTGAGAAGAAAGTGAGAATAGACCGATGATTTATGCAAGTGATTTTAGAAAAGGCAGGACATTTCAGATTAATGGCGAACCTCATGTAGTTCTTGATTTTATGCATGTAAAACCGGGCAAAGGTGCAGCTTTTGTCAGAACAAAGTATAAGAATATCATTACAGGTGCAACCAGAGAAGAAGCTTTTAATCCTGATGATAAATTTGAGGAAGCCATCATCGAGACCAAGAAGATGCAGTATCTTTACAATGACGGAGATCTGTATTATTTCATGGATCAGGAGACTTATGAACAGGTGCCTGTTGCCTATGACATGGTGGAAGATGCCATCAAATATATGAGAGAGAATGATGAGGC
>CASEOD010000093.1 GCA_949289445.1 uncultured Eubacteriales bacterium
TTGCGGGAAAAAAAAGGGTGACACTGTCAATCTGGAAAATGACTGTGTAGGAAAATATATTGAACGGCTTCTCACCTTCTCCGATAAAAATTCCGTCCATAAAGGAGATGTTAAAGCCACGGAAAGCACAATTACCGAAAGTTTCCTTTTGGAAAACGGTTTTTACTAAAAAACAGAAAGGAATGAATATCATGAAAGAATTTACATTCAGCACAGTAGAAGAAGCTCTGGAAGATCTTCGTCAGGGAAAAATTATTCTCTGCACTGACGATCCTGACAGAGAAAATGAAGGCGACTTTATCTGTGCCGCAGAGTTTGCAACAACAGAGAATGTCAACTTTATGGCTGTTCATGGAAAAGGACTTATCTGTATGCCGATGAGTTCGGAAATCTGCAGGAGACTCCATCTTCCCCAGATGGTAGATGAAAATACCGATAACCACTGTACCGCATTTACCGTATCCATCGACCATGTGGACACAACTACCGGTATCTCTGCAGAAGAACGGGGTCTGACTGCCAGAAAATGCGTGGATAAAGATTCAAAGCCTGAAGATTTCCGCCGTCCCGGACACATGTTCCCTCTTCTGGCAAAGCCTCAGGGCGTACTCGAACGTAACGGTCACACAGAAGCAACCGTTGATCTGATGCGCCTTGCCGGTCTTTCAGAATGCGGACTCTGCTGCGAAATCATGCGCGAAGATGGTACTATGATGCGCACTCCGGAACTGAAAGAACTGGCAATGAAATACAACATAAAATTCATCAGTATCAAGTCTATTCAGGAATACAGAAAGAAACATGAAAAACTGGTGGAATGTGTCGCTGTCACCAAACTGCCGACCAAATACGGAAATTTCATGGCTCACGGTTATATCAACAAACTCAACGGTGAACACCATATTGCGCTGGTAAAAGGCGATATCGGAGACGGAGAAAACCTTCTGTGCAGAGTACACTCGGAATGCCTCACAGGAGATGCCTTCGGCTCTGCAAAATGTGACTGCGGACAGCAGCTGGCAGCGGCCCTTACCCAGATCGAGGCAGAAGGCCGAGGTATTCTTTTGTACATGCGTCAGGAAGGCCGAGGTATCGGTCTTATCAATAAACTGAAGGCCTACGAACTGCAGGATCAGGGCATGGATACTCTGGAAGCCAATCTGGCTCTGGGCTTTGACGGCGATCTGCGAGAATACTATATCGGAGCGCAGATCCTTCGTGATCTGGGAGCAAAGACACTTCGTCTTCTGACCAATAACCCACAGAAAGTATATGAACTGGAAGAATTTGGAATGGATATTATAGAAAGAGTTCCGATTCAGATGCCTGCAACCACCCACGATATCTTCTATCTGAAGACTAAACAGGAAAAAATGGGACATATTCTGAATTACAAATAGAACATAATGCCTGACAGGAGGAAAAAAGAAATGAAAATTTATGAAGGAAAATTAGTGTCAAAAGAAATGAAAATCGGTATCGTCTGTGCACGTTTCAACGAATTCATCGTTTCCAAGCTGCTTTCCGGCGCGCTTGACGGATTGAAGAGGCACGATGTAAAAGACGACAATATCGAAATTGCATGGTGTCCGGGAGCTTTTGAAATTCCCCTGATAGCCCAGAAGATGGCAAAATCCGGTAAATATGATGCTGTCATCTGTCTCGGTGCTGTCATTCGCGGAAACACTTCTCACTATGATTATGTCTGCGCAGAAGTTTCCAAAGGCATCGCTGCGGTTTCTCTGTCCGCTGATATTCCGGTGATGTTCGGTATTCTTACTACTGACAATATCGAACAGGCCATAGAGAGAGCCGGCACAAAGGCAGGCAATAAAGGTTATGACTGTGCCGTTGGCGCCATTGAAATGGTCAACCTGATCGGTGAAATCAGCCGGTAAAATAACGCGACTTTAACAGGAGCCGGCGAGGCTCCTGTTTTTTCTGCACTTATATGGCTCTGCAGCCACTCCTTCCCTTTCCGACAGCAATCTTGCCTTTGTTTTCCAGCTCCTTCAGGATCTTTCTGAGCCTGTGATCGCTGATTGACACATTCCGCCGTCTTAATTCTTTCAGCAGGGAATCCCGTCCTATACCGGAATGTTCTTCTGTTCTGCCGGCGATAATCTCAAGCACAGCAGCCTCTACAGATTCATTCTCTATCTCGGTTTTCTTTCTTACATCATCCGGTGTGATCACACTGTCTCCACGACTCATTTCCCGCAGACAATCCGGTTTGCCTGTCCTTTTCAGGATGCCGGCGGGCAGCTCTCCTAAAGTTATGAAATAGTCGGCAACATTTTTCAGTTCTCTTACATTCCCCGGCCAGTCATACTGCAGTAATCTCATTTTATCTTCCCGGCTCAGTCTCTGATAATTATTCCCCAGCATTTTCTCCATCAGAAGAAGGATATCCCCTTCCCTTTCACGAAGCGGCGGAAGAAGGACCGGAATATTGCAGAGCCTGAAATATAAATCTTCACGAAAAGTGCCTTCCCTGATTGCTTCCTCAAGATTCCTGTTAGTGGCGGCTATGATACGAACATCCACTTCGATAACCTTATCACTGCCGAGACGCATAATCTGCTTCTCCTGCAGAACTCTCAGCAGACGGGCCTGCAGAGACAACGACATGTCCCCGATCTCGTCAAGAAAGACCGTTCCCTTGCCGGCCTGCTCAAAAAGCCCCAGTTTTCCATTGTTCAGAGCTCCCGTAAATGCTCCTTTTTCGTAACCGAACAGCTCACTTTCCAGAAGAGATTCAGGCAGGGCGGCGCAGTTGATTGCAACAAAGGGCTGATCCCTTCTTGCAGAATAGTTGTGAATAGACTGTGCAAAAAGTTCTTTTCCCGTCCCGCTTTCTCCTCCGATCAGCACGGTAAAATCAGTCAGCGCCACCTTTTTGGCCAGATCAACTGATTTTTTCATGACAGAGGATTCTCCCACAATCCGATCAAAATGATATTTGGCGACCAGACCGCTCTTGACCAGCTGTTTATTCAGGTCTCTCTCTGTTTTTTTAATCTCTTTTTCGTCTTCAAAGATAATATAGTATCCCACAATCTGGTCTACTACTCTGGCAACCCGTTTACTGGCCAGATAATTTATTCCTCCGACCGGAAGAAGAATTCTGTCATAGGAAAACGGCTCCAGCAGTCTTCGGTCCAGTGCGGAAAAGATTTCCGCAAGATTGACCCCCGGTCTGTCATCTATGTGAAACAGAAAACGGGCTTTATCATTTACATAAACGGTTCGATAATCCTCGTCAGTAATCAGTATGGCTCTTTCGGAATCCTGAATAATTTTTTTCAGGATTTCACTTTTCAGACGTTCCGTAACATATTGCCTGTTGCCTACTCCCCCTGTTTCTGCTATAAGCTGATTATAGCGTATCAGATTTCTGGTGATCTGTTCATTGTTCAGATTCAGTTTATTGATAATCGTGACAAAAGTATCCATGGCAATATGACGGTTCTGAATATTGATGATTCTGTCAATATATGGCGGAACCATTTCCTCTTCGTCAGGCGTGATGGATATTCTGATATGTTCGTAACGTCTGAGATCCTCTGTCTCTATGTACGGGATCAGATTCAGGTGATTCAGTCCCAGTTCATACAGATTGTTTACAGTCTGCAGTGTACTTTCCGTTGAGTCATTGACCACCAGCACATCCGTACCCTCGGGGATTGCAAAAACATCCGGCAGAAATTTTCTCTGAATGGTTCTGGACATGACGATAACCTTGTCCATGGAAGAGATATAGTCTTTCATCGCATAAACTCTGTCCTTGTAAAGCACGATAAAAAGATCTCCGTCAGAAATGGCTCCCGCCTGTATTTCGTTGAGAAAACAGATCTTAACCTTGATGTAATCTTCAAACACATATTTCAGATTATTGAGAAGTTCTGACAGCACGTCCCCTTTTTCTCTGTTGTTAAACACGATATAGATGATTTTCATGTGACTTGCCTCTCTGACTCTAAGAAATTGACAGCATCATTATAGGGCATTTCGTCCGATTATTCAACCTATTTTTTATATATCACCCTTATTTTTCACCCTATTTTTATCCTATTTTTGAAAATTTGGTAAAAAAAACAATAAAATTTACTTTTTTTACCATGGCACGCATTTTGCTTTGATATATTGCTGTCATACATCATCATCCCTGTTGCAGCGATATATAAAAGAACAGGGACTTCAATCATACAAATCTCATGCAAATTTGTATGCAAAAAACAAAGGAGGAACTTTCGCATGTTTGCACTATTTGAGAACTTTACCAACTTTCTATGGGGAACACCGCTGATCCTCGTAACCTTAGTGACCGGACTGTATCTGACCTTCCGTTCCGGATTCTTCCAGATCCGTCATTTCGGCCATATCGTCAAGAGTCTTACCAGGAAAGACCGCAGATCCGGCGGCGGCGAAGGTGACAGCAAAAAAAGTCTGACACCTTTTCAGGCAATCTCCATTGCCATCGGCGGTACCGTCGGTGTAAGTAACATGAGCGGCGTTGCCACTGCAATTGCAACAGGAGGCCCCGGCGCATTATTCTGGCTGTGGGTTGCAGCTCTTCTGGGCATGATCATCAAAACCGCAGAAGTAACACTGGCTGTATACTACAGGGAAAAACAGCCTGACGGAACTTTCCGCGGCGGTCCTACCTACTATATGCAGAAGGGTCTCGGCGAAGAGAAAGGATATAAGTTCTGGAAGATCTTTGCCGTTATCTTCGGTTTCTGTATCTTTATGACCTGGTTTATCACACTGCAGAACTTCACTGTATCGGAAGCCATCGGAGGCACCTTTGACATCCCATATATTATCCCGTCCCTGATCTACGTGGCAGGAATCTATGTCATCATTATCGGCGGAATCAAAAAAGTAGGCGTTGTGGCTTCCTACCTGACCCCGATCATGTGCTCCTTCTACATCATCGGTTCACTGATCATTCTGGCAGTAAACTTTGATCAGCTTCCAAACACCTTTGCCATGATCTTCAAAGGTGCGTTTACGACACAGTCTGCCACAGGCGGTTTCCTTGGAGCCTCCGTTGCCTACACCATGCGTCTCGGATTTGCCCGTTCTGTATACAGCAACGAAGCCGGATGGGGAACATCTCCGATGGTTCACGCCACTGCAAATACGGACCACCCGCTGAAGCAGGGTCTGATGGGAGCGTTTGAAGTATTTATGGATACTATCGTAGTCTGCACTCTGACAGGACTGGTTGTTATCTCCACAGGATTCTGGAGTTCCGGTCTCGAAGGCGCAACTCTGACACTGACAGCATTTGAATCTGTAATG
Organism: uncultured Eubacteriales bacterium; assembly: GCA_949289445.1. Lineage (GTDB taxonomy): Bacteria > Bacillota > Clostridia > Peptostreptococcales > Anaerovoracaceae > Senimuribacter. Next base: position 5,311 of record CASEOD010000093.1, read on the forward strand.
GGTTCAGCCGCAAGAATTCTCATTGCTTTGAGTATCTTCCTGTTCGGTCTGACCACCTCCACAGGCTGGTTCACTTACTATCAGGTGATTCTGGATCACAGTCTGAAAGGAAAAGAGAAATTCAAGGCAGTGGCCTCCAAGGTATTCCTCATCGGTACACCGCTCTGGGGACTTCTGGTTACTATTCTGACTGTTTACGGAGGAGGAACTCCTGCACAGCTTTGGGTTGTTGCCGACTTTACCACTGTATTCCCGACTTTCTTCAACATTATCACCATCTTCCTGCTCAGCGGCACCTTTATTAAACTTCTGAAAGACTACAAAGCCCGCTATCTGGGAGAAGGAAAGCTGAATCCGGATACAGTTTTATTCTATGAAGATACACTGAAATCAGGAGAGAATAAAAAAGATGCTTAATTCAATGGATATCGTTTATTATAACGGAAAAATCAGTACTCTTGACGATGCCGACACCTTTTACGAGGCTGTCGGCGTCGCTGACGGTAAAGTAGCTTTTCTGGGCACTTCAGAAGAAGCTCTGAAGCTGGAAACCGCAGCCGCAGTGGATTTGAAGGGACGCCTTCTGCTGCCGGGTTTTGTGGACTCCCATCTTCATATGCTGCATTACGCATTTGTGGAAAACTCGGTAAAACTCTTCGACTGCCGAAGTGTCGGTGATATGCTCTCAGCTGCTGCTGATCGTCTTTCACAGAGACAGCAGCGTCCGCTGAACTGGCTGTTCTGCCGTGGATGGAACGAAGAACTCTTCGATGTTCCTGAATATCCTCACAAAGATCAGCTGGATGCACTTGCAGATGATATTCCTGTTATCATGGTAAGAGTCTGCGGTCACACAGCAGTCTGCAATTCCTGCGGCCTGGAGAAGCTGAAAAAAATTAAAGAATATCCGGAAATTCGTCGTGACGTCAATGAGGAAACCGGCGTTCTCAAAGAGAATGCTGTTCAGTTCTTTTATTCCATTCTGGACGCACCGCCTCAGGAAGAGGTTGAATATCTGATAAAATACAGCATACGAGACTTAAACCGTGCAGGCATCACTGCCATTCAGTCTGATGACCTGGCTTCTCTTCCGGGAAAAAACTGGCGGAGAATCATGAATGCATACAAGTCCCTGGATGAAAAGGATGAATTGAATCTGAGAGTTTATGAGCAGTGTCTCTTTGAACGTTTTGAAGATCTCAAGACATTCATCAGTGAGGGTTACCGAACCGGTGACTGTGGAAAATACTATACTGTCGGACCTGTCAAACTGCTGCAGGATGGTTCTCTGGGTGCAAGAACCGCCGCTCTGCAGGAACCTTATGAAGGAGACAGCAGCAACCGTGGTCTGATCATCTACTCCCAGGAAGAACTGAATGAAATTGCAGCCTTCTGCGATAAGCATCATATGCAGATTGCAGTGCACTGTATTGGTGACAGAGCCATGGACATGGTCATTCAGGCGATAAAGAATTCACCTTACCGAAAGGATAATCCAAAAGATCGCCACGGAATCGTCCATGCTCAGATTACTAACCGGAAAATTCTGGAAGATATGGCAAAAGAGAATATTCTCGCATACATTCAGCCTGTCTTTATAGATCTGGATATGGATGTGGTAGAATCAAGAATCGGAAAAGACAGAATGGATAAAGTCTATGCATGGAAATCCATGCTGGATCTGGGCATCAGAACCATGGGAGGTTCCGATGCACCGGTGGTAAGCTTTAACGTTCTGGAAAATATCTACTTTGCCGTGACACGGAAAAATATCAGCGGTCAGCCTGCTGAAGGCTGGCTTCCTGAAGAAAAACTATCTTTAGAAGAGGCACTCCGTCTCTTTACAAAATATGCCGCCTATGGCTCCTACACCGAAGACACAAACGGTACCGTGGAGCTTGGAAAAAACGCTGATTTCGTAGTGCTTTCTGAAGACATCTATGAGTCAGAACCCGATCATATCAAGGATATCCGGGTGGATATGACCATAGTTGCCGGAAAGACAGTATACGAACGTTAGTATTGTTTATGACACAGAATTTGACCAACCCATACAAAAGGAGCCATTGCACAGCAGGTAAAATGCTGTGCAATGGCTCCTTCTTTATGCATGAGAACGCTATTCTTTAACAATGACTCCCAGAATCTTTATCAGTTCTGTTGTCTGATACGGGCTGACAATTGCCCCCTTCAGCTCACCTGAATCAGATACTCGGATTCCCTGCAGAATACTGTCCGAGAAATCGATCCCTTTCAGTTTTGTCTTAAAAAAATCTGTACCTATAAATTGGTTTTCTCTGAGTGTAAGATTCTTAAACGTGCACTCCGAGAAATATACTTCTGTCAGATCACAGGAAGAAAAGCTGCAGTCCTTCATCTTCGCCCGGGTAAAATTTGCGATATTCATCATGCAATCGCTGAAAACCACCTCAGAAGCCCCGCATTCTTCAAAATCCGCACCGGAAAGCTGACAACTGTCAAAGACACATCTGCCAAACCAGCTTCCTGTAAACTTGCTGCCTGCAAACTGGCAGGAAACAAACCGGATATTCTTAAAGTCATCTCCCTTAAAACTACAGGACAAAAAGGTGCAGTGCTCAAAAGAAACAGTGTCAAAATTAAGTTCTCCGAAATTTTCATCAGAAAAACTTTCTCCTCTGAACCTTACATTTTCAATGTCGTATTCCCCTTCCCTGCATCTGCTGATACATGTGCCAAAATCCTCCTGTGGCAGATCGGAAAAAAACGATGCCTGAAGAACATCCATCTGAAAACCTCCTGATCTTATCTTCCGGATCATATTCCTGAGCAATGATAGTAATTTGCTTTTTCAGTATACCATAGTCACATCGATTTAGTAAGGTGAAAAACTTGACTCTTATAATTCTTTATGCTAGAATTGTAGAATATAGAAAGTGAATATCCAAAACCGATGAATAAGAGTAGTAACCGGTGAACGGTATCTTTCAGAGAGCGGCAGATGGTGGGATTGCTGCAGAGAACGCACCGGCCAATGGACTTATGAGGGCAAACAGAACAGCAGAGCCTCTTTTCTCACAGAAGTCTGCTCAGTATGGGAGACGGGATTCGACCGTAATATCGAATGACATATGACTGTATGTTTAGAGTGCGTTTCCTCTTGGAGGCGAATCGGGGTGGTACCGCAGAAGCTTCAGCTTTTGTCCCTGGTATGGCAGGGATAGAAGCTTTTTTATTGCACACAGCAGCGGGCACCGGGTCGCAAAACCGCCCTGTCTCCGCCGGATCGTCGGCAAAATAAATTAAGAAATGAGGTAATTTAACATGAAAAGAGTTTTTTCAGGAGTACAGCCTACAGGAAATATTCATCTCGGAAATTATCTTGGGGCCCTTCGTCAGTTTGTTGAACTTCAGGAAGATCATGAGTGTATCTACTGTATCGTAGATCTTCATGCCATTACAGTTCCGCAGGACCCCAAAGAGCTGAAAGAACACATTCTGGATGTGGCTGCCCTTTATCTTGCCGTAGGTGTAGATCCCAAGAAATCTATTGTTTTTGTCCAGTCAGATGTTTCAGGTCATGCAGAACTCTCCTGGATTCTCACCTGTAATTCCTACACAGGAGAACTTTCGAGAATGACCCAGTTCAAAGCCAAAAGCCACAACAAGGAATCGGCGCCTGCAGGACTGTTTACCTATCCTCTTTTGATGGCGGCAGATATTCTTCTGTATGATACAGATGTGGTGCCTGTGGGTAACGATCAGAAACAGCACATCGAGCTTACTCGTGATATCGCTATCAGAGTCAACAACACAAAGAAAGAAACCTTTGTGGTTCCGGAGGGCCGGTATCTGAAAGAAGGCGCCAGAATCATGGCGCTGGATGATCCTTCTCAGAAGATGAGCAAGTCGGCAGAAAATATCCACAGCAGGATTTCTCTTCTGGACGATCCTGCGAAAATCAAAAAGTCCATTATGAAGGCAACCACTGATTCAGAAGGTATCGTAAGGTTTGATCCCGAAAACAAACCGGGTATCAGTAATCTGATGAACATCTACAGCGTCCTGTCAGGTAAATCCCTGCAGGAGCTGGAAAAAGAATATGAAGGAAAAGGCTACGGCGATTTCAAAAAAGATCTGGTGACAGTCGTTACAGATGCACTTGCCCCTATCAAGGCCCGATACGAAGAAATCCGCCATTCCGAAGAACTGCTGGAGATCCTCAGGGACGGCGCTGAAAGAGCGCGAGCCATTGCAGATCCCGTCATGAAACGTGTGAAAGACACCTTTGGGCTGGGCCTGTAAAAAATAATGCAATACCATCAATAAAAGAAAAGACGGTTGATAATCAAACATCAACCGTCTTTTTGGTGCACCAGACAGGAATCGAACCTGCGGCCTTCACATTCGGAGTGTGCTACTCTATCCCCTGAGCTACTGGTGCATAACATAAATATTATAACACAATTCCCTGTAAAAGCAAAGTAATTTATTCGCCTGCAGTCAAATTAACTCCCAAAATATCCAAGGATATAGGCATTTATCAATCCGTTTTTTATCTGTCCAGAAATTGAATAATCTTCTTTCTGGCAGACTCCGCAGTTTTTTCCGGGAGGTTTCCGGTAAAATACTCTAAGGCATCATTCCATTCTTTTATATCCTCTTCTCTCAATGGCAGTTCTCTCAGTTTCTGGCATAGTTTCCTGCGCCGAACCGGTGAAAGAAACTTCAAATCAGATATATATTCACATTCCATCAATGATGCCAAAATATGCAGCAAAGGCAGGTCAAATGCCATGATCTCATCTCCTAAAATTCGTGTAAAAAGTTGCTGTTTTCTCAGAACACGTCCATTTTATTTTTTCATCTGACTATTATTATAACATATTTTATTGGACGTTAACAGCGAATTAAGCGTATTTTATTAGACTGTTTTCTACGTTCATCCCCTAAAATATTTGTATAAATAGATAATAGGAGTTAGGACAATGGATACCAGATTTGTACGAGACAGAATTACCCAGTTAAGACTTCAAAAGGGAGTTTCAGAATATCAGATGAGTTATGACCTTGGGCACAGCAGAAGCTATATCTATAACATTTCTTCCGGAAAATCATTGCCTCCTTTGGCTGAATTCCTTCAGATTTGTGAATACTTTGGAATAGCGCCCAGTCAATTCTTCGATGATTCCTGTTCAACCCCAATCTTATTTCAAACTGCAGTTGATGAAATCAAGCAATTAGATGAAAAAGACCTTTCTTTGATTATCGAAATCATCCGACGGCTCAAAAGAAAATAATTTTTTCGCGTTAATATCCAGAATGAGATTCAATTCTTCAAAAAAATGTGCGTACAGAATCTGAAAAACCTTTGATTTACTTTCGTAAAAAAGTCTCGATCCTGTATGCACATATAATGAATATTACCCGACAAATAATGCAGTCATTTCCCCTTAGGCATGAGGAATATCAGTAAACTCAGAAATCTCTCTGCTTGTGGTGCACAAGTCGTCCACACTGAGATCATGAATGTCTTTATGGCCGGTAATCCTTGCAAATACGCGAAGTTCCTCAGCACTGACATTCAGATAATTTGCCACTCTTCTGGCAGCGGCATCTTTTTTCAGGCGTTTCCTCAGTTCAGGATCCTGTGTGGCGATACCTACAGGACAGCCGCCGCTCCCGCAGATTCGATATTGCTGACATGCTGCCGCTATCATAGCTGCAGAGGCAACAGCAACCGCATCTGCGCCCATAGCGATTGCCTTGGCAAAATCCGCAGAAACTCTAAGTCCGCCTGTAATCACCAGATCAATCTCAGCTCCCGCAGCATCCAGATATTTTCTGGCCCTGTAAAGGGCATAAACTGTAGGCACGCTGGTGGCTTCACGCAGGAAAAAAGGACTGGAACCGGTTGCACCGCCTCTTCCGTCTATGGTAATAAAATCAGGTTCGGCAAAAACACAGTACTCCAGATCTCTTTCTATCCTTCCCGCTGCAATCTTAATTCCAATTGGCCGTCCTTCTGACCGTTCTCTCAAATTGCTGACCAGTGCTTTCAGATCCTCTTTACTGTTTATTCCCGGAAATTTTGATGGGCTCTGCACGTCCTTACCCATCTCTTTTCCACGGATTTCCGCGATTTCAGCGGTCACCTTCTCACCCGGCAGATGTCCTCCCATGCCCGGCTTTGTGCCCTGCCCGATTTTAATTTCAATGGCATCAGCAGTCTTCAGGTTTTCATCCGTCACACTGTAAAGATTCGGTACATACTCAAAAATATACTTATATGCGGCAGCCTTTTCTGCAGGCAGAATACCGCCTTCACCACTGCACATAGCCGTCTTGGCCATTGCGCTTCCCATAGCAAGGGCTTCTTTGGTCTCCGCAGAAAGAGCACCGAAGGACATGTGAGAAATATATACAGGACTCTCCAGTACCATCGGTTTTGCTGCTTTTTTCCCTATGACAGTCTGAATATTGACCTCCTCTCCATCATTGAGGGGAGGTGGATTCAGCTGTGCCCCAAGGAGCAGAATATCATCCCAGCCCGGCATCGGCATTTTTGTTCCCATAGCGGCATGGAGCGTCTCGCCGGTAACCGCCATCCGATGAATTTCAGACATATAACGGCACTCTCGATCTTCCCGTCTTGTGGCCGGATCATATTCCAGAGATTCACTGTCTTCTTTTTCTTCTGCGACAGAGATAACAGGCTCCTCTTCTATCAGTTTCAGATGATCCACACTCATTTTGCACAGCGGGCAGGCATCCAGATCACTGATCGATTTACCTTCCGCAGCTTCGTCAAACTCATATCCGCAGATATCACACTTATACTTTGCCATTTCTTCCTCCTCTAATTGAATAATTACTGTTTAATCATCTTTGTTTATTTCTGTAAAACCTTTTCCGTTTCCCCAGACTGTATCCACATGAAGAACAGTCACAAAAGCTGACGGATCTTCAGAAGCCAGAAACTTTTTCAGCACCATACTTTCTCTCGGTGAGCACAGAACCACCAGTTCCTTTTTTTCCTGTCCGGTAAACTCTCCTACCGTTTTGCGGCTGGAGACACCGCGATTCAGATCCTTCATCACAAACTCAATAGTTTCCTGTGACTTGGTTGTAAGAATATTCACCTGCACAATCTTTGTTTCAAAGCCATAAATAATGAAATCCACCATCTTAGACGCAATAAACTGAGTTACCAGCGCATACAGGGCAATGTTTCTTCCAAAGATAAAAGCTGAAGCAATAATGATGGAGCCGTCAAGCACCAGAAGGATCTTGCTCAGATCCACCTGAGGCATAAACTTTCTTTTTATAATCTTTGCGATAGATTCAGTGCCGCAGAAAGCATAACCTCTCCAGAAAATGATACCGTTGCATATTCCGCTGAAAACACCGCAGAAAATTGCAGCCAGTATCACATCTTTCTCCTCAAGCAGCTGTAAATCAAAAAATTCCATCACAAAGAGCACTGCCGGATATAATACTGTAATCAGCAGAACTTTCTTTGCTTCCCTGAAGCCCAGGGTAACAATGACGACGATCAGGATAATAAATGCTCCGGCATAATAGGCCAGCGAAAAGTTGATGTCTGCAAAGTGCTGCAGAATCCGGACAAGACCTGTCAGCCCACCGCTGGTCAGTCCGTTGGGAATCAGTACCGCAGTGGTTGCAAAAGCGCCGACAATGCAGGCCAGAATCAGAAACAGATAGTCGATCAGTCTTGCTTTCAGAGTTTCTTTCATACATAGATCCTTTCAAATGCAACATTTCCCATAATATCTACAATTTTAACACAGACAGTTCTTCCCTGCGGAATTATTTTTTCGCAAACAGTCGTAAGATTTCCCTTATTTCTGACAAAAACGGTCTGCGGGCGATGAACTCCACCTTCAGCATCATAATTGAAATCCACACTCCATGCTTCCACCAGCTGCAGAGGATCTTCCCTGATTATCTTTCTGATAATTTCCCTGGACTTTTCCTCTACTGTTCCTGAAAGATGCTTTTCCCTCACCGAAAGAAGAGAAATACGCACAAGTACTTTGTCTGAACCCGGAATTTCCTTTTTTTCCGCCGTAAGCTCCACCTTTAGTCTTGTCTTTTCTTCCGGCCGAAGGCTGTACACCTGAAAGGTTTCTCCGTTGGATGCCAGTCTGCTGATGGTGCTTTCCACTGCCAGACGGCCCTTATCACAGCCGATAAACCGTCTGCCCATGCGTCCTGCCACAGCAGGCAGAGTGCCGCTTCCGCAGAAAAAGTCAGCGCACAGATCTCCTTCACGGGTACTGCTTTCCACAATTCTTTCAAGAAGCTGCTCCGGCTTCTGTGTGGCATATCCGGTTCTTTCCCCCGATGTTCGGCCTACCATATCAATATTCCAGACATCTTTCATATTGACCATGGTATACCATCCCATATCATCCTTGTACTCTTTTACCCCCTTGAAGCGGTAAGGTTTATATCCCCGGTTGTAGGACTTCTCACGGAGCGGATAAAAGTTGTAATGTCTGGATTTGGCGTACACCAGAAGTGTATCGTGTTTCCTTGAAAAATGCCTTTTACTGGTACCTCCCGACTTATATGTCCAGATAATCTCATTGACAAAGTTTTTCTCTCCAAAGATCTCGTCCATGATGATTTTGGCATAGTGAGCGGCATGCCAGTCCAGATGAAGCCAGATCAATCCCGAATCGGCAAGAAGATCCCTCATCAGAAGAAGCCGGACAGTCAGCATCTTCAGATATTCCGAAAGTCCCCGCTCCCACTTGTCTCCATAGGCAAGATGTTTGATACTTTCATCTCCCGCTTTCAGCACCGCATCATAATCAGCTTTTGAAAAAAAAGGTGGATCAATGTAGATAAGCTGTACTTTCCCGAACATATTTCCGGTCTCAAGAAGCGTTTTCATCACCGCTTTGTTGTCTCCGAAACAGATGAGATTACCGGTGTCTTCTTTTTGCTGAAGAATCTCTTCTGTCAGAATCAGAGGTTTTTCCCTGACGTTTCTGTACTGTCTTTCGCTTGCCTGAATGAGTTTTGTGAATTCTTTGATTAGACTCATGTTTTTTTCCTCTCGCACAGAGCAGGACACTGATCAAATCCTCTCTGCCTGCCCTTTTCAGCGCCTTTATAACAATATCTCTGTTCTCCGGTTTGTGATAATGGATTAGGGCGCGCTGCATTCTTTTTTCTTCCAGATTTTTAGCCACATAAACCGGTTTCATCGTAAACGGATCCATCTCTGTGTAATACATACAGGTCGAAAGGGTGGCAGGTGTAGGATAAAAATCCTGAACCTGATCCGGTACAAAACCATATTCTTTCAGAAACAAAGCCAGTTCCACTGCATCTTCCAGTCTGCTTCCCGGATGAGAACTGATCAGATACGGAATCAGATACTGTTTCAGTCCCAACTGCCGGTTGATCTGTTTATACCTCTCAGCAAAACTGATAAACACTTCTTTGGAAGGTTTTCTCATGCAGTAAAGCACTCTTTCAGAAATATGTTCCGGTGCTACCTTTAACGTACCGCTGACATGGTATTTACAGAGTTCTCTGAGAAAAGTACTGTCCTGATCAGCCATCACATAATCATAACGAATACCGGAACGGATAAATACTTTTTTCACACCTTCCAGACCGCGCAAAGCCCGCAGCACATCCAGATAATCGCTGTGATCTATATCCATGTTTCTGCACGGCGCCGGATAAAGACAATCTCTGTCTTTACACACTCCACTTTTCAGCTGTTTTCTGCAGGCCGGCAGGCGGAAGTTGGCAGTGGGTCCTCCCACATCGTGAATATAGCCTTTGAAATTCTTCTTTTTAATCATAGCTTCGGCTTCTCTGACCAGAGATTCTTTACTGCGGCTTCTCACCTGTCTTCCCTGATGAAAGGTCAGCGCACAGAAACTGCATCCGCCAAAGCATCCTCTGGAGGAGACAAGGCTGAACTCAATTTCGGAAAATGCCGGAATTCCTCCCGCCTCATCATAAACGGGATGCCAGCGATTCTCATAAGGAAGTTCATAGATATCATCAAGTTCCTGCCTGGAAAGCGGCGGCTGAGGCTGATTCTGTATCACATACAGAGTCTCTCCATATTTCTCCACAAGCCGTTTTCCGTTAATATGATCGTTGCTGCGATATGCCATCACAAAGCTTTTACAATAGGCTTTCTTATCCTCCGCAATCTGTTGAAAATCCGGCAGTACCACGGTATATTCATCCCCGTCATAATCTGCGGCTCTGAAACAGGTTCCTCTTATCCATGTGATGTCACGGACTGCAATGCCTGCATCAAGCGCCTCTGCAATCTCTGTGACTGCACGCTCTCCCATGCCGTAAATCAGCAAATCTGCCTTGGAATCCAGCAGAATGGATCTGCGCACTTTGTCACTCCAGTAGTCATAATGGCCAAGACGTCTCAGACTTGCCTCGATTCCGCCGATTATGACAGGCACATCTTTATAGGCTTCCCTTGCCCTGTTACTGTATACAATCACCGCCCGATCCGGTCTTTTCCCGGGTTTCCCTCCCGGTGAATACTCGTCAGTTCTGCGTCTTCTCTTAAAAACAGAATAATGATTCACCATGGAATCCACCACACCGCTGTTGATAAGAAATCCCAGTCTCGGTTTTCCAAACCTTTTAAAATCGTCTGCACTCTTATAATCGGGCTGTGACAATACTGCCACCTTATAGCCCCGGCTTTCCAGAACCCGTCCTATAATGGCAGTACCGAAAGAATGATGATCCACATAGGCGTCTCCCGTCACCAGAACAAAATCCACCTGTTCCCATCCTCTGTCTTCCATCTCTTTTCTCGTAATCGGTAAAAACATGTTTTTTACTGTTAATCCTTCCTTAAAATGATGCGATACAGGTTTCCCTCAGATATCAGACTGTCCGGAGAATCAGCCTCTTCTGAAGACAACAGTTTAATCTCATCGTCTGCAAAGCGTTCCAGTACCTTCTGATAGTCTTCCTCTACAAACAGACTGAACTGCTCCTTTCTCCATTTCAGCGCCACCGCCTTGTCAGAAACGCCAAGCTCTATGTGTTCTTCCGCGCTGCCGGCATAATACTCTTTCAGCATAAATTCTGCAGCAAGAGCACAGTTTTCTGTAGTGGCGGCAATGACAATCTCGTCTGTTTTCCCTGCGGAACGACAGATCACCTTTCCTCCGCTTTTCTCCGCCGCAGTCTCTACAGGCTGTTTTATACCCCTTCCCGCAACGGCAATCAGTTCTGTTCCTTCCTCATACCATTGTGAAGCAGTCTGTCCCGCCTGTTCAGCACTGCTGTTTTTCTCTCCGCAGATAAAACGCAAGGATACCACATGGCCCCATTCCACAGCTGCCGCATTGCAGCCCTGAGTGAACCCCAGACCAAAATCCAGATCTGACCGGGATTCTCCCAGAAAACCGATCTCCTCATATCCTTCCGTAACTGCTGCGTAACCGGCAAGATACCCTGCGGCAGCAGAGTCGCAGCGTACATCTGAAACGCCGGTTTTTCCTTCACCGTTGACCAGTATAAGGGTCAGATCCGGAAAACGTTCCGAAGCTTTTTCAAAGATCCGGCCGGTTTCACTGCCCCAGCCGAGAACCACAGCGGCGCCGGAATCGGAAGCCTGCGCAACAGCCTCAATTCCGGCCTCTTCCGATTCATCCGCAGGCTCATAATACTTATAGGTTTTGCCGTTTTCTTCGGCAAACTTTCTGATTCCTTCCCATGTATTCTCAATGTCGGCACCGTCATTGACAGATTCTTCCTCTGAAGGCGTAATCATGGCAATTTCATAAGTATATTCCTTAACGGCTTCTTTTTCATCCCCGCAGGCAGAAATCCCTGCTGTCAGAATAATGCACAGAAACAAAGCAAGTACTCTCCTCATTTCCTTTCCTCCGTATCATCGTTGGTTACAGTATATCATGGGAACCCGCAGCAGAAAAAGCTTTTTTCTGGAATAACGGTTTCTTTTATTCCCTCGTTACCCCTGATTGCTTTGGGAAAAACCTTCTCACTTCTCTGATGAGATCTGCAGTAATCCTTGCAGTCAATCCCCAAATAACTCTCCCGTCAATCTCATAAACCGGGATTTCCCACTTTCCTGTTCTCCACGGATAATCTCTTCCGATTCCCAGTTTTTCATAAGGAAAGTCTTCGTCGATTTCTGCTCTGACTTCCTCGCTGAAAATCTGCGGAGAATGGGCCTCAAAATCAGTCATTCTGACCAGAAAAATTTCATCAACCTCATCCCGGGACAAATCAGCTTTCAGATAATCTTCATACCGGACAACACCCAGATATGTAAACAGCGTGTAGTTTGCGTAACCATACAGGATGTTTCCTGCGCCTATCAGTCGGATTCTTCCAGGGTGAATGCCTATCTCTTCGTAAGTCTCTCTAAGGGCAGTGTGGGCCGGATCTTCTTCCGTCTCCACATGGCCGCCCGGAAAACACACCTCACCCGGCTGAGTCACCATATGTCTGGCTCTGACCTCATAGAGAAGGAAAAGTTCTCCATCTTTTTCCACCAGCGGAATCAGCACCGAATAGAAGCGGTGTTCGCCGACGGCAGCCGGTTTTTTCCCGCAAAAAGTTTTCCTGACCTGTTCAAGTGTGATACCCATAAAGTGTTCCCCCTTTACAGAAAAAAATAAGGGCGGTTTATCCGCCCTTTAGTTTTGCTAATTAGTTCAGAACTTCATATTCTGAGAAATCCACGCCGATCATTTCTTCTTTTTCGGCGCTCAGGCTTACGACAAAATCCATGCCGTAGTTCTTGGAAATATTCTTCAGTCTGGTTAAGAATTCCGGAATATCCCCTAAAGAGAAATCTGCATGTTTCAGAATGCTGTCGATGAAAATAGTCTCGATATCGTGGTCAGAACTGATGATACCGTAGATGAAACCTATGTACTCATCGCTGTTCGTAATATGTTCATACTCTTCCATGCACACAACTCTGATTCTATATTTCAAATCGTACATCAGTCTTGCATTCTTATTGATGAAGATGATGCTGCCGTTGCTGTTCTCAATCTGTTCATTGGCAAGATCTATCATCTGTTTGGTCTTGCCTGTTCCTTTATGTCCGACTAATAATTTAACCATTATTATTGTCCTCCCGTTCGTTCTTATATTATGCTGAGAAGAATCGGCGGAGCCGAATTTCTTATTAGTGTTATTATACACTAACCGCAGATGACATTCAATGTTTTTTTAACTATATGCCTGAAAAAACCATATAATACAAAACAGAGTCACCACCTGCCCGCAGACAGAACCTGACGGATTAAACAAGTCCGATATACGGAGCGACAGAGATGATCAGTGCGGCAACAAGCAGAACAGGAATCAGAATCTTCGCCCACTGTTTCAGGAACACATTGTAAGGCACGCCGGACATCTCACAGATGCCCATGTTGGTGGATTCCGGATAATGACCGCAGATGAAGTTCACGCCGCAGGTGAAGGTGGAAAGCAGTACAATCTGACCACCCAGAGATCCTGCCGAAGAACCTGCAAACAGCGCGAAAGCAAGAGCACCAAAGATCGGCATGGTAATACCTGCAACACCGCTTGTGGACTGCAGGAAAATGCCGATGAGCAGGTAAACTGCAATGGCTGCGATAACAAATGCCCAGAGCGGAACACCGGACAGGATCTTCTGAATCCAGTAGATAAAGGTAATGCTCATGCCTTCTTCACTGGAGCCCATGAAAATGGAAATTCCTCTGGAGGCTGCCAGTACCAGTACTACTCCCACAAGATCTTTTGCACCCTCAGCGAATACAGAAATGAACTTCTTTTCTCCCATTCTGTTGATTACGGCAACTACCACAGAGCCGATGAGCCATACACAGGAGAACTCATTAAAATACCACCAGCCAAACTCACAGAATTTGTCAGCGCCCAGGAAGTTACCCAGGAAAGTTCCCTGAATTTTATACTGCAGTGCATTGATTACATCAAAAGCTGTTCCGTCTCCTACAGGAATAGCATCCCATGGAACATAACCAAAGATACAGATAATGATCATGATTGCAAAAACTGCCAGAGAAGCTTTTCGTCTTCCAGTCAGTTCTACTGTGCCTGATTCCACTTCTGACAGTGAAGACTCCAGCTGCAGACCTGCAACGCAGGATGCCTCTGGATTTTTCTTCACCTTTGCGGCATATCTGAGTACCTGAGCAATTCCCAGAGACAGCAGCACCACAAAGAGAATCAGTCTCAGAAGAATGCCGGATCCAAGAGACAGTTCATCGTTTCCGATTGCAGCGACAGCCGCGCCGATGGAGTACGGATTTACAACACTGGCCATATTTCCGATCGTGGCACCGATCAGAATTACCATCATTCCTGTCACTACATCATAACCTGCAGAAACAAACAGCGGAATAATTACGATAGCATATGCAGGCAATTCCTCCCAGGCGCCGTAAACTGTTCCCATCAGTGCAAATACGAACATGAGCATGATAATCAGCGTATTGCCCTTAAACTTTCTGACCATAGCGCCAATTCCCGCATCAAGAGCACCGGTGTGATTCAGAACGGCAAGAAATCCGCCGGAAATCAAAATTGTAATTGCAATATCTGCCGCAGAAATAAATCCTTCAATGGGAGCCAGAAAGAAATCCCAGAGTCCTACAGGATTGGTTCCCGCATTTTCAATGATATTGCCGTCTGCATCGAATGCAGCGTTAAAATGAATAATTCTCTCTCCTGCTTCTTCCACCACGACAGAAGTAGGAATAAACCAGGTCATAATTCCGACTACTGCCAGAAAGATCATTACGATGGTCAAAGCAGAGGGCATCTGAAACCCTTTCTTTTCCTTCATGTTAAAGTCCTCCTTATTTTTTCTGTTACTTTGCAAGCTGATAAACAGCCTCCAGCATAATCTCCAGCCATATTTTCAAATGTCTCAGTTCGAGACACTCATTGGCCTGATGCATGGTGTCTTCCTGATCCGGAAGCAGACACCCAAACGCAACACAGTTTTTCATGGTGCGAGAATAGGTTGCTCCTCCCGAAGACATAGGCTGGCTTTTCTCATCTCCCGTTACTTTTCTATAAGCCTCCATCAGTGTCGTCACAAGCTCCGAATCCTTAGGAACATACAGCGGATTTTCAACAGAAACCGGGGTAAAATCAAATCCGCTGCCTGCAATCCTGTCTCTGATCTGCTTCTCCTTTTCAGAAACCGGCACACTGACAGGAATTCTGCAGTCACAGCACAGTACCAGTTTTCCGTCCTTTTCTCCAATCTGACCTACATTAAGTGTCAGTGGGCCGGAATCTTCGTCGAAAGCTTCAATGCCCATTTTTTCACCGAAGAGAGTGGTTCCAAAAGTCTCTCTGTAAAAGTCTGCAACCTTCTTCAGCTCCCCTGTAATCGGCAGTTCCGCCAGCAGTTCCATCAGATAGCTGACTGCATTTCTGCCTTTTTCCAGATGGGCCGCATGAGCGCCGACTCCCGCAGCTTTCAGCAACAGCTTGTCCTCAGACACCTCATAACTGTACATGTCCTGATTCTCGCAGGCTTCGACTGCTTTCTGCAGAGCCGGTTTCATCTCTTTCGGCAGTACAACACTCGCAGAAGAAGGAACAGAGTTAAAAGCGCCCCCTCCTTCTATCCCTACAGACTCTGACAGAGATTTACTCAGAGTAAACTGCAGCATACCTTTTTCTGCATAAGTCACAGGAAATTCTGCATCAGGAGAAAAAGCCACAGTCGGCAGTTCCGGTTTTACCTGATTCAGATAATAATCCATGCACTTCCAGTCTGTTTCTTCATTGGTTCCCAGTATCATGCGAACTCTCCGCTTCAGCGACAGACCGGAATCCTTCAGAATCTTCATTGCATAAAGACAGGCAGCCAGCGGTCCCTTGTCATCCAAGGTTCCCCTTCCAAAAATTTTGCCGTCACTGATGATTCCTCCAAAAGGATCAAAGTCCCATCCGTCTCCGGCCGGCACTACATCCACATGGCCAAGAATTCCCAGAATCTCTTCCCCTTCGCCAAATTCGATATGTCCGGCATAATTATTAAAATTCTCAACCCTAAACCCCATGGACTCTCCCATTTTCAGGATAGTCTCAAGTGCCTCGGCAGGACCTCTGCCAAAAGGCGCGCCTTCTTCCGGCTTGCCTTCCACACTGTTGATCCTGCAAAGTGCAGCGATGTCTCTCGAAAGAGGTTCCATCGCATCTTCGATTGCTTTTTTAAAATCCATACACTCCTCTTTCCTTTGCCCAAAATTAAAAGTGATACCTCGTTATTTTATTCGCTGAAAAACAAAAAAGCAAGTCTATTTTCAAAAAAAACCGAAAATAGAGGGTTTCTCTGTTTTCGGTTTCTCTCAGTATCTATGATTTTTCTCGGGAAAGCCGCAGCTGTCCGCATGCGGCATCGATATCAGAACCCAGTTCACGCCGTACAGTGGCAGTAATTCCGTTGTTCTCCAATATTTGTTGGAATTCCATGGCTCTTTGCCTGCTGACCGTATCAAATCCGGATTCTTCCACCTTATTCAGAGGAATCAGATTCACGTGACAGAGCATGCCACTGAGAAGCTTTTTCAGTCCTGCGGCGTCTTTATCGCTGTCATTGACTCCGTTTACCAGAGTGTATTCAAAAGTGATGCGGCGTCCGGTTTTTTTTGTATACGCTCTGCAGGTAGCAATCAGCTCTTCCAGCGGATAACGCCGGTTAACCGGCATCATGGCGCTTCTGATTTCATCTGTCGCGCCATGGAGAGATACGGCAAGATTTACCTGGGGAAAATCATCGGCAAAGCGCTCTATCACAGGAATGAGTCCACAAGTAGATACAGTAAGATTTCTCATACCGATATTCAGTCCGTTCTTATCATTGACAATCCTCAGAAATGCTGCCAGATTTTCGTAGTTGTCAAAGGGTTCTCCCGTGCCCATAACCACAATATGGCCTATCTTTTCTCCCGTATCTGCTTCTGCAGCCATCAGCTGGGACAGAATTTCACCCGGTGTCAGATTTCTGACAAGACCTTTTTTCGTTGAGGCACAGAAACTGCAGCCCATTCTGCATCCGGCCTGCGAAGATACACAGATGGAATTACCGAACCTGTATTTCATGAATACGCTCTCTATGGTATTACCGTCTTCCAGTCTGAACAGATATTTTCTGGTTCCGTCAGATTTCGATTTTTGAATTTCAAGGATTTCCAGTTTTCCGATAAAAGCCTTTTCTGAAAGAGCACGACGAAAAGTCAGCGGAAGATTCGTCATATCGTCAAAAGATTCTATTCCTCTGTAAATCCACTGAAAAACCTGTTTTCCGCGAAATGACGGCTGACCCATAGAAGAAACCAGGTCCTCCATTTCTTTCAGGGTTAAGTCTTTTAAATTGATCATGATTATTCAACCTCTTTATGGTATTTACTGCAGTTCTTCAAACTTTGCAGCACCCATTGCTGCAAGATAACGGTTCAGCGCCAAAGATGCCGCGGCAAAAATTCCGCATACTGACAATACATAATACTCTGCTCTGATCACATCAACCAGTGCAAAGACATACAGCAGTACCGGCAAAGCTATGGTAGCCATGGCAATCAGCACAGAAAAAATAGGCGCCGCCCCCTGTTTAATCGCATGGATCTCATTGATCCAGTCAAATTTAGGGAAAGATAAATTCAGTGCAATCCCCATATAGGCATTAAAGATAACCACCATCAACGGAAAAACTGCAAGAAGTACTCTGCTTAACAGACTCATATCATAAGCAGCCTCCAGAAGAATGACGGAAGTCAGAACAAAGGGAAGACTGGCGGCAATATGAACGTCCGCTTTGGCAAAAATAACATCTTTAGCTGAAACAGGAAGAGATTTACTGATCCACAAAGTTTTTGCCTCAATGGAAATCATTGGAGAAGAAATATTGGTCAGCGATGCCATCATCCCCAGAATCGCACACAATACCGCCCCTGTAACACTTTCATCCTGTGCAAGACTCTGCAGTAGGAACAGAATCGGTTCCGCCTCCTCAGCCTTGACAATCAGATATACAGAAGCCGCCAGCATAAATACGAGGCCGATACCACAGTTGAACATGTACATGGGACTGCCTGTAAAATGACGCAGATCCTTTTTGAAAAGGGCAGTTTTTGCACCTGACACCTTCAGGGTGCGTTCCTTGTATACGGCTTTCTTTCCGCCTTTTTCAGAAGTTGCGATACTGATAAAGGTTTTCGACAGAACGAAATATACTATAATAAACGGAATTATGCAAAATGCCAGAAACAGCAGAAAGTAAAGGAAATCTCCCTCAGCACACGCTCTGCCCATGGAGTAAAAAGGAGGAAGTGCTTTCTTTACAGCTTCACCTACAGCTGCGCCGTTTTCAATCAGTTTGTTGAGATAATCCTGCAGTTTGAAGCAGATATACATATATCCCAGAAACAGAATGAGTGTTAACACAGTAATAACTGCACTGCTCTTACCCGTTTTTGCACCGATCAATGCAATGATCCAGCCGAAGAGAGCTGATACTGCCAGAACCAGAAACGGCATCAGCAGAAATGACAGCAGAAACAGAAGCAGTCCGACAGGATTTACATCAGCGCAATACACATAAATACCCAGACCCGGTCCCATGACTAAAATCTCATAAAGATAGTTGAGCAGCACTATGGATAGAAGTCGGGAAAGCAGAATGCTTCTGACAGGCACAGGCATAGAGAGCAGCATATCATTGTCTTTAGCACCGAAGATCTGCTGCTGTGTCACAAATACGCTTCCCACGATGCAGAAAATAAAGACAAAAATGCCCATGACACTGAAATAGAGCCATTCCATTCCAATCGCGGTAAAAGCAATATACATAGAGTCAAACAGCTTTATGAACAAACCGCCGAAAATGACGACAATGTATGCGATCAGAACTGCAGACAGTATCTTTTTCCCTCTGCCGCTTTTTCCTTTTCCCCGCACCAGAAATCCGGACAGAATGGATCTCATGCGGATATCGATCAGAGTTTTCAGCATACTACGCCTCCAGTTCCAGGAATACATCCTCAAGGGAAGTATTGCCTTTAACCTGATCCATGGTACCGGATGTGATCAGTCTGCCATTTTTGATGATGGCCACTTTGTCACAGAGTTTTTCCGCCACCTCCAGAACGTGAGTGGAGAAGAAAATGGCTCCTCCCTCGTCACAAAGCCTGCGCATCAGCTGTTTCAGCAGATGGGCAGCCTTTGGATCCAGTCCCACAAAAGGTTCATCCATAATCATCAGTTTCGGTTTATGTATCAGAGCGCCGATAATGGCCAGTTTCTGTTTCATGCCGTGGGAATACGCACTGATCGGCTGAGCCAGATCAGAGGTCAGTTCAAAAAGATCCGCATATTCTCTGATTCTCGCCTGTCTGTCCCCGGCAGACACACCATAGATATCAGCGATAAAGTTCAGATATTTAATACCTGACAGAAACTCATAAAGATCAGGGTTGTCAGGAATATAGGCAATCCTTTTCTTGCATTCAAGAGGTTCCTTTCTTACGGAAACTCCGTCTATAAGAATTTCTCCCTGCTCAAAGGATAAAATGCCGCAGCAGGATTTAATCGTAGTC
>CASEOD010000094.1 GCA_949289445.1 uncultured Eubacteriales bacterium
AAGTAGATGAAGCATATGAAGAAGCCATGGCGGAAATGAAGAAGGAAATCGCAGAACTGATCAGTAAGGGGGCTGAAGACGATGATTAAAGAGTATAAGACCATATCAGAAGTTGCAGGGCCTCTGATGCTGGTAAAAAACGTAGAAAACGTAACTTATGATGAGCTTGGTGAAATCGTGCTTCCAAGCGGTGAAACCAGACTGTGCAAGGTTCTGGAAATCAACGGAAGCGATGCTCTGGTGCAGCTTTTTGAAAGTGCAGCCGGCATCAACCTGAAGGAAAGTTCCGTTAAGTTTCTGGGAAGAGGAACCCAGCTGGCTGTTTCTCCGGAAATGCTCGGACGTGTATTTGACGGTATGGGACGTCCTATGGACGGCGGCCCTGAGATTATTGCAGAAAAGAGACTGGACATCAACGGTTTGCCTATGAATCCGGCAGCCAGAGACTATCCGGCTGAATTTATTCAAACCGGAGTATCGGCCATTGACGGACTGAATACTCTGGTAAGAGGTCAGAAACTGCCGATCTTTTCTGCTTCTGGTCTTCCTCACGCAGATCTGGCGGCACAGATTGCCCGTCAGGCAAAGGTAATCGGCGGAGAAAGCAACTTTGCCGTAGTCTTTGCGGCTATCGGTATTACCTATGAAGAAGCGGATTTCTTTGCTTCCGACTTCAGAAGAACGGGTGCCATTGACAGAACAGTTATGTTCATGAATCTGGCCAATGACCCTGCTGTAGAGCGTATCGCAACTCCGCGTATGGCGCTGACTGCCGCAGAGTATCTGGCTTTTGATCTTGGCATGCATGTGCTGGTTATTCTGACCGATATCACCAACTATGCGGAAGCGCTGCGTGAAGTGTCCGCAGCCCGTAAAGAAGTTCCGGGACGCCGTGGTTATCCGGGTTATCTTTACACTGACCTTGCCACCATGTATGAAAGAGCAGGCAGAAAGAGAGGACACGAAGGGTCCATCACTATGATTCCGATCCTGACCATGCCGGAAGAAGACAAGACGCACCCGATTCCTGACCTGACCGGATACATTACGGAGGGACAGATTATCCTTTCCCGTGAGCTTTACCGCAAAGGCGTGCAGCCGCCTATCGACGTACTGCCGTCGCTGTCCCGTCTGAAGGATAAGGGTAGCGGAAAAGGCAAGACCCGTGAGGACCACGCAGATACCATGAATCAGCTTTTCGCGGCCTATGCCAGAGGAAAAGAGTGTCTGGAACTGATGACCATTCTGGGTGAGGCGGCGCTGACAGACATCGATTTGATGTACGCAAAGTTCAGTCAGGAATTTGAAAAACAGTATGTATCTCAGGGTTATGAAAAAGACAGAACCATTGAAGAGACACTGAATCTGGGATGGGAGCTTCTGAAACTGCTTCCGAAGAGTGAACTGAAGAGAATCAGAGACGAATATATTGAGAAGTATTTAGGGTAGGTGATAGTTCATGGCTGAAAGAATGAATGTAAATCCGACCCGGATGATGCTGACCTCTCTGAAAAAGCGCCTGAAAACCGCTTCCCGCGGCCATAAGCTGCTGAAAGATAAGCGGGATGAACTGATGAAAGAGTTTCTGGAGCTGGCTCGTGAAAACGGAAGGCTTCGACAGGAAGTGGAAGAACGACTGGCGAAAGTGTATAAGAGCTTTTCTGTCGCCAGCGCCATGATGAGTCAGGAGGTTATGGAAGAATCCCTCATGTTTCCGAAACAGGGTGTAATTCTGGAAGCAGGAAGCAAAAATATCATGAATGTGGATGTTCCTGTGTTCAGTTTCAAAACCACTGCGGAAGATCCGACCAACATTTTCCCTTACGGATTTGCCCGTACTTCGGGAGAACTGGACAGCGCCATTTCCGCTCTGTCAGATCTGTTTCCGATGCTCCTTGATCTTGCGGCCAAGGAGAAGGAAACACAGCTTCTGGCGGCAGAACTGGAAAAGACCAGACGTCGTGTAAATGCGCTGGAATACGTGATGATTCCTCAGCTGGAAACCACCATCAAATACATTCAGATGAAACTGGATGAAAACGAACGCGGAAACCAGACCAGACTGATGAAGGTCAAAGATATGATGCTGAAAGAATCCATCGAAGAAAAACGTGAAAAAGACGAAGAAGCGATGAAACGGTATCAGGCATAATACCGTTCATGGAAATCAATGAGCAGAAATGCCCCGTCCGGAGTATGACAAAGAGCATACTCCCCGTCGGGGTTTTTCTTTGAACAGATTACTGTACGGATTCCCAGACAGCAGTCAGCATCAGATTCGCTGTGATGCCGGTAATGATTTCGCCCGGCTGATATATTTTTTTGTCTCCCGTCTGCCAGCCTGAAAAGCGGTAGCCTCTTTTTACCGGAATCTGAAGAGGAATTGCGGCAGAGGCGTGTTCGTCGCTCATGACCGGGTGCGGCAGGAAACGGGCGGCAGGAAAAGTATGATCACAGCCTCCCCGGAAGGTGATTCGGAAGCCTTTTGTAAAGGTTGTTTCCGCCATGGAAGGGAAAGGCCTGACCGGAGCCGAAGAGGTGTTCTCGGGAAGTAATAAGAGGTGTGGTATTTTTTCGGAAGGCTCTGTGGATAAGAGTGGAGGAGGCTGTACAGATATTTTTCCGGACAGATCTGCATGAGGTGATCCGAAGATTCCGTCCTCTCGGGCAGCGGAACGAAAACTTTTGACATGGATATTGTCAGAAAGCTGAGGCATACAGGTGTTAGAGGAACTGCCGGCCGGGGAGGCAGAGAAATTTTCATCCCTGTGATTTTCCCGCGCCCTGTTTTTCAGTCTGACAGATTCGTCCAGTGTGAGAGAACTCGCCGACAGATAAAAAATGGCCTCAATGTCTTTTCCGGAATCTCTGTCGCTCTGAAAGGTGCCGTCGATGACAAGATTTTTAAAAACAGCGTCGCCGCCCTCGACAGAAACCATGATGTCGAAGAAGGCAGGGGCACGGGACAGTACGATAGCCTCTTCGCAGGAATTGGCGGAGAGACCGGCTCCTCTGATCTGTGCCCGGCCGGTAATGACAATCGGTTCCGAAACCGGAAAACTCCGGGTTATCTCAATATCCGCACTGCAGGAGACGAGAGCATCCCGCAGTGCCTTTTCATTATCAACCTGTATCATAGACTATCACCCTCTTCAAAAATTGCAGTTATATATAGCATAATATGCCAAAAAGCGAAAGTTGTGAGTGACAGACCCGGGAGGCGCTGATATAATAAGAGCAGACTGAACGAAAATAGATCCGGAGCCGAAAAGCCGGAATGATACCATAAAACAGGAAAGGAAAAAATATGGAACGTATTGTATCAGTAAAAATCAATGAGGCACTCTGCATAGGATGCGGCAGGTGCGTAGGGGACTGCGTCTCCGATAATCTGGAACTTCGGAACGGAAAGGCGGTTTTAAAATCGCCTGTCTGTCTGGAATGCGGACACTGTTTTGCTATCTGTCCGGCAGGCGCTGTGGAGATGCCGGCTTTTGATACTTCGGACTGCGTCAGCCCCGGCAGTATGGCGGATTTTGATCCGGATCGTCTGCTTCTTGCCATGAAAAGCCGTCGTTCTGTCCGGCAGTTCAAGGCGCAGAAGGTGGAACAGGAAAAACTGATGAAGATTCTGGAAGCGGGCAGATACGCTCCCACTGCCAAAAATGCACAGCCTAATTCTTTTATCATCATAGATGAAAAGATAAAAGAGATGGAAGCTCTGGCATGCAGTACCTTTGAAAGGTTGCAGAGAAAGGCAGGCTCCCTCTCTGAACGCATTGCAAAGATGAAACTGACTGAGGATTTTTTCTTTAAGGGCGGTCCACAGGCAATAGTGATCGTCAGTGAGAGTGAGCTGGATGCGGGAATTGCAGCATCATATATGGAATTGATGGCAGAAGCCATGGGGCTTGGGGTCTTGTACAGCGGATTTTTCGTGGCAGCTTCCCGTCTTGGAAAAGGCCTGAGGGCGGAACTGGGACTTGAATCAGGTGATAAAGTGGCGGCTTGTCTGGTCGTTGGCTATCCGGATGTTTCTTATGAGAGAACGGTACCACGTCAGCCTTTGCGCGTTATTCGAAAATAACGGAGAATTATGAGAAGAGAGGGTTTTCTGATGGTGATAAAAGGTTTGGTATTTGATATGGACGGCCTGCTCTTTGATTCAGAGAGGATTGTGCAGAGAAGCTGGAACGCTGCCGGGGATGATCTGGGATATCCGGATATCGGCGGGCATATTTATCATACCGTCGGATTCAACAGAGCGCGCAGGGAGATTTATTTCAAAGGTGTTTACGGAGAGGACTTTCCTCATGATGAGTTTCAGGAAAAGGCGGCTGTACATTTTCTTGAGATTGTGAACAGAGAGGGAATGCCTGTCAAACCCGGGGCGAGAGAACTGCTGTCCTTTGCAAAGGATCAGGGGCTGCGCCTTGGCGTTGCCACATCTTCTTCGTCAGATTATGCTGCCGATAATCTGAAAAATGCCGGACTCTATGATTATTTTGACGGATTTATCTACGGGAACATGGTAACCCGAAGCAAACCTGATAAAGAAATTTATGAAAAAGCCTGCAGAATTATCGGGGTTGATCCCAAAGAGGCTGTAGCTCTGGAAGATGCTCCCTCGGGGATTGCTTCGGCTTATGCTGCGGGACTGAGACCCGTCATGGTGCCTGATCTGGTAAAGCCTGACGAAGAGACGCTGAAGAAAGTCTGGCTGGTCAGAACTTCTCTTCTGGAAGTGATTCCGGATCTTGCAGCATGTCTGGAAAAGCGGGATGCGGAGATATGTGATAAATGAAAGAACAGAGACCTGCTGCAGGCTGTCAGACGGCCTGACGGCAGGTTCTGTTTTTTGTTTGAATGCGGCGGAGAGGGGAAAAAGTAAAAAGGAGTACGGGGAACGGACTGAAATGTTAGTTGACTCTAACCGGTCGCAATGGTAGAATGTTTGCAGACAGCGGGCAGAGACGGTTGATTCATCAGCATTCTGTCCGGAAACACAAGGTTTATAGGCATCCTGAAAAACCTAAATTTCAGCGATAAGGAATTTTGTATCATGACTTTAGATCAGTTACAGAAAGGGGAATACGGGGAGATTGTCTCCGTGGGGGGAAACGGTGCTTTGCGTCAGCATTTTCTCGACATGGGGCTGATTCCCGGAAAAACCATAGAATATATCAAGGCTGCGCCAATGGGAGATCCGGTGCAGTACAGAATCTGGGGGTATGAGCTGACTCTGCGTCTTGAAGACGCGAAAGAGATCCGTATCAGGGCGGTTTCTAAGAAGCCGGAAGAAGTGGAGCAAATCAAATCTGAGCCGGCAGAACGAAAAAAATCCGGGCTCAGACAGAAGGAAGAGAAACCTCGCCATCCGGGACTGGGTGAAATGGGGATTTATCATGTGGAGCCGAAAGGTGGACCTCTGGATGAAAGTATTTTGCTGACATTTGGCCTTGCGGGCAATCAGAACTGCGGAAAAACCACGCTGTTTAATCAGCTGACAGGCGCAAATCAGCATGTGGGCAATTTTCCGGGAGTGACGGTAGACAGAAAGGACGGCCAGATTCGCAAAATCACCAATACGCTGGTTACAGATCTGCCGGGCATTTACTCCATGTCACCTTATACCAGTGAAGAAATCGTAACGCGGGAATTCTTTCTGAAAGACAAGCCTAAGGGTATCATCAATATTGTGGATGCCACGAATATTGAGAGGAACCTGTATCTGACCCTGCAGCTGATTGAGCTGGATATTCCGATGGTTCTTGCTCTGAATATGATGGACGAGGTTTATGCCAACGGAGGTACTGTCAGAATCAACGAACTGGAAGAAACGCTTGGAATTCCGGTAATTCCCATTTCCGCAGCCAGAAATGAGGGGATCGAAGAACTGATTGATCATGCTGTGCATGTTGCCAGATATCGGGAATGTCCGGGAAGAATGGATTTCTGCGAGGCGGACGGCAAAGACGGTGGGGCGGTTCATCGCTGCCTTCATTCGATTATGCATCTGATTGAGGATCATGCGGCTGACTGCGGCATTCCCGTACGCTTTGCGGCAAGCAAGCTGGTGGAAGGCGATCAGTTGATTCTGGAACAGCTGCATCTTGATCAGAACGAAAAGGAAATGCTGGAACATATCATTATCCAGCTGGAATATGAAAGCGGTATGGACCGTAATGCAGCGTTGGCCAATATGCGGTTTACTTTTATCGACAAAGTCTGTCAGGCCACTGTAGTAAAACCTCATGAGAGCAGAGAGCATAAGCGAAGTCAGGAAATTGACCGGATTCTCACGGGGAAATACACCGCAATTCCCAGCTTCGCAGCAATTATGGCCGTGATTTTCTGGCTGACTTTCGGAGTGATCGGCGCATGGCTTTCTAAACTGATGGAAACGGGAATCGGTATCTTGACGGAAGTGACGGATAAGGGGCTTTCGGCTGCCGGAATCAATCCTGTGATTCATTCTCTGGTGATTGACGGAGCTTTCGCAGGCGTGGGCAGTGTACTCAGTTTTATGCCTGTCATTGTTACGTTGTTTTTTTTCCTGTCTTTTCTGGAGGACAGCGGATATATGGCGAGGGTAGCCTTTGTCATGGATAAGATTCTCAGAAAACTGGGACTTTCCGGACGGAGTTTCGTACCGATGATCATAGGGTTTGGCTGCACTGTGCCTGCCATCATGGCAACCAGAACCCTGCCCTCAGAGAGAGACCGCAAAATGACCATTATGTTGACACCGTTTATGAGCTGTTCTGCGAAACTGCCTATCTATGGTCTTCTTACAGCTGCCTTTTTCCCGAAAAACGGTGCCCTGGTCATGATATTGATGTATTTTGGAGGCATTGTTGTGGCCGTGCTGTATGCGCTGCTTCTGGACAGAACCAAGTTTAAGGGGGAACCTGTACCTTTCGTCATGGAGCTTCCAAATTATCGCTTTCCCGGCATGAAGAGCGTGGGTCGGCTCATCTGGGATAAGGCGAAGGACTTTATCACCAGAGCTTTTACGGTTATCTTTGTAGCCACTCTGATTATATGGTTCCTGCAGACTTTTGACAGTCATCTCAACGTAGTCAGTGATTCCAGCGAGAGCCTGCTTGCCATGATTGGCGGGTTTATCGCGCCGGTCTTTGCACCGCTGGGTTTTGGAGACTGGCGTGTCTCAACGGCACTCATTACAGGATTTACGGCCAAGGAGAGCGTGGTGAGCACGTTGACTGTGCTTCTTGGCGGAGATACCGGACTTTTGCACACCATGTTCAGCCCGCAGTCTGCCATAGTTTTTCTGGTGTTTACTCTGCTCTATACGCCATGTGTGGCAGCCATCGGCGCAGTCAGAAAAGAACTGGGTGGAAAATGGGCGCTGGCTGTGGTGATCCTGCAGTGTGTTATAGCCTGGATCGTTGCTTTTGCGGTAAATTTAGCGTTAAATCTGATTTTGTAGCAGCGGATGTTTGAGGAGGTATGACAATGGAGGAAAAAAAGTTTTCCTGTGTGGACTGTATGGTAAACGGATGCGGAGAAGATGAGGGAGGACGGTATCCGGAGTTCTGCCTCACATCCTGCCTTGATGAAGGGGTAAAAGCGCGGGCGATGCAGTATTATCAGGAAGAAGAAAATTTTAAGATCATGGAGGCTGCAGCCTATGTGGAGTGCGAGGGTTACTGTATATGGCCCCGCGTAAGAGAAATTGCCGAGTTTGCCAAGAGAATGGGATATCATAAGATTGGCATTGCTTCTTGTATCGGTCTGATCCGGGAAGCGAGGGCGGCTGCAGAAATTCTCAGAAGTCACGGTCTGGAAGTTTACGGAGCGGCCTGCAAGGTCGGTGCCGTACCGAAAACAGAGGTGGGTCTGGATCCGAAGTATAATCGGGTGGGCTGTAACATGTGTAATCCTGTCCTGCAGGCGGAACTGCTCAATGAGGCAGGGACAGAACTCAATGTTGTGGTAGGCCTCTGCGTAGGCCACGACAGTTTGTTTATCAAGTATTCTCAGGCTTTGGTGACCACATTGGTGACAAAAGACAGAGTGACAGGTCATAATCCTGCCGCTGCGCTGTATAATATGAATTCCTATTTCGGAAGCCGTGTATTCGGCGAAGAACAGAAATAAAAGAAAGAGACTGCTGCGTTGACGGTTCAGAACCTTCATACAGCGGTCTTTTTGCATGAACTGAGGAAGGAGTAAACAGCATTATCCATAACTGAGAGAAACAGATTTTTCGGTTTAATTTGTCTTGGGATGGGGGTTCGCAAGCGGTTTACTGCAGGATTTCCTCCGGAGGAAGTCATATCTCTGTGTTCAGCTCATAAACTGAATGCAGGGGGCGTAGAGATGATGAGGATAAAAAGAGCGGCTGCCCTGCTTCTTTGTCTTGCGGTGCTTTTTCCTGCCGCGGGTTGTACAGAACAAGAGACGGCAGGGGACGCCGGCAGGGTGATCATGGAAAAAACAGCAGCGGAATGGACACAGACTGTAGAGGAAAAGTGTGGAATTTCAGAGTTTGGAAAGCCTGTCGGAACGGTCAGAGAGACTTTGCGGGAAAAAGAAGGAGTTCTGACGGTTACCTTTGAAATAGATGACGAGATGACACAGGAACTGGTGGACGGATATGCGCAGAGTGTATGGAGAGCCTGTGAGAAAGCCGGCGCCGGGTCTAACAGAAACAGCGGCGGAGCAGTTTATGACGATATGAGTGAAGCATGCAGAAGACAGGAACCTTTCGATTACTACATATGGTATTACAAAATAGACAGGCAGAGATTCCGCGTAGGAATCTACTCTACCAATATGGAAGAAAACCGGCCGGGAGGACTGGTACTGCGGATAGAAAAATGGTGAGAAAAAAACGGAGGTACAGAAACAGTTATTTCAGAGTACGATTCGTTATAATGGTGTTCAGTGCGCTGTTTCTCTCGACATCCATTATTTTCGGAATACTTGTAATAAACGGGACGGAGAGTGTGGCTGCCAGCGGAAACAGCGGGATCATCCGGGTGAACAGGTGGCCGGAAAGTGGAGAAACTACGGGGTTGAACAAGAAAATCGTCAGGCTTACCGAGACTGCCAGAAAACAGCTGGGAGAGGAAAGCGGAAAAAAATACTGGACATGGTACGGATATGAGAATCCCGTGGACTGGTGCGGCTGCTTTGTCAGCTGGTGTATTTCTCAGGCAGGAATGACAGAAGCGGGTGGAGCGCCGAAATTTTCTTACTGTCAGGACGGCATTCTCTGGTTTTCAGAACGGGGACTCTGGCTTCCGCCTGACAGCAGCCCCCGGGCAGGGATGATCGTTTTTTTGACTGGGACGGCAACGGAGTCTCTGATCATGTGGGAATTGTGTCTGAAAGCGGCGCGGAGAGCATCTCCGTCATCGAGGGAGACTGCGGCGGCAGGTGCACCGAAAACAGCTATGCTCAGGACGATAAAAGAATTATGGGTTATGGCTGTTTTGCGGAAATACTGTGAGTTAACCGGAGTACAGGGAAAGAAGAAATTCAGATTCCGTCTTTCCCTCTGTTTTGATATTTTGCCTGTCTCAGTTCAAAGCTCACCATGCAGACTGCGATGATTACGGCAATACCGTCAGCAACCGGACCGGCATAGATGATTCCGTCAATTCCAAAGAATTTTGGCAGAATGACAATAAGCGGCAGGAAGAAAATAATCTGCCTGGTCAGAGAGATAAACATTCCTTTTGCCGGTTTACCGATGGCGGTAAACAGATTTCCTGTAATCGGCTGGATTACATTGAGCAGAGTGAACAGCAGGAAGATTCTGAAGAACTTCTCGGCAAACTCGTAGTACTCAGGAGATCCCTCTCCGAAAATACCGATGATCTGACGCGGAAACAACTGAAACAGAGTGAATGCCACAGCAGCCACCATAAAGGCATAGGTAAGAGCTTTCAGATAAGCCTGTTTTACCCGTGGATAATTCTCTGCGCCGTAGTTGTAGCTGGCAATAGGCTGAAGGCCCTGAGAAATACCGATGGGGAATGAAAAGAAAAGCTGGTTCACTTTCATGATGATACCTGCGCAGGCAAGTGGAATCGCCTGACCGTAAGCAGAGTGAGCGCCGTAATAGGACAGAGAGTTGTTAAGCACAATCTGTACAACCATCATGGCAAGCTGATTGGTGCAGGGACCCATACCCAGTGATGCGATGCGCCGTACATAATTCCATCTCAGTCTGAACAGACTGCGGGACAGAGGAACCGTTTTGAAACGCCGGATATAGTTGATGACCAGCGTGCCGGCGACAATCTGTCCGATGATGGTGGCAACGGCAGCTCCTGCCATGCCCCAGTGAAAGACAAAGATAAACAGAGCATCCAGCACCGTATTGATTACAGCACCGGTCAGATTGCAGTACATGATGAATTTTGGACTGCCGTCTGCTCTTACCAGATGGCCCCCTCCTGATGACAGAATCAGGAATGGAAAGCCCAAAGCTGTGATTCTGGTGTATATACCGGCATAAGGCATCACATCTTCCGGCGCACCGAAGAAAGTCAGCAGCGGTTTCAGAAAAAGCTGGGCAGTGAGACAAAGCAGCAGACCGCCGACGATCATTACCGTTACTGAATTTCCTATGAAAAAAGCAGCCTTGTCTTTTTCTCTGCGCCCCATGGACAGGTTAAAGGCCGCAGCGCCTCCGATACCGAACATGAGCGCGATGGAAACACAGGAAATGGTCAGTGGAAAGGCGATATTTGTGGCTGCATTTCCCAGTTCGCCGATTGCCTGACCGATAAAAAACTGATCCACGATGTTGTAAAGACTGCTGACCAGCATGGCGATAACGCTGGGAACAGCAAACTGTCTCAGAAGCCGGGCGACCGGTTCGGTCCCCAGAGGGTTGTCTTTCAGATTCTTTTCCATGTCTTTCTTCTCCTCGAAAATTTCTCCATAATCAGTGTAATGTCATTAAACAGTATAGCACCAATGGGGATTCCCGCAATACTTTTCAGAAAAAAACCACAGTCTGGGGGTGTGATTTTGAGAAGGTTTGTGATAAAATAAACCATCAGGGCAAAGCACAAAAAGTAAAGGAGATGACGCAATGAGATTTGAAATTGCTGAAGGGGTATTCGAACTTCTTCCAAACGGATATTTTGGTGTTGTCGCAGTGAAGGGCATGGATAATACCCGAGAAATTCCGGAACTTGAGGCTATGCTGCAGGAAAATATAAAAGTCTGCGAACAGGATTTTGAAGGCGTGAAGGTAAAGAATGCCGAGGATATCACACCTTATCGTGAGGCATTCCGCGCCATGGGTATCAATCCCAACAGATACATGTGTTCTATTGAGGCACTGCTTGACCGTATCGCAAAGGGGAAAGGATTCCCTCACATCAGTCCTGTTGTAGATCTGGGGAATGCGGTATCTATTAAATACCATCTGCCTATCGGAGCTCACGATATGGCGACCATAGAAGAAGCTCTGGAGGTGCGGCACGCACAGCCGGAGGACACTTTCATTCCGTTTGGAGGCGGAGAGACTGAAAAACCGGAGGAAAAGGAAGTCGTCTATGTATCTTCCGGTCAGGTGAGAACCCGTCGCTGGACATGGAGACAGAGTGAAATCGGAAAAATCACGGAAAACACCACAGATGTGCTGTTCCCGATCGACGGTTTTACCGATTTGAACAGAGATAAGGTCCGTGAGGCAGCAGAAGAACTTGCCGAGCTTGCAGAACGGTTTTTCGGAGTAAAAGCACAGGTGGGATTCATCGACAGGGAACACAGAGTTTTTGAAGTGGAATAGACCTGTCAAGACGGATCGGCGCTGTGGAGCAGACGAACCGGTGTGATTCCCGGAAGAAAAGTGAAAATATCACCTGTGAGACAGATGCTGACCCATACCGGCTATTGATTTTTATCCGGAAATGATCCATAATTGTACTGTAGTATAAAAGTGTACTGCAGTACAATTTTATTATGGGGAAAATTTAAACTTTTGACATTATTGTATAGAAGAAGGAAACAGGATATGACGAAATTATCAAAACGTGAAAACAGGCTGCAGGTGATCAAGTTTGCTCTGTTTTCAGTGTCAGCGGGAGTGATTCAGACCCTGGTTTTTACTGTTCTCAATGAGCTGACGGACTGGAAGTACTGGCCCTGCTATCTGATTGCACTGGTGGCATCGGTACTCTGGAATTTTACCCTGAACAGGGAATTCACCTTTAAATCTGCAGGAAATGTGCCTGTAGCCATGGTAAAGGTATTCTGCTTTTACTGTGTTTTTACGCCCCTTTCCACCTGGTGGGGCAGTGCACTTACCGATGTCGGGGTTAACGAATACATTGTATTGTTCGGTACCATGGCAGTAAATCTGACCACAGAGTTTCTCTATGACAGATTTTTTGTTTTCAGGAATAGCATCAACACCAACAAGAGGGCGAAACGTCATGGCTGAGCGTAAGAAGAAAGAGAAGAGCCGCAGAAAGATCATGCATGCAGCCAAAGGTCTTTTTGAGCGGGAGGGCATTGAGAATGTCAGCTTCGGTGATATTGCTGAGGCCGCCGAAGTCTGCAGAACGACGGTGTTTAATCATTTTGCCGGCACAGATGCTTTGCTTGCAGCGATTTTTGAAGAGGAAATTGCGGATATAGAGGACTACTGCAGAGGGCAGGGGAAAAAAGGCACTGCACTGATAGAGGCATTGTTTGACAAACTGATTGAGGACACGGCAAGTTATCCTGTGCTTACTTACAGAGTTTCTGCAAGCAGTATTCTGCAGGAGGCAGAGGCTAATACTCTGGGCCGGATTGAAGACATGATAAATTGTAATCTTTCACAGCCGGATCGGCTGAAAACGCTAGCGATTATGGGGGCCTACTATGGACTGGTCAACCATTATCACGCCCATAAAAAGCACTTTGATGCAGAAGTGATGAAAGAAGAGTTTCATCAGATGCTGGCAATGCTGCTTGAGAAGGAATATGGCATGCAGTCATGAGAAATCGTGGAATAGAGCGTGACATCTATATTAACTGATAAATGATATAAACTGACAGGTCAAGGAGGAAAAGACGATGAAAAATTGTGGTATCAGCAGATGGGATGATCCTGACTATATCAACAGCCGGCTGAAGAAGCTGACTTCTGAACCGATTTGGGAGATCTCAAAGGATTATTATGAAGATGAGATTTTGAAATATTACGATGAAAAATGCACGGCTTCCAAGGCTGTTTATGAAGAGGCAATAGAGTATATACCCGGCGGCGTACAGCACAATCTTGCGTTTAATAAGCCCTTTCCTGTATGTTTTGAAAAAGCTGAAGGCGCATATCTTTATGACAGAGACGGAAACCGGTATATTGATTTTCTGCAGGCCGGCGGTCCTACCATTCTGGGCAGCAATTATGAACCGGTTAAGCAGGCAGCCATCGATCTGATCAATTCCTGCGGGCCTGTGACAGGACTGCTTCATGAGTCAGAACTGCTGATTGCAAAGGAGATCCACCGCCATATGCCTAATGTGGAAATGTTTCGTATGCTGGGCAGCGGTACCGAATCAGTGATGGCAGCCATCCGAATCGCCCGTATTGCAACAAAGAAAAAACACATTATCAAAATCGGCGGCGCTTACCACGGCTGGAGTGATCAGATGGTTTACGGCCTGAAGATTCCGGGGAGCCGTTCTCTGCTGGAATCCCACGGTATTCCGGGCAGAATGTTTTCTTACATGGAGGAAGTGAAACCTAACGATCTGGACATGCTGGAGGATATGCTGAAGAAGAACAGAGCTCACGGAGGTACAGCAGGCGTGATTGTGGAGCCTGTGGGACCGGAAAGCGGAACCAGACCTGTGGCAAAGGATTACAACAAAAGTGTTCGCAGTCTTTGTGACAAATATGGTACGCTGATGATCTTTGACGAGGTTGTAACCGGTTTTCGTGTCGGACTGGGAGGTGCTCAGGAGTATTTTGATGTAGTTCCCGATCTGACGATTTTTGGCAAAATTGTGGCAGGCGGCTATCCGGGAGCAGGCGGTGTCGGCGGTAAGAAGGAGTATGCCGGCATTATGGCTGCAGGCCTGGGAAATTCCGGACACAGAGCCTATGTAGGAGGTACTCTTGCCGCAAATCCTCTTTCGGCAACGGCCGGCTATGTGGCCATCAGAGAAATTGAGCGGACAGGAGCCTGCGAACTTGCGGGAAAAGCGGGAGACAGGCTGACCGATGGACTCAAGGAGCTGATTGAAAGATACGGTCTTCCTTATGTCGCCTATAATCAGGGAAGCATCGTACATCTGGAATGTACCGGTGCTATGAGTTTTGATTTTTCCTCTTTTAACTTTGCAAAATCAGCCATCGGCCTTCTGAAAAACAAGAAGATGATGTATAAGAGAAAGGATGCCATGGAAAGAATGGGAGCCGCTTATATGGCCAATGGGCTTGTAACTCTTGCAGGAAGCAGACTTTATACATCTATGGCCGATACTGACGAAGTCATCGATGAAGCACTGAACCGTTTTGAAACAGTGTTTAAGCATGTGGTCAACACGGGAAAGGGCAGAGCATAAGGAGGCACAGCAGTGGAACAATCCCAACTGAAATCATACATTTTATCCCATGATATCGGTACCGGTTCAGACAAAGCGGTGCTGGTGGATTTTGAGGGACAGGCGGCGGCTACAAGCAAGGAAGAATATCCGACCTATTATCCCAACCCGGCATGGGTGGAGCAGAATCCTGAGGACTACTGGAGAGCAGTGACTGTAACGAGCAGGAATATTGTGGAAAAGACAGGGATCTCACCTGAGCAGATCAAAGGCATCGTTTTTTCCACTCAGGCACAGGGGGTAATTCCTGTAGCCAAAGATGGAACAGTTCTGTATCCCAATATCACCTGGGTCGACGGCAGAGCCCAGAAGCAGGCAGAGCAAATCATGCGAAAACTGGGAGGAAAGAAGATCTTTTCTCTGGCAGCAGGTACACCGATTGTGGGAAAAGACTGCATTGCAAAGATCGTCTGGCTTAAGGAAGAACGCCCGGAACTATACCGGAAGACCCATCTGATTCTGGATGTGAACGGATACCTGAAATATAAGTGCACGGGCAGGATGGTGACAGAACTTTCAGGAGCCTCTTCCTACGGACTTGATCTGAAGAAGAAAGAATGGCTTTCCGTGATGAAACTGACAGGGGTAGACATGGAAAAACTGCCTCCTCTTGTCTGCAGCACTGATCTGGTAGGCGGTCTGACAGAGGAAGCCGCAGAAGAAATGGGGCTTATGGCAGGCACTCCTGTGTTCGGCGGCTGTGACGACGTACAGGCTGCAGCGGTGGGCTCCGGACAGTGCTGCGACGGAGATATTCATATCTATCTGGGTACTTCTGCGTGGGTTGCGGCAACCAGCAGAACTGCTGACAAATTTAAGCACGGTGCGGCAGCCATTCAGAGCGCAGACAGAGATATGAATCTGATTGCAGGCATTACCGAGTCGGCAGGAGCCAACATCCAGTGGATCTGCGATCAGTTTTTTGCACGGGAAAAAGAAGAATACGGAGAAGGAATTTATCAGTATATGGATCAGGTGGTGCGGACAGTTCCGCCCGGCAGCGATCATCTGATCTGCACACCGTGGATGCTGGGAGAGCGATGTCCTGTTTCTTCCACAACCACAAGAGCGACCCTGTTCAATATGACCATGGTACATACCAGAGAACACCTGATGCGCTCAGTTTATGAAGGAATCGGCTATAATCTGCGGTGGATTCTGGAAAATTACCGGAAAGATTACGGATTTGCCTGTGATAACTTTCGTATTATCGGAGGAGGCGCTCTGGATGAGGAATGGATGCAGATTATTGCCGACATTACGGGAAAAAGCTTTTCTGTTGTGAAAGATCCGAGGAATGCGGGAGCGATAGGTGCTGCAGCAGTGGCTCTGATCGGCCTTGGAGAGCTTTCGGGGTTTGCACAGGCTAAGGATTTTGCCAAAACAGACAGAGTCTACAGGCCCAACCCGGACAATAAAGAGATTTATGACCGGCTTTTTGTAACATATAAAGAGGTTTATCATGCCCTGGAAAAGGTTTACCGGTCGGCAAATGAAGAAAGGTTTGAAACGGAACAGTATGGATAATCATATTTTCGAGATGATAAAAAAATACGCGGAAGAGTTGTCTGAAATACCGGGAGAGGACAAGGAAAGCCGGAAACTGATGGTGCGTCTTGACGGACGGATTTACGAGACGGCAGACGGCTGTAATCTGGCTGAGCTGAAGCGCGGCGATGTGATTCTGGTGGCAGGAGAAAGTGAAACATATCCTGTTGAACGCAGACTTCTGCAGGAAGGCGGCGAAATCAGAGCCATTGTCCTTTCAAAGACGCCCTATTGCCGTCTGGCCGCAAGACGCGGTATGAAGCTGGTGCCTGCTCTGGATGACATGGCTCAGATTGTCGGACCCCAGGCGGAAACCGTCAGCTATACGGGAAAAAAGATTCGCAGAGCCCTGAAACATGCTACAGGCTGCTTTGTCAGAGATCGTTACACTATTTCTACGGGAAGAAGTCTTTTTGAAGCGGTGACGGCCTTGCAGGTTCTGGAGAAATCGGCCGAAGTCAATATCAAAGCCGAGGTGCTGGGAGGCGCCAAACCTGTGGCCAGAGCAGAAGCAAAGCTGATGCGCATGATATACAAAAAGAAGTATTCCAAAGCGGAAGCGGCAGTAAAAGCTGAGGAGGGAAGAAAGTGACGGAACGGGAAATCAGAGAAAAGCTGACAGAGTACGGGAAAAAAGTGGTGGAAAGTGGTTTAGTGCAGGGAACCTGGGGGAATCTTTCTATTCGTCTTGATGACAATTATATGATCGTGACTCCGTCAGGACTGGATTATATGCGGCTGACTCCGGAGGACATGGTAAAAGTGAATATCAATTCTTTAGAGTATGAAGGATCTTTGAAGCCCACATCAGAGAAGGGAATTCACAGCGGCGTGTATCAGAGAAGAAATGATGTGGGCGCAGTGATTCATACCCACTCCAAATACTGTGCTGTTTTTGCGGCGGCGAGAAAAGACGTGCCGATCACAGACGAAGAGACACGCAGAGTTTTCGGAAACGTGGTCAGACTGGCAGGTTATGGCCTGCCGGGTACTAAAAAACTTCAGAAGCATACACTTGAGGCTCTGGGAAAAAACTATGGATGTATCATGGCCAATCATGGTATGCTATGCGTAGGAAAAGACATTGAAGAGGCTTTTGAAAACTGCAGAAGACTTGAGAATTACTGCAGAGATTATATCGAAGCCGGATACAGAAAAAGATAAAACTGAGGAAGATATCTGCAGAGGGCAGTATTTCCCGCAAAGAACAAGAGTGGGAGCTGACTGACCGGTGCAGCTGAAAAGGCCGCCGAAGGTCTGCAGGGAAAAGGGGGAAATATGAAATTAGAAGAAATCATAAAAAGACAGCGAAGCTTTTTTAACGAAGGAATCACAAGGGATATCGAGTATCGGAAACAGGCTCTTCAGAGACTGAGACGGGGAATTGAAAGTCATGAAACCCAACTCTTTGAGGCATTGCGGAAGGATCTGGGGAAATCCCCTTATGAGGCCTATGCCACAGAACTGGGGATTGTCTATGAGGAAATTTCCTATATGCTTCGTCATCTGAACAGGCTGGCAAAGCCGGAGAAAGTATATACACCACTGACAAATTTTCCTTCAAAGAGTGTGATTTTTAAGGAACCTTACGGTCTGATTCTGATCATGTCTCCGTGGAATTATCCTGTTCAGCTGACACTGGTTCCTCTTATCGGCGCATTGGCTGCGGGAAACTGCGCTGTAGTGAAGCCATCGAATTATTCGCCGGCTGTATCTGCTGTCATTAGAGATATTCTGAGTGAATCTTTCAGTGACAGTTATGTCTATGTCATACTGGGAGGAAGAGAAGAAAATCAGAATCTGCTGGAACAGAGGTTTGACTACATCTTTTTTACCGGAGGCAAAGCAGTAGGACGGACTGTAATGAAGGCTGCCGCAAAAAATCTGACACCTGTGACTTTGGAACTTGGGGGGAAAAGTCCGTGTATCGTAGATTCAACTGCCGATGTGGCACTGGCTGCAAGACGGATTGTCTGGGGCAAATTTCTCAACTGCGGACAAACCTGTGTTGCGCCTGATTATTTACTGGTACACAAGGACATTAAGGAAAACCTTCTGGAGGCTATGGTACGTAATATTGAAGCTCTTTACGGCTCGGATCCGATTCAGAGTAAAGACTATGGAAAAATTGTCAATGAGAAACACTATCGGCGGCTGGCCTCTCTGATGGAAGGCGAAACACCTTATTACTTTGGGGGATATGATAAAGAGAAGCTGAAAATCGGGCCGATTATTTTAGATGATGCCCGGTGGGACAGCCCTTGTATGGCAGAAGAGATTTTCGGACCAGTTCTGCCTGTCATTGAATTTGAAGACTTAAGACAGGTGAAAAGCCGGGTGGAAAAGCGACCGAGGCCACTTGCGCTTTACCTGTTTACCGGGAGCAGAGAAAATGAAAAGTTTATACTGAAGAATCTCTCTTTTGGCGGGGGATGTATCAATGATACCATCATGCACCTTGCCAACAACCGGATGCCTTTTGGCGGTACCGGTGAAAGCGGAATGGGTTCATATCATGGAAAATACAGCTTCAGAACCTTTTCTCATGAGAAAAGTATCTTGAAAAAGAGCAGATTTATTGATCTGCCGATGAGGTACGCACCTTATCCTGCAAAGGACCGACTGCTGCGATTCTTTATGAAATAGATTATGACGGCCGGTAGAGGCATATATGAAGGAGGAAATCCATGAAAGAGGTTTTGGAACAGATTTTGGAAAACTGCCGACGGTTTACACTGGAAGGAAGCGTAGCCAGCTATATTCCTGAACTTGCAAAGGCTGATCGTGAAAAAATCGGTATTTATGTAGCAACGCAAGACGGCGATTATTTTGCGGGAGACTGGGATAAAAGATTTACGATTCAGAGTATCGTGAAGGTCATATTTCTCATGCTTGCGGCAGAAGACAACGGTATCGGGGTTGTAAAGTCTCATGTGGGTGTAGAGGCGACGGGAAAGCCGTTTAACGCCATTGATTATGCTGATTCTCAGCTACTGAAAGAACATATCAATCCCATGGTGAATATCGGCGCAATCGCAGTCTGCGGCATGGTGAAAGCCCGAGACAATGAAGAGCGTTTCAGACGGCTCATGGATTTTACCAGAAAAATTACAGAAAACCCCAATCTGGAAATTGACAGACAGGTATATCGTTCAGAAAAAGAAACGGGAAATAAGAATCGTGCTCTGGGCTATCTTCTGAAGAATAACGGAATGATCTACGGCAGCGTAGAAGAACTTCTGGATGTATATTTTGCCATGTGTTCTGTAAAAGTGAACTGTAAGGATCTTGCAAATATTGCGCTGCTGCTTGCAAATCACGGGAGAAACAGAGCAGGAGAGCAGATTATCCCTAAAGAAGATGCAGTGTTTATGAATGCGGTGCTGACCACCAGCGGCATGTATGACGGCAGTGGGGAATTTGCCACTACTGTGGGAATTCCTGCAAAGAGCGGTGTGGGCGGAGGCATTATGGCGGACTGTCCCGGCCGTATGGGTATCGGTATTTATTCTCCGGCTCTGGATAAAAAGGGAAACAGCGTTGCCGGCATTAAAATGCTGGAGGCTCTCAGCAGGGAGTGGGATCTGAGCATTTTTTAATCGCCGGGACTCCGGTTTTGTGAAAAAATTATCTTGATATTGGTTCAGACTGTGATAAAATGGGTAACAGAAGAAAAAGAAACGAGATGATTTGAGGCTGCGCCGGAGATGTGATGGACTTTGGCGCGTCTTTTGATGAAGAATCTGATAATCAGTGTGATAAGGAGGAAGAGCAAATGCATTGTGTACGTAAAGTGACAGACGATTTATACTGGGTGGGAGCCAATGACAAAAGACTGGCATTATTTGAGAACATACATCCCATTCCCAGAGGTACATCCTATAACGCATATCTGCTCCTCGACGAGCAGACTGTTCTGTTTGACACCGCAGACTGGTCAGTCTGCAGACAGTTTTTAGATAATGTGGAATATGTTCTGAACGGCAGAACTCTGGATTATCTGGTCATCAATCATATGGAGCCGGATCACGGTGCATCCATTGAAGAAATTCTTCTCAGATATCCGGATGTGAAAGTCATCTGCAGTGTAAAAGCGGAAGTGTTCATGAAACAGTTCGGATTCGATGCCTCTTTTGTGGAAACAGTGAAAGAGGGAGACGTGAAATCTTTCGGAAAACATCAGGTGACTTTTGTAATGGCGCCGATGGTGCACTGGCCGGAGGCTATGGTGACTTTTGACACCACTGCAGGGATTCTGTTTTCCGCCGATGCGTTCGGTTCTTTCGGTTCTCTGGACGGAAAGCTTTTTGCGGATGAGGTGGATTTTGACAGAGACTGGCTGGATGATGCCAGAAGATATTATACCAATATTGTGGGAAAATACGGACCGCAGGTACAGAATCTGCTGAAGAAGGCTGCAGGACTGGACATCAAATATATCTGTCCTCTTCACGGACCTGTATGGAGGGAAAATCTGGGATACTTTATCGATAAGTATGACAAATGGTCCCGCTATGAGCCGGAGGAAAAAGGTGTGCTGATTGCTTATGCCTCCATGTACGGCAATACAGAATGCGCTGCCAATATTCTGGCGGCAAAACTGTGTGAAAAAGGGCTTACCAACGTGGCTCTCTATGATGTGTCAAATACTCATGTATCCTATCTGATTGCAGAGGTATTTAAGTACAGTCATATGGCCCTGCTTTCTGTTACGTATAATCTGGGCGTTTTTCCTGTCATGGCAAATTTCCTGGAGGATATGGCTGCTCTTAATCTGCAGAACAGAACGGCAGCTGTGGTATGCAACGGAAGCTGGGCACCGCAGGCAGGTCCGAAACTGGTGGAAGCTGTCGGTAAAATGAAGAATACAACAATTCTCAACGATGTGCTGACTATCACTTCTTCTCTGAACGGAGACACCTGCGCTCAGCTTGAACAGCTGGCAGATGTGATCTGTGAGAGTGTAAAAGGTGAATAAGCTGAGATACAGCAGGCCGGATCAAGCCGCCGCGAAGAAACGCGGCGGCTTTTGAGTTGTAACCATGGATGACGGAAGCTGCAGTTAACCACAGTTTCCCAAAAATGATGAGATGAGTATAAATATGAAGATACATTAACCAGGAATTCAAAAAAAAAGATTTTTGAGTATGAGGAATTTGGGCTCAAAGTTTATGGTACATGTTTTTTCTATACACTTTTTCGTACTATAGAACGGTTTTGGTTGATAAATGGTAAAATATGTTAAGAATAAAGCTTAGAATACGACACTATTTGTCTGATTTTTATACTTATTTTTTCTAAATGTGATAGTTGTGGTTGATCGATGCAATACAGCTAAAGAGATGTGGCTTCGACACCTGCAGTTTTAAGTATTATCACCAATACAACAGTTAACAGTTGAACCGAAATCACAGGCGACTTTGATTTCGGTTGTTTTTGTATTTTTTTAAAATATATTTAAAAAATATTCATACTTGTTATTTAGTTATTGACAA
>CASEOD010000095.1 GCA_949289445.1 uncultured Eubacteriales bacterium
AAAAGTATAGTTTATAACCCGAAGTCATCGGAGTGCTGCATGACCGCATTTCCGATGACTTTTTCATCATAAAGGAGGAACCCATCATGGCAGTTATCAGAGTAGAGAAGCGTAAAGGCTATACGATCATGAGCAATTACCATCTGCGGGATAAGAACCTGTCTTTGAAAGCCAAAGGACTGCTGTCGATCATGCTCTCCCTGCCTGACGAGTGGCACTATAATGTCCGGGGACTTGCTGCGATCTGCAAAGAAGGCGTTACCAGCATTTCCAGTACGCTCAAAGAATTAGAGCAATGGGGATACATGCGCCGTCATCAGCCGAATACAGGCGGCAAGTTCGGTGAAATTGAATACATCATCTATGAAACGCCCCAAAAAGAGCTTACCGGCGGCTGTGATAGGAAATCCCCTAAAGATACCGCTGCGGGCAATTTTGACGGTTCTGAGTGCCTTCAGGACGGCGAATCCGGCCCTGACGGTGACCCGTCAAACGAACCAGCATCCGAGGGGTTCCATGCCCTACATGGGGCAACTGACACCTTATCCGCTATGGCAGACAAGCAGTCTGGGAACTCCGGCAGGCCCCTGCTGGCTGACTCTTCCGCTTCTGCCGCCGGACAGGAACCGTGTGCCAGCCCTCCGTATACTGATTTATCGTATACAGGTTACTCGTGTACGGAAAACCCGTATACGGTAAGTCCGGACACAGGATATCCGTACACAGAAACTTCGTGTACGCAAAACCCGGACAGTAATAAAAGAAAGAGTCCAGGAAAAACAGACAGAGAAAATATGGATCAAAAAAACTATCCTTCCATCAATCACGGGGACGACACCCTGCAGGGGAGGCCAGCTTCCCGGCCTGTTTATCAGGATACGATGGAGGATGCGATTGATATGGATGACCAGCGCTTTCTCCAATCAATCGGCGCTCAAAAGCTCAGCAATGAGTTTGAATCCTATCGGGAGCTGGTAAAAGAGAATATCGAATTTGATTATCTGATCCAGCGTTATGAAATGGACACAGACACGATCCGTGGCATTGTAGACATCATGGTGGAAGCTATCTGCAGCTCTGCGCCTATGATCCGCATCAGTGGTCAGGATGTCCCGCAGAGTGTGGTCAAATCCAGGCTCTTAAAGCTGAGAAGCGACCATATTGAGTATGTGATGACCTGCCTGTCACAGAACACGAACAAAATCCGCAACATCAAAAGCTATCTGCTCACAACCCTTTACAATGCACCCAGCACCATTTCTGCCTATTACCAAAACTGGGTGCAGAGTGATAATCCGGCATTGGCAAGGAGACTGTAAGTTTCCCTGCCATGAAAAAAACGTACGCATTCCCTCCCTGCAGTACGGCCGTCTCTGTTAAGTTGACAAAAATCCCACAAGATAGGAGGTTGATCATTCATGCAAGATTATGTCAATGACAGAACTATTTCCGTCAGCATTAAGGGCGGAAGGATCAGCGCTGAGATTCTGAAAAAAGCACTGGTCAAAGTTGTACACATGCTGGAGAAGGAACACGCAA
Source organism: uncultured Eubacteriales bacterium (assembly GCA_949289445.1). GTDB lineage: Bacteria > Bacillota > Clostridia > Peptostreptococcales > Anaerovoracaceae > Senimuribacter. Next base: position 1,540 of record CASEOD010000095.1, read on the forward strand.
AATCCGTTGCCGGCAAAAAGGAGAAAATCCCACAAGGGAAGCAGACACTCAAAGATCTGACAAAACAGAGAGATAAGCTGGCGAATATCCAGGTCACAAATAAAAATATCGGTTCCTTTGACCGGGTGGCACGGAAATATGATATTGATTATGCCCTGAAAAAAGACAGGAGCGTTTCACCGCCGGTATATTACGTCTTTTTCAAAGCGAAAGATGTAGACGTAATGACTGCGGCTTTCAAAGAATACACGAACCGGACCGCTAAAAAGAAAGCCCGTCCGTCTGTCTGCCAGAAACTCGCCAAAGCTATGCAGGTTGTCAAGGACGCCATCAGCCAGCAGAGAGCGAAGCACAAACATCAGGAGCATTCCCGATGAAAATGTCGAAGAAAAGGCTTCTGCCTAAAGTCGGGAATAAGGGGAAATCAAACAGCCCTGCGATCAGTACCGGTGTCCTGAAAAAGTATCTGATCCGGCTCCTTCCCTATCTTTTAATTGCCTGGTTCGGCAACCGGATGGCATGGCTCTATCGTGCCAGTCCCGGAGATCAGCCACTGTACAAGTTCATTAACGGTATGTCGAACTTTAATATGGCATTTAAAAATCCGCTTCCCAGCCTGCATCCTTACGATATGCTGTTCGGAGCAGGCTTTGCGGTCTGCTTCTTCATGGTCATTCTGTATCGCCGGAAGAACGCAAAGAAGTATCGCCCCGGCATGGAATACGGTTCTGCCAGATGGGGAAATGCCAATGATATCAAGCCATTCATCCATCCTGATTTTTTCCAGAACATTCCTTTGACACAGACAGAACGGCTGACAATGGAAAGCCGTCCCAAAATTCCCAAATATGCCCGGAACAAAAATATTATCGTCATCGGCGGCTCCGGTTCTGGAAAGACCAGATTCTTCATTAAGCCGTCACTCATGCAGATGCACTCTTCTTACGTAGTCACCGATCCAAAAGGGACCCTGATCGTCGAATGCGGTCAGATGCTCATTGACGGCGGCTATGTTGTCAAAACACTGAACACCATCAATTTTACAAAATCCATGCACTATAATCCCTTCGCCTATATACGCTCGGAACGTGATATCCTGAAACTGGTGAACACGATCATTGCGAATACCAAGGGCGAAGGGGAAAAAGCAACCGAGGATTTCTGGGTCAAATCGGAACGCCTTCTATACTGCGCTCTGATCGGTTATATCTGGTATGAAGCTCCGGAGGAAGAACAGAATTTTTCCACTCTGCTGGATTTCATAAATGCAAGCGAGACACGGGAAGATGATGAAAACTTCAAGAACGCTGTGGATCTCCTCTTCGACGAATTGGAAGAAAAAGATCCGACACACTTTGCCGTCCGACAGTATAAAAAATACAAGCTGGCGGCAGGAAAAACTGCAAAATCCATCCTGATCTCCTGCGGTGCCCGTCTGGCTCCATTTGATATTCAGGAGTTGCGTGACCTCACCGCCTATGACGAGATGGATCTGGAGTCTATCGGCACCCGGAAAACCGCACTCTTTGTCATCATTTCTGACACCGATGATACATTCAATTTCATCGTTTCCATCCTATACACCCAGCTATTCAATCTGCTCTGCGACCTGGCAGATGATAAATACAATGGCCGCCTGCCCGTACACGTCCGGTGTCTTCTGGACGAATTCGCTAACATCGGTCAAATTCCGAAATTTGATAAATTGATCGCAACGATACGAAGCAGGGAGATCTCCGCATCTATCGTGCTGCAGAGCCAGTCCCAGCTAAAAACCATCTATAAAGACGCTACCGACACCATTGTAGGCAACTGTGATTGCACATTGTTCCTGGGCGGCAAGGAAAGCAGCACATTAAAGGAAATGTCTGCCGTGCTCGGCAAAGAGACTATTGATCTTTATAACACCAGCGATACCCGTGGCACCAGCCGCAGCTATGGAATGAACTATCAGAAAACCGGAAAGGAATTGATGAGCCAGGACGAACTTGCCGTCATGGACGGCGCTAAGTGCATCCTGCAGGTGCGTGGCGTCCGGCCATTCTTCTCCGATAAGTATGATATCACCAAACATCCCCGATACAAAGAGCTGTCTGATTATGACAAGGCAAATGAGTTCCACATCGAAGAGTACCTGAAACACCGCCTGAAATTGAAAGAGACAGACACCTTTGAACTGTATACGGTTACAGAGGAGGATCTTTCCACTCCTTAAAGCCGCAAAAGCCTTCACCGGTGTTGTACCTCCACCCTAATGAGCCGTCTGTGCCCTGTTTTTAGCGCTAGGCGGCTCTTCTTTTCTCTTCCATTTTGGTCAAAAATAACTTGTGTTCAAAATGGTCAGAAGTCTCAACTTGTGTTCTTTGAGAACAAAAGTCCATTTGAACACAAGTCTGCCCCCAAATCACTATTTTTCACTTTCGCTCTTTGTGGACAGAAGTTATCACTTGTGTTCTTTGTGAACAGAAGTTCTTTTGAGCATAAGTATCTGCCCCGCAGGCGAGCCTGTCGCAGTGAAAATTCAAGCCAGCCGGAGCGGCTGGCCTACTGTTCACTATGTGTCAGTGCAGCTTTTATCATTTCCAGAACAAGTGCCTGTCTGCTTGGCGGGACTTCTTCCCAAAGTTCTTCAATTTCCCGGATCGCCGTGATCTCATTCTCTTCCAGTTCATCCCGGAGGAGATAATCAGGAGAAACCTTCAGGGCATTGCAAATACTGATAAATACCGGCAGGCTCGGCATCTTCGTGCCGCCCTCGATCTGCCGAAGATACGTTGCATTGATATTGCACATTTCTGAAAGTTTATCCGAAGTCAGTCCTTTATCTTTTCTCACCGCATTGAGCCGCTTTCCTAATCCATTCTTTTCCATAATTCACACCTATCTATTAGCTGGCAGTTATCATTTTGTACACTTTAAGACTATATTATGATTGTCGTTTTCAATAGCTTCTGATAGACTATAAACTATTAGCTATTAGTTCACATACTACCTACGAAGGAGGAAGCAAGTTATGAAAAAGATACGAAAAAAATGGCATGATTATTGGAAGGATGATGCCTATGACATGGGAAAAAAGCATTTAAGCCAGCATGACAAACGGGCCTTGCTGTATGGCGGGTTTATGGTCAGTGCTCTCACATTTATTCTAATTTCAATCGTTGTTCTAATCGGAAATCTCTGGGCAAATCATCAAGCAGAAAAAGACATGGAAGAACTTTTAGGGACCGTCGCCACCTATATGGCAACGGCAACTGATGATGAATACGAAGAAATCGCCCAGACGATCCGGCATGATCTCGTTTACAGTGAATATGGACAGGACGTAGAGAACCTGATCCAGTACGTCCCTAATACAGCAGACGGATGCTGCCTGAAGCGAGAGGGCTACCTGGAACGAATTAATCTGGTTTTCCTGAATACAGGTGAAACCTATGGATTGGATATTTACCAGACAAATGAACCGATTACAGACCAAAAGAATCGTGGCACCATAGCAAATTTCGGATACGACGAAATCAGCGAATCTCATGTGACAATCATAAAAAATCTGAGTACAGGCACTGGATCAGCTGCTATTGACCACAGCCGTGGGATTGTGAGTCTGCACAAGATGAAAGCACGGTTTTGTGATAATTGTATCCGTGAAATACTGGACGTATCTGACAATGAAGGAATGAATGAAGCTGTAATCTATGATGCAGAGGACAAGACGTTCTTTCCTATTATAAATGGTGATTTAGAAATAGGCGATTATTCT
>CASEOD010000096.1 GCA_949289445.1 uncultured Eubacteriales bacterium
AAATATCTCAGTTATCCTGTCTGTGTCAGTACACCTCTCTGATCGCCCTTACGATGTCCGCCGCGGTCATGCCGTACTTTTCTTTCAGTTCGTCAGGTTTTCCTGATTCACCGTATGTATCCTGCTGTCCCACCATTTCCACTCTGGCAGGACAATTTCTGCAGAGGACTTCTGCTACTGCACTGCCCAGACCTCCAATAACAGAGTGTTCTTCCGCAGTAACAATTCTACCCGTTTCCTTTGCAGCTTTTATGATCATTTCTTCATCCAGCGGTTTTATGGTGTGCATATCAATGACACGAACGTCGATCCCTTCTTCCGCCATCTGGGATGCCGCAAGCATGGCTTCGGAAACCATAATGCCGGTTGCGATAACCGTTACATCTTTTCCTTCGCGGAGCACATTGGCTTTTCCAAGTTTGATTTCTGCATTTTCATCATAGAATACAGGCACAGCAGCCCTTCCCAGTCTCACATAAGCCGGGCCTTCAAAAGCAACGACCTGTTTCAGAAGCTTTCTTGCGCTGACTCCGTCTGACGGATTGACCACTGTCATACCGGGAATGGTTCTCATCAGTGCCAGATCCTCAAAGGTCTGATGGCTGGCGCCGTCTTCCCCGACTGTAATTCCTGCATGGGTGGCACATACCTTTACATTGGCTCCGGTGTAGCCGATGGAGTTTCTGATGATTTCAAAAGCTCTGCCCGCCGCAAACATGGCAAATGTAGATGCGCAAACCACCTTGCCGGAAAGAGCCAGACCCGCAGCCGCACCGTACAGATTCTGTTCCGCGATCCCCATATTAAAGAATCTTTCCGGATAAGTTTTGCTGAACTCAGCTGTCATAGTGGATTTGGAAAGGTCGGCATCCATGACTACCAGATTGGGGTTTTCCTCGCCCATTTCCACCAGTGCTTTGCCGTATGCCGCTCTCGTTGCCATTTTTTCTGACATTACCATTCACCTCCCAGTTCCTCTACAGCCAGTTTTGCTTCTTCATCACTCGGCGCTTTGCCGTGCCAGCCCGCGTTGTCCTCCATGAAAGATACGCCTCTGCCTTTGTGAGTTCTGGCAATAACTGCCGTCGGTTTGCCCTTGCAGGCTCTTGCCTTTTCAAAGGCATCAAGAATCTCGTCAAAATTGTGTCCGTCAATAACCATTACATTCCAGCCGAAAGCCGCAAACTTCTCATCCACGGGTTTTACGGTCATGACATCATCGTTTCTGCCGTCAATCTGCAGACCGTTAAAGTCCACGATGGCAACCATATTGTCCAGTTTGTAGTGGGCCGCAGACATGGCGGCTTCCCACACAAGACCTTCCTGAAGCTCTCCGTCGCCCAGCAGTGTGTATACTCTGCCCGGATTTCCATCCAGTTTATTTGCCAGAGCCATGCCCACACTGACAGAAATCCCCTGACCCAGTGACCCGGTAGACATTTCGATTCCCGGAACTTTATGCATGTTGGGATGCCCCTGAAAACGGCTTCCCAGTTTTCTCAGGCTCATCATATCACTGACAGGATAGTATCCTCTTTCTGCAAGGGCGGCATACTGCACCGGGCCTGCATGTCCTTTTGACAGGATAAACTTGTCCCTGTCCGCTTTCTTCGGATCTTTCGGATCGATATTCATCTCATGAAAATACAGGGCAGTCACAATATCTGCGGCTGAAAGAGAGCCGCCCGGGTGACCGGAGCCTGCGTTATGTATTGCGCGAATGACGTCAATTCTGATCCTTGCCGCCGTCTGCTCAAGTTGTTTTTTCTCCATTTTATCCTCCCTCGATGATTTATTTATAAGAGAGCCGATATCAGAATCGGCTCTCGTTTTAATCAATATCAGTGGCTTCTGTTCTCAGTAATCCCCAGGCTCACACTTAATGCCTGATCCACCGTCGGCAGCTGTTTTTCGCTGAGCGTACCGATGTGTTCCTTCAGTCTCCGCTTGTCAATGGTACGGAGCTGTTCTAAAAGCACAACTGAATTTTTGCTGAGTCCGCCCTCGGCGGCTTCCAATTCTACATGGGTTGGCAATTTCGCCTTTGTCTGTGATGTAATCGCCGCCACAATAATAGTGGGGCTGTATTTATTTCCTACGTTATTTTGAACTACAAGTACTGGCCTGACTCCCCCCTGCTCGGAGCCGACAACGGGACTCAGATCTGCAAAATAAAGGTCTCCCTTTTTTACTATCAAAGTCCAACACTCCTTGTCTTATTCGGTGATTTCTTTTAGCACCAGGGGCGTATAACCTGCGATATCCGCGGCTGTAAGGCCGTATTCTCCGACCTCTGCTGCGGCCAGATCTCCTGCCCTTCCGTGTACAAATACTCCCGCTCTGGCGGCATCAGCCGGGGTCAGTCCCTGTCCTGCGAGAGATACAATGATCCCTGTCAGAACATCTCCCGATCCTGCCGTCGCCATACCCGGGTTACCTGTAGTATTAATATATGCTTCCCTGTCGGAAATAGCTACCAGAGTATCCTCTCCTTTTACGACGACAATACATCCGTAGCGTTCCCTGAGAGCCTGTCCGATTTCCAGCCTGGAAACACCCCGCAGGCTTTCCCTGTGCAAAAGTCTCGCCGCCTCTCCAATGTGAGGCGTTATGATAACCGACGCTTTCGTTTCTCTGACCAGCCTCTGCAGCTCACTGTCCGAAGCGACCGCATTCAGTCCGTCGGCGTCGATAACTAATGTTTTCTCATATTCCTTTAAAATCCGTTTCAGGATCTTCTTTGTTCTTCTACCAGCCCCCATTCCCGGGCCTATTGCAATTCCATCGTACTGCAGCAGGTCATGTTTCACCTTGTCCCATCGCTGACAGATACTTTCCGAAACACAGATCTGAATAATCGGAAAGATCTTTCGGCTCGTACAAACCTTTACCAGCCCGCTGCCGCATCTGACAGCAGCTCCGGCTGAGAAAACGGCGGCGCCTGCCATTTCCCCGGAACCTGCGACAATCAGCACTCTGCCGCAGCTTCCCTTATGTACGTCTCTGGGACGTTTTCTAATTACAGTATGAACAAAATTTCTGTCTGTTAAACCTGCGATTTCCATATTTTTTTCCTGTTTTCAAAAAGACGTCTGTTTTCACTCCTGCATCAGAGCCCCAGAATCAGTGTCGCCATTGCAAAATAAATGCTCAGAGCCACAATATCAGATACCGACGAGATAGCCGGATTTGCAATCAGCGCAGGGTCCAGATTCAATTTTTTTACAAGCAGAGGCACCATGCTTCCCAGTATCTTGGCAAAGATAACGATAAACAGCATTGCGACACATACAGTTGCCGCAATCACAGGGCCGTTTGCATCCAGCCAGCAGACTCTGAAAAAGTTCAGACTGCTGAGAATGGCTCCAAGCAAAGCTCCGATGCGGATTTCCTTCCACAGTATTTTCCACACGTCGGAAGTATCCACTTCGTCGGTGGCCAGTCCCCGAATAATCAGAGTAGCCGCCTGAGAGCCGGTATTTCCTCCGGTACCCATCAGCATAGGCATATAGGCGACAAGACAGATAATTTCTGACAGTTTACCCTCAAACCGGGTGATCAGCATCCCTGTAAAGATATATGCGATCATCAGAATCACCAGCCATGGCAGTCTGTTTACAGCATGGCTCCACACAGATCTGTCCAGATATCCCTTGTCGGAGTTTTCAAAGTCGATAACGCCGTTCATTCTTTCAATATCCTCGGTGGCCTCTTCTTCCATGACGTCCAGGATGTCATCGACGGTGATGATGCCCACAAGGCGATGTTCGTTGTCTACTACGGGCAGAGCCAGAAAACCGTATTTTTTAAAGTCTTCCGAAACATCTTCCTGATCATCAAACACATTCTCGTAGACATAATCGGTTCTCATGATGTCCTTGATTCTGGTTTCATCTGAAGAGATGACCAGAGTGCTGAGAGATACGATACCGATGAGTTTTCGCCCGCTGTCCTTGACATAACAGGTATAGATGGTTTCTGCATCCATACCGACCTCTTTGATATGTTCCAGAGCCTGACTCACATTCCATTCTTTCTTCAAGCTGATGTAGTCCGGCGTCATCAGGCTTCCTGCACTGTTGTCAGGATAATTGAGGAAGGTATTGATCAGCCTCCGCTCGTTTTTCGGTGTCTTTTCCAGAATCCTGTCCACCATATTGGCAGGCAGCTCCTCCAGAATGTCAATCTTGTCGTCAAAGTCCAGCTCCTGCAGGATAAAATCTATTTCTTTTTCTGTAATTGCATTAACAATTTCCACCTGATTGTCCGTAGACAGCTCGGAAAAAACCTCGGCAGAGACATCTTTCGGCAGCAGCCGGAACAGAATAATCGTCATATCGATTTCGGATTCTTCTGTTACCTCTTCCAGCATATATGCGATGTCTACGGCATTGAACTTGAGAAGTTCGTCTCTTGCCTGGAAATATTTTTTGTCTTCAATCAGTTCCAGAACCTTTGCCAAGGATTCTTCAAAAAGCACGTCTGCATCAATCATCAGTCTGTTGTCCATTGGTCTGTTCCCCGCTTTCTTTAGTATATCCCCCTTCTCCCGGAAATACTCTGCTGCGGAAAAACTCCATAAAGGATTTATCTGCCGGGTGAAGACAGGGACTGTCTGTCTTTTGTCATAGTTTTTTCGGATTGTCTGCTTTGTATAGGCGTAGGCCCGTTGTCCATGTCTTCACTTCCTTTCATTCTTACATATTATATAGACATACTTTGACATTTAATTATACCTCTAAAACACGGAATTTGGCAACCTTTTTTCCTTGTTTCGAAAGATTTCACAGGGATCTTACAGAACTGTTCAGCAGTGCCCGAACCCTCGCTCCATCAAATTGCCATATGGATCATTTTATTGAATCATTCTATTTCCGAACCGCAGCTGTTTGAAGTTCTCTGTCTTTGGAACCGGTAGAACCGCCTCTGAATCACTTTAGCAATGTACATTGCAAAACCGTTGAAATTTCAGCGCTCAGCAAATTATGTTTATGAAAAAAAACTTCAACTTTAGTGCACTAAAAGGTTGACTGAATTTTATCAAAGTGTTATATTTAAACTATAGTACAGTGTTTATAGAATATTGTATACACTATTTTTCTAAAAAATCACTAAACAGAGAGAGAAAAGAGGAGATCGAAATGGGAAAATTAGTTGAGCAGTACATTGAACTTGCTAAGAAAAGAAACCCTGGCGAACCGGAATTTTTACAGACAGTAGAAGAAGTACTCACTTCTATCGAACCGGTTCTGGAAGCACATCCTGAATACGTGGAAGCCGGTCTGGTTGAAAGACTGATCGAACCTGAAAGAGGTATCAGCTTCAGAGTTCCTTGGGTTGATGACAACGGCAAGGTTCAGGTAAACAGAGGCTACAGATACGAATTCAACAGCGCTATTGGACCTTACAAAGGCGGTCTGAGATTTGCTCCGAACGTATACCCTGGAATTATCAAATTCTTAGGATTTGAACAGATCTTCAAAAACAGTCTGACCGGACTGCCTATCGGCGGCGGCAAAGGCGGCGCTGACTTTGACCCTAACGGAAAATCCGACGCAGAAGTCATGAGATTCTGCCAGTCTTTCATGACAGAGCTTTACAGACATATCGGACCTCACACTGACGTTCCTGCAGGAGACTTGGGTGTAGGTGCAAGAGAAATCGGTTACTTATTCGGACAGTACAAGAGAATCACTGACAGATACGAAGGCGTACTGACAGGTAAAGGCCTGTCCTACGGCGGTCTGGCAGGAAGAACTGAAGCTACAGGCTACGGTATCGTATTCTTTGCAAGAGAAATGCTGAAACACTGCGGAGAAGAGCTGAAAGGCAAGACTGTTGCAGTTTCCGGTTTCGGTAATGTAACATGGGGTACTGTTCAGAAGCTGAACCAGTTAGGTGCTAAAGTAATCACTATTTCCGGACCGGACGGATATATCTATGATCCGGATGGTGTTACCGCCGGTGAAAAAGAAGATTACCTGCTGGTACTGAGAGGCTCCGGCAAGAACATCTGCGCACCTTATGCAGAAAAATTCCCTGGCGCTACTTTCCATGCAGGTAAAAAACCTTGGGAAGTTAAGGCTGACCTGTACATTCCTTGCGCAACTCAGAACGAAATTCACATCGAAGATGCCAAGACAATGGTTGCAAACGGCTGTAAGTTCCTGTGCGAAGGTTCCAACATGCCTACCACCAACGAAGCTATCGAATATCTGAAGGAAAACGGCGTAGTTGTAGGTCCTTCCAAAGCTGCCAACGCAGGTGGCGTAGCCTGCTCCTGCATCGAAATGGGTCAGAACGCAGGTCACACTGTATTCTCTCCTGCTCAGGTTTACGAACAGCTTGAAACTATCATGGTTAACATTCACAAGAATGCTGCCGATGCTTGCGAAAGATACGGCCTCGGCTACGATCTGGTAGCCGGTGCAAATATTGCAGGTTTCGAAAAAGTTGCAGAAGCTATGATGGCTCAGGGTATTGTATAAAACATATCGTTTAACAGAACAAATACCGAAAAGATACAGGGCTGCTGTCCTGACGGAAATCGTCAGGGCACAGTCTTTTTTATTCAGGCCTGCCGGGAATAAAAGGGTTATAGGACAAAAAGTGTTGGTCATCAGTCCCAGTAGATCGGTTGATCTGCCGATCTATGTAACTCACTCCAGACAATCGCATCTCCCCACTGTGGGATTGATTCCTCCAGCTTTTCCCTGCTGGTCA
>CASEOD010000097.1 GCA_949289445.1 uncultured Eubacteriales bacterium
TCATGAAGTTTCAGAACGGTTCTTCCCAGTGTGGACTTTCCGCATCCTGATTCACCCACTACGCCCAGTGTTTCACCTTCGTTTATCTTCAGCGTCACGCCATCTACAGCATGAAGTTTCGCTTTCTTGCCTACATCAAAATATTTGGTCAGGTTTTCAAGTTCAACTAACGGTCTTGCCATCTCTATGCCTCCTTCTTCCCGTCTTCAAAGAGAAGACATCTGATTTTATGAGTTCCCTGAACGTATTCTTCAGGATGAATCTCTCTGCATTTTTCGGTACAGTGAGGGCATCTCGGCGAAAATGCGCAGCCCTTCGGCAAATCGGTCGGATCTGGCATCATTCCGTCGATAGGATGCAGTCTTTCTTCTTCCTCCTCCAGGTTAGGAATGGAGCCAAAAAGACCCACTGTATAAGGATGGTGATTCTCTCCCGTAAAGATATCTTCCACCGTTCCGTATTCGATAATCTCTCCCGCATACATGACAGCCACTTTGTCACAGGTCTGCGCCACGATGCCCAGATCATGGGTAATCATAATCATGGCAGTTTCCAGTTTCTCCTTCAGTTCTGTCATCATGGCAAGCACCTGTGCCTGAATGGTTACATCGAGAGCTGTGGTCGGTTCGTCAGCGATGAGAAGCTGCGGATTGCATGCCAGTGCAATGGCGATAACCACTCTCTGCTTCATGCCTCCGGAAAACTGATGTGGATAATCCTTTTTTCTGGAAGCCGGAATTCCCACCATTTCCAGAACCTCTTCCACTCTCTGCTCGATGACATCCTTACTCCTGCCCACATCGTCGTGGAGCAGCAGAGATTCCGCAATCTGATCACCTACAGTCAGCACCGGATTCAGGGCTGTCATCGGATCCTGAAATATCATGGAGATTTTTTCACCGCGAATGTGCTGCATTTCTTTCTCAGGAATCTCCAGCAGATCCTTTCCTTCAAATTCTATGCCTCCCCCCACAATGCGGGCAGTTCGCTCAGGAAGCAGTCTCAGAAGAGAAAGAGCAGTGGTTGTTTTCCCTGCACCGGTTTCTCCCACCAGTCCGAGAGTTTCACCTCTGTCCAGGTCGAAAGAGATTTTGTTGACAGCATAGACAGTTTCCAAATCGGTTTTATATATCACTTCCAGGTCCTTGACCTTTAAGAAAGTATCTTTCATATGTATCTTCCTCCCTTTCTCTAATTCTTCAGCTTAGGATCCAGCGCGTCTCTCAGTCCGTCTCCCGCAAGATTAAAGCTCAATGCAGAAATCACAATAAAGATGCCCGGGAAGTACAGCAGATACGGAGCGTTAAACATATACTGTCTTGCATCGGAAAGGAGTGCGCCCCATTCAGGAGAAGGCGGCTGTACGCCCATGCCCAGGAAGGACAGTCCGCTGGCCGACAGAATCATAGCGGCAACATTCATGGTTGTGGTTACGATAATCGGTCCCAGTGCATTGGGAATCACATATTTCAGGATGATTCTCAAGTCAGATCCGCCATAGGACTTTGCAGCTTCAATATAGTCCATGTCCACTACGGTCAGCACCACAGATCGCACCATTCTCACCATGTTAGGCACACAGGAAATGGTTATGGCGATCAGAAGGTTGGTCAGATTTGCTCCCAGCGCAGCCACAACTGCCAGAGACAGCAGAATCGGCGGTACTGTCATGACAACATCAGTCACACGCATGATGACATTGTCGACGGTCTTTCCGTAAAATCCTGCAACCGCTCCCAGAAATCCTCCGATAATCAGAGACAGAATACTGGTGGATACTCCGATCCAGAGAGAATATCTGGATCCGTGAACTACGCGGGCAAATACGTCTCTGCCCAGTTCATCAGTGCCGAACCAGTGCTCTGCGCTTGGACCCTGCAGTCTGATGGCCGGATTGTTGGTAACGCCCAGTTCATACGGTACAATCAGATCCGCACAGATAGCCATGAGAAGCACGATAATCAACAGAATCAGTCCCAGCATGGCAGTCTTGCTTTTTCTGTATCTGCGCCAGATCTCTTTAATCTGGCTGTTCTTTTTAGAATCATTGAGTGTTCTGCTCATTGTCATTTCGCTCATTTTCTTTCTCCTTTCGCCCGTCAGTTCTGATATTTCGCCTTAATACGAGGATCTATGTAGGCATACAGGATATCGACCACAAGCATAACCAGGCAGAACAAAATTGCCAGGAACAGTGTGGCAGCCATCACAGTCGGAGTATCCTTCTGTCTGATAGAATTTACGATCAGCATACCAAGACCGGGAACACCGAATACCGTTTCGATAATTACTGCGCCGCCAAGGCTTGCGCCGAAGTTCATACCCATAGCGGTGACAACCGGGAGCAGAGCATTTTTCAGCGCATGTTTCCAGATTACGACTTTTTCCGGAGCTCCCTTGGATTTTGCCGTCCTGATATAGTCCTGTCTGATGGTCTCCAGCATGGTGGAGCGAGTCAGACGCATCTGGGTAGCCGCTCCGTTAAGCGACAGAGTTACCACCGGCAGGATGTATCCGGTCCAGTCGGCGATACCGTTGGACGGCAGCAGACCAAGCTGCAGTGCAAAAATCAGCATCAGCATCAGGCCCAGCCAGAATCCCGGGATAGCCGAAAGCAGCATTGCCAGAGTCGTCAGAATGTTATCCAGAACAGAATATTGTTTCACGGCAGATACGATGCCCAGTGCGATTCCTACAATGGAACTTACGATCATAGACCACAGTGCCAGCCAGAAAGTGGCAGGAAATCTGGCCAGAATTTCATCAAAAACAGGAAGACCTGTACGATAGGAAGTGCCGAAGTCAAACTTGGTCACCATATTTTTCAGGTAGTTAAAAAACTGCACAAAGAATGGCTGGTCAACACCAAGCTGATGGTTCAGCGCATCGATGTCGGACTGTTTTGCCGTAATGCCCAGGATCAGCCGTCCCGGATCTCCCGGTGTCAGATTCATAATGGTAAACACCAGGAAAACGGCGCCAAACAGAACGGGGATAGTGAATAGTAATCTTTTAATGACATACTTGTACATAAATGTTCCTCCGTTTCGCATTTCTTATATAATTCCGCGTTTCTTTGTGTCAACTTTACCCTATTTTATAAAATTTGTCAATAATTTTGCAAAATTTTCTGCAAAAGATATTGCAAAATTTTCGGATATTTGGTAATATGTCGTTATCAAGAAATTTTGCAAAATCTTTATATAATTTTACAACAAAGGAGGACGCAATGAATCAGAGTAATGTGTGGCCGTATGAGCCACAGATTGACAAAGTCACCCGTATGGAAGCTGACGTTCTTGTCCTGGGCGGCGGTATTGCAGGCTGTATGGCCGCAATTGCAGCCGCAAAGAAAGGCCAAAAGGTAATTCTGGTGGAAAAAGGTGCCACTAAGAGAAGCGGCGCCGGAGGTTCCGGATGTGATCACTGGGAATCAGCAGCGACCAATCCGTGTTCCAAAATAACTCCGGAAGAACTGGTTTCCGCCATGCTGGATGACAACGACGGCTACAATAACGCAATCTCCCATTATATAGAATGTCGCGAAGGCTGGGATCGCCTTCAGGAAATCGAACAGATGGGAGGCAAAATCAGAGATACGGAAGATGAATTTGCAGGAGCAGATTTCCGCGACGAAAAAACCAAGCTGATGTTTGCTTACGATTATGAAAACAAATTTACCATCCGAATCTGGGGTACCACCTTTAAGCCGGCCATGGAAAAAGAACTGAAGCGGCTGGGTGTCACCATTGTGGATCGCGTGATGATCACTTCTCTTCTCACCGAAGGAGGCAAAAACGGCGCCAGATGTATCGGGGCTACAGGTATCCATACCAGAACGGGAGAATTTTACGTATTCTCAGGCAAAGCCAGCATCATCACCATGTCAAGGCCTGCCAGAGTATGGCTCTTCTCTTCCGCTCATCCGGGTCTGTGTGAATTCAGACCGATGACCACCATCGGAGACGGTCATGCCATGGGCTGGAGAATCGGCGCTGAATTTAATATGATGGAAAAATCCGTCCGGGCAGAGTTTTCTTCTGCCGGCCGTTCCTTCCCTCCGTACAGCGCAGGCAACAACCACAACACATGGTTCCCTGCAACCCTTATTGATGCCGAAGGAAAAGAAATTCCTTACGCAGACAGAGACGGCAACATCCTGCCGGATGTGAAATCCAGATTCTATCCTGCCAAAGGACAGCACTATTTCCTGAAGGGCGGTAACATCGAACAGGCAAAATACGAATACGACGGACCGGAGACCCTGCCTTATGAAAAACTGAAGGAAATGGGCTACAAGCTTCCTTTCTATGCGGATCTTTCCTCCATGCCGGAGCTGGAGAGAAAAGTTATCTGGGGCATGATGGTCGGTCAGGAAGGCAAAACCAATGTGCCGGTATACAAAAACTTTACCGAAGCCGGCTTTGATCCTGAAAAACACGTTCTCCAGTGCTACGGCGTCGGCTGGACCAGCGCAGAGTTTCTTCCTCAAGAAAGACAGCTCTTCGGGATGCCGGGCGGTTTCATGAATGACTGGAACCTGATGACAAATATTGACGGCCTCTTCGTGGCGGGAGATTCTCTGTTCTCCTCCAACTGTTTCGGTCATGCGGCCTCTACAGGCGGATATGCGGGAAGGAAAGCCGCTGCCTATGCGGCAAAAGCTCAGGCAGTTGAACCGTATCTTCCACAGATAGATGCAGAGCGCGAAAGAGTCTATGCTCCTTTATTCAATGATCCGCAGGGTCCAAGCTGGAAAGAAATCAATGAGGCAACTGCCAAGGCCATGCAGAACTACTGCGGGGAGATTAAACGAGACGAACTGCTTCTGTCCGGTGTGGAACTTCTTAAACGGTATGAGAAAGAGATTGTGCCTAAGGCCTATGCGGCAAACCCTCATGAACTGACAAGACTGCTGGAGGTATTCGATATTCTCACCGTTTCCCAGATAATTCTGCAGGCATGCCTTGCGAGACACCAGACCTGCGAAAAACTGGAATTCTACCGTTCTGACGATGACGGAAAAGAAAAAGCACCGTTCATCTGCATCAGAAATGACGGCGAAAAAGTTGTTGCTCGGGAAGTTCCTCTTGACTATGCAGGAAATATCAAGGAAAATTATGAGAAAAACAATGAAGACTACATCAGGGAATTAGAGAAAGGAGAGACAGTATTATGACACAGAAAAAGCAATTCGCTATCAGGCAGACACCGCCGGCTGCTCCCCTGACCTTCGACCCGGAAAAATGCATCGGCTGCGGCCGCTGCATGGAGGCATGCCAGATGGATGTCATGATTCCAGGCGGTGAAAAAGGTTCACACCCTCTGGTTGCATATCCGGATGAATGCTGGTACTGCGGCTGCTGCGTCATGGAGTGTCCGAAAGATGCCATCAAGCTGCATCATCCGCTGATGAACCGGACCCGCTGGGTCGCCAAAGAGAGTCTTCTGAACGGAGGTAAATAATATGGAATTACTGAAAGAACTGACTCAGGCATGGGGCGTTGCAGGCCGTGAGAAAAACATCAGAAAAATCATCGAACGTGAGATCAGCGGCTACGCAGACGAATATTTTACAGATGCGGTCGGAAATCTCATCGCTTTGAAAAAAGGCGTTGATTCCCCGGACAAGAAAAAAATCATGCTGGCTGCCCATATGGATGAAATCGGTATGCAGGTAAAGAAAATCGAAGCCGACGGCCGCATTAAAGTCTGCAGTGTGGGATTTATCTGGACCAGTTCCCTCTACAACGACAAGGTGATTTTCCAAAACGGCACCGTAGGTGTTGTAGGCTGTGAAGGTCCTGTGGAAGAAGCCAAGAACAACAGCGGCAAGCTTTACATCGACATCGGCTGCACAACAAAGGAAGAAACGGAAAAATACGTCAAAGTCGGCGATTACTGCGGATTTATCGGCAATTATTATGAACTGAAAAATGAGAAGATTGTCTCCAAATCCTTTGACAACAGAGTCGGCTGCTACATCCTCATTGAAGCTCTGAAAAAGAACTGTGGCGACGGACCAAACGACATTTACTATGTTTTCACCGTCCAGGAAGAAGTCGGCTGCAGAGGCGCCGTGGTTTCTGCAGAGCGCATCAGACCTGACATCGGCATTTCTGTAGACGTAACGCCGGATCACTTCTATCCTACCGATCTGGAAGGAGCCAATGCGGTGGGCGAAGGCGTAGGCGTCTGCGTAGGCAACCCTTCCGCCATGCTGGATGAATATCTGGTAGACGAGATGATAGCCTGCTGTGAAGAAAACAAGATCAAGTATCAGAGAGACGTCATGGACAGAGGAGGCACCGATGCAAGCAGCATCAACAGGAGCGGCACAGGCGTCCGAGTTGCCGGAATCTCCATCGTGGACAGATTCCCGCATACCCAGAGTTCTATCATTTCCAAGGAAGATGTAAGGAATGCCATAGAACTGACCGACAGGTACACCAAACGAGTTTTTAATTTTGTGGAATAATGTTGTTTCGCAAATTGAAGAAAGAACCGAAAGGAGAAAAAAATGAAAAAGAAAATTTCAAAAGCAGTAGTCCTTTTCTTATCTCTGATATTAACAATGGGACTCTTTGCAGGCTGCGGCGGCGGAGGAGACGATTCAGAAGATAAAACATCTCTGGTCATTGCTGTTGACAGTGATTATGACACACTCCATCCTGCCAACTGGAGCACAACCGTAGAAAATCGTCTGGATTATCAGATCTACGACACACTTCTGCAGAAGAAGTATGAGGACCAGACACAGCTGGAACCGAGAGTTGCTGAAAGCTGGGATCTCAGTGAAGACGGTAAGTGCTATACTTTCCATCTCCGTGAAGATGTAACATTCCACAATGGGACACCTCTAACAGCAGAAGATGTTGCATTCTCTCTTGATACATATGCAAATTCAAAGTATCAGGGAGCGGTTGTAGACGGATTTGATCACTACGAAATCGTGGATGATTACACCATCAAGGTATACACATCCAGTGTATATGCACCTTTCCTTGACAACATGGCACAGATGTTCATCGGCAGCAAAGCATACTATGATGAAGTCGGCGAAGATACTTTTGCTCAGGAGCCAATGGGTTCCGGACCGTACAAATGGGTAAGCCACAGCATCGGTGACAACGTAGTTCTTGAAGCCTATGAAGATTACTATCGTGGAGCACCTTCTATCAAAAATGTAACCTTCAAAGTAATCTCAGATGTCGCTTCTATGGGTATAGCAATTCAAACCGGTGAAGTTGATTTTGCAGAATTAGATCCATCCGTAGTCAGCACACTGGAAAGTGATGAAAACATCACAATTGAAGAAGCTACACAAACCACTTTCGGCTTTGTTGCCATGAATACAGAGAAAGAACCTTACAATAACGTAAAATTCCGTCAGGCAATTAATTATGCGATTGATCGTCAGACTCTGATAGACAGTGTTATGGAAGGTTATGCCGTAGAGAATTCCAATCTTCTGACACCGGATCGTCTTGGATATTCAGAAGATCAGCTTCAGTATACTTATGATCCTGAGAAAGCAAAAGAACTCCTGAAGGAATGTGGAATTACAGGAGAATATGATCTGGGCAAAATGTATGTAGCTGAACAGTACAAACTTCTGGCACAGGCAATTCAGGATAATTTAAAAGCTGTAGGATTAACAACCACCATTGAGATTCTTGAATTCAATTCCTATTTGGATAAGCTGAGCCAAGGCGACTTTGGCATCACTTGTCTGCAGATGTCTCTGGAGGGCGATACTCAACAGGTATCTATGGCTATTTGCTCCGATTACATAGGAATGGCCAATAATGCCCGTTACAGCAATCCGGAAATCGACGAAATGTTCAATAAAGC
>CASEOD010000098.1 GCA_949289445.1 uncultured Eubacteriales bacterium
CTCTCCCAATCTTGCAGTGTGCGGGCAGGAATGCCCAAAAGTTCAAAGACTTTTGCTTGTGTGAGTCCGGCGGCTTTACGAGCTTCTTTAATCTTGCTTTCCATTTTTTCTTTTCTCCTTGAAATAAAGTATAGCTGCGTAACACAATTTTGTGATACCCATAGCAATCAATGCAAGGGCAAGGTAGTAAAGTAAATTTTTCATAACATTTGACACATGACGGTTTTAGTTGTATATTAAGTGTAGGAACTGGGGGCTTTCGCCCCCGCTGATTAGATTATGTATTTGGCGATAATCGCAACCAGTGTTCCGACTGTTAAGTCTACCAGAGCTTGAATTGCTATCACTTTATAATCAACTTTGGTAGGCTTTTTCTTTTTCTTACTCATTCATGTGTTTTCCTCCTTTCCTTATCTTTAATTATATTATACCACGCATTGCGTGATAAGTCAAGCGAAAATGTTAAAATTTCAATAAAAAAATTGACATTCATCATTGATGGGGTTACACCTACGGGCCGCCAATGGCGGTTTCTCCTGTAAATCAGGTTCGAAAAGTTCTGGATTATGCTGTCAGTGAAATTCCCCGGGAGAAGATTCTGATGGGAATGCCCAATTATGGATATGATTGGAAGCTTCCTTTTATCAAGGGAGAATCTAAAGCACAGAAACTGTCCGGCGAAGAGGCCTTCTGGCGCGCCCAGTATTACGGTGCGGAAATCATCTATGATCAGCTTTCTCAGGCTCCGTTTTTTACCTATTTTGATCAGAGCGGAAATAAGCATGTGGTATGGTATGAAGACATGAGAAGCATCCGCGCAAAGATGGCTCTGGTGGAAGAATACGATTTGGCGGGAATGGGGTTCTGGAATATCATGGACTATAATCCGGCAAATTCGGAGGTTCTGAATGAAATATTCCAGGTAAGAAAGCTGTGAAAAAAACTGTGAGATTACGAAAAGACGGTATCGGATGGGGGTATCAGCACTCTATCGTTTATCTGCATAAAAACCGGGACATGCCTGCCGGGGGTTTTCTCAAAAAACTGTAAATTTTTTTTTGAAAATGTGAATGGTTTTTCCAAGTTCAATCGTATTAGTAGTGAAAGATAACAAATTACTAATCAATAACAGGAGGGATCAAGATGAAAAAGATATTATTCGGAGTGCTGACACTCACAATCGTGCTTTCAGTAAGTGCGGCGGGCGTATTTGCGGCGGGAGAGCCAGTGTCAGACTGTAACTTTTCTTTTTTGAACAGTGAAAAGGTATGTAATGCAGCAGGAAGTGCCTGCAGATATGTGGATGAGGACAACAATGGGATCTGCGATTTTCGGGAATCATCTGCAGTCGGCAGACAGGGACAGAATTATGTTGATGCTGATGGAGACGGTATCTGTGACAACCGGAACAGTGACTGTCAGGGACAGCAGAAGCGGAACAGAGGCGGAAACGGGTGCGGAGGCAGAAACTGCAGATAAAGGCGTAATGCCGGAGAGTGAAATGCTGTAAAGTGGAGTGTGACAATGCGCAGTGAGCAGGAAGTAAACAGGGCAATTGAAAAATACGCAGATACAATTCGGCGCATCTGTATGGTACATCTGAAAAATTATGATGATACTGAGGATATTTTTCAGACTGTATTTTTAAAATATGTGACCAGTACCGTCGCTTTTGAGAGTGAAGAACATGAAAAAGCCGGGTTTATAAGGGTCACGATCAATGCATGCAAAGACTGGCTCAAAAGCTTCTTTGTAAGCCGTACGGTACCTTTGGATGAGTTTGTGGAACAGCCGGCAGAAATAGCTCCGGACAGCAGAGAGATTCTCCGTGAGGTACTGTCTCTTCCTGCAAAGTACCGAGATGTGGTATATCTGCATTATTATGAAGGATATACTGCGCCTCAGATTGGCCGGATACTGGGGAAAAATGTGAATACGGTTTATACGCTTCTGAATCGTTCCAGACAAATGCTTCGGGAGAAACTGGGAGGTGATGAATATGTATGATCGGATGAAAGATGCCTTTGACGGGGTGCATGCAGAAGAAGCGCTGAAAGAAAAGACCAGAGAGTATTTATATAAAAAGACAAACGGTTATTCAAAGAAAAAAGTATTCCATCATGGTTTCCGCTACGGTCTTTCTGCAGTCGCCTGCGCTCTGCTCATCTTTATCGGCGGAAACTGGCTTTACTTTACGCCTACCGCAGAAATCAGCATAGATATCAACCCTTCCATTGAGCTTAGCGTCAATCGTTTTGACAAGGTGATCTCTGTGAACGGATATAATGAAGACGGAGATATTCTTGCAGAACAACTGGATATAAAATTTGCAGATTATACGGAGGCCATTGATGAAGTGATGAAAAACGAAAAGATTGCTGATCTGCTGTCCGGTGATGCGGTGATGACCATTGCGGTTGTGGGAGGCGGAGAGACGCAGTCCCAGCGGATTCTTTCCGGGGTAAAGCAGTGTACAGCCGACCGGAAGAATACTTACTGCTACTGCGCTCAGAAGGATGAAGTCGAACATGCTCATGAAATGGGGCTTTCCTATGGGAAGTACAAGGCGTACCTGGAACTGCGGGAGCTGAACCCTGATATCACTGCTGAAGAAGTGACTGAAATGACCATGCGGGAAATCAGAGATTTAATTGCTGAGCTGTCAGGCGAATCCGCCGGAGCACAGACGACCGGTGGAAATAGGCAGGGAAGCGGTCAGGGACATGGACATCAACACGGAAAAAGTGAATAACCGGCAGCTGTAAGAAAAAACTGCTATGCCGAAAAGGTAACTGAAGAGGTGCAGGTCGTCAGGCAAAATGACATAACTGCACCTTTTTCTGCTGCACGGGAGAAACTCCGAAGGAATTGTTTATGTTCTTTCCTTTCCCGACATAAAAGGAGACATTGCTCCACAGAAGATTTTCTCCTCTGTTTTACAATGTCTCTTTTTTTCAGACGGATCTGATTATTTGTGTTCAGCGTCGCAGTAAGCGCATCTGTAGATTTTCTTTTCTTTGTCAACCAGTTTGAATTTATGTACGATTTCCTGTTCCACGGAAGTGATGCATCTAGGATTCTTGCATTTGATCACGTTGGTCAGTGTTTCAGGAAGCTCCAGATGTTTTTTTTCTGCCAGTTTGCCGTCTTTTACAATATTAACGGTAATGTTGCTGTCTACATAACCCAGCACATCAAAATCCAGATCGATAAGCTCATCAATTTTGATGATATCTTTTCTGCCGTATTTAGAACTGGTGGCATTCTGAATGACCGCCACGCAGTTGTCAATTTTGTCCAGTCTGAGCAGTTCGTAAATCTGCATACTCTTGCCCGCTTTGATATGATCCAGTACGATACCTGTTTTTACTCCATCTATATTCATAAGTTACCTCTCTCCTTTTTTTCTAAAATCATATTTTACACTTCTCTTTTGATTCCCAGCAGGTACAGAATCAGAGCCATTCTGATATGCTTTCCGCACAGTGCCTGGAAGAAATATGCGGCTCTGGGATCGTCATCCACTTCAACGGAGATTTCATTTACACGAGGAAGCGGATGCATGATAGTCAGATCTTCTTTTGCTGTCTGAAGTTTTTCCAGATCCAGAATGTAGCTGTCTTTCAGTCTGATGTAGTCTTCTTCGTTGAAGAAACGTTCTCTCTGTACACGGGTCATATAAAGAATGTCCAGTTCGCCGATAGCATCTTCCAGTCTTTCAACTTCTTTCCATTCTGCGCCTGCCTTGTTCATGCTTTCTTTTACATAATCAGGGACCTGCAGTTCATGTGGAGAGATGAGGACAAATCGGATTCCTTCATATCTGAGCATCGCTTCGATGAGGGAATGTACGGTTCTGCCGAACTTCAGGTCGCCGCAGAGACCGATGGTCATGTTGTTCAGTCTGCCTTTCTTTCTCTTGATGGTCAGAAGGTCGGTCAGGGTCTGAGTCGGATGGAAGTGACCTCCGTCTCCTCCGTTGATGATAGGTACTGTGGTTCTCTGGGAAGCTACAATAGGAGCGCCTTCTTTCGGATGACGCATTGCGATAATGTCGGCATAGCAACCTACGGTTCTGATTGTGTCGCTTACACTTTCGCCTTTTGCTGCGGAGCTGGAGCTTGCTTCGGAGAATCCCAGAACGCTTCCGCCCAGTTCCAGCATAGCGGCTTCGAAGCTGAGTCTGGTTCTGGTGCTCGGTTCAAAGAACAGAGTTGCCAGTTTTTTGTGAGCGCAGATGTCTTCATAAGCACTGTGGTTTTCCACAATGTCGTCTGCGACAGCGATAAGCTGGTCAATTTCTTCTACGGATAAGTCAGTAATGTTGATAAGATTTCTGATTTCGCTCATTTATTTGTCTCCCTTCATCCATCCCTCATCAGAAGGATTATCTCTAAACTTTAAAATTCTTTCTTTATCACTTTCCCTGATATAGCCGGTTTCAGCTGCAACTTCCACCAGAGTGTCAAGGTCACATAGGCTTATATTCTTCACCTGATGTTCTTTGAAACGGTCCAGTCCCTTTTTCATGCCGTATGTAAAGATACTGGCGATGCCCAGCACTTCGGCTCCTGCGCTTCGGAGTACTTCCACAGTGTCCACAGCAGATCCTCCTGTGGAAATCAGGTCTTCGATAACGACCACTTTCTGTCCCGGCAGCAGTTTGCCCTCGATTTGGTTGGTTCTGCCGTGATCTTTGGCGGACCCTCTCACATACCCCATAGGAATATTCATCAGATGTCCCACGATGGCGGCATGGGCGATTCCTGCGGTGCTGGTGCCCATAACTACCTCGCAGTCAGGGTAATGCTCTCTGATGGTGGCAACGAGACCTTCCTCTACCTTGATTCTCACTTCCGGAGCTGTCAGGGTCAGTCTGTTGTCGCAGTAGATAGGACTTTTAATACCGCTTGCCCAGGTAAACGGTTCTTCCGGCCGAAGGAAAACCGCTTCTATGGACAGAAGTCCTTTTGCGATATCTGTTTTCATATCAGTTCCTCCAATCTATGTTAACCTATAAATTCTTTGCAGACTCTTTCATATGCAGCCACAGGATCTTCCGCTTTTGTAATCGGACGGCCGACTACTATGTAATCAGAGCCAAGTTCTTTTGCCTTTTCCGGGGTAGTGACTCTGACCTGATCCCCTTTGTCACCGTCGGCAAAGCGTACTCCCGGCGTTACGGTAAGAAAGCTTTCTCCGCAGGACTCATGAATTTTTCCTGCTTCCAGCGGAGAACACACTACTCCGTCAAGGCCTGCCTCTTTGGCATTCTGTGCATAACTGATCACTACCTTGTCTAAATCTTCATTGATTAAAAGCTCTTTCTGCATTCTTTCCTGGCTGGTAGAAGTCAGCTGAGTGACTGCAATCAGAAGAGGGCGGCTTCCGTCTTCTCTGGTCAGTCCGCGCAGAGCTGCTTCCATCATATCTCTGGTTCCTGCTGCATGGAGATTGCACATATCGACATCCAGTCCGGAGAGAGCCGCCATGGCTTTTTCTACAGTGTTTGGAATGTCGTGAAGTTTCAGATCCAGAAAGATCTGATGACCTCTTTCTTTAATTTCTTTTACAATGGCAGGACCTTCGCTGTAGAACAGCTCCATACCTATTTTCACATAAGGTTTTTTACCGGAGAATTTGTCTAAAAACTCCAGTGTTGCTTCCTTTGAAGGGAAGTCGCAGGCGATGATGACGTCTTTTGCCATGATTTTCTCTCCTTCCTTATTTTACAATTCCAATAATATCTGAAAGTTTTTGGATACCCAGTTCTTCACAGAGGGCAGGCAGTTCTTCGATAATTTCTCTGCAGGCATAAGGATTGACCAGATTGGCCGCTCCTACCTGTACGGCGGTGGCGCCTGCCATCATCATTTCTATCACATCCCTTGCCGAAGATACGCCGCCCATGCCGATAACCGGAATCTTTACCGCATTGGCTACCTGATACACCATACGGACTGCCACCGGGAAAACAGCAGGTCCGGAGAAGCCGCCCATTTTATTGGCGATAACCGGTTTTCCGGTTTTTATATCGATTCTCATTCCCAGCAGAGTGTTAATCAGACTGAGACCGTCGGCTCCGGCATCTTCACAGGCGCAGGCAATTTCTACAATGTCTGTTACGTTAGGGCTCAGTTTGATATATACCGGTTTTGATGTAACCTCTTTGACTGCGGCGGTGACTTCTGCCGCGCTTTCCGGACATACACCGTAGGCCATGCCGCCGTTATGGACATTGGGACAGCTTACATTGACCTCAATGATGCCTACCTGCTTCTCTTTGTCCATGGCTGCGGCGCATTCAACATATTCATCCAGTGAAAATCCGCTGATATTGGCGATGACCGGTTTTTTATAGATTTTCGCAAGATCGGGCAGTTCCTGCTCACAGACAGCTTTCAGCCCGGGATTCTGCAGACCCACTGAGTTGATCATCCCCATAGGACATTCTGCAATGCGGGGCAGAGGGTTTCCCAGACGGGCATGGCGTGTGGTTCCCTTAAAAGAAATGGAACCTAAGATATTGATATCGTAAATTTCAGCGAACTCTTTGCCATAGCCAAAGGTGCCGCTGGCCGGAATCACCGGATTATCCAGGTTCAGGCCGCTTAAGTTTACTCTTAAATCTACCATTTGATTTCCTCCTTGTACAGCACAGGACCGTCTTTGCAGATACGTTTATATCCGTATTTTGTTTCGCAGGTACAGCCCATGCAGGCTCCGAAACCACAGGCCATTCTGGCTTCAAAGCTGAACTGGCCGGCCGGAGCTTTGTCATAAACAGCTTTCAGCATGGGCTCAGGACCGCAGGTATAGATGTAATCAAAGTCAAGATCTTTCATGGCATCGGTAACAAAACCCTTGACACCTGCCGAGCCGTCTGCGGTGGCAATTACAGGAGTGATCCCCAGTGCTCTGAACTCTTCTGTTAATATGATATCTTCATGAGTGTTGAAACCCATGACAACCTGCGGTGTAACGCCCTTCTGAACCAAAACCCGGGCGAGTCCGTAGAGAGGCGGCACACCGATGCCTCCGCCTGCCAGTAAAGGTTTTCTTCCGGACTTTAAAATATCAAAGCCGTTGCCCAGAGGCATGAGCACATCGAAACACTGCCCTTTTTCTGCTTTGGCAAGAGCTCTGGTTCCTTCTCCCACAACTTTGAACAGGATGGTGATGGAATCAGTCTCATAGCTGCAGATGGAGATGGGTCTCCTCAGATAAAAGCCGTCCAGGTGAATGTTGATAAACTGGCCGGGAGCGGTGACTTCGCTGCAGTCCCCTGTCAGGGTCATGGAATAAATTTCTTTTGCGATTTCTTTGACGCAGTCTACTTTAAGCAGTTGTCTCTTCATATTTAATCTCTCCTTCAACCATGGTCATCACTACTTTGCCGGTGACCTGCCATCCTTCAAAAGGTGTGGCCTTTCCCATACTGAGAAAATCGGCAGAGTTGACAGTCCACTCTCTGTTTAAGTCCACAACGGCAAGATCTGCCGGGGCGCCGTCTTCCACATAGCCACCTGCAAAGCCAAATCGCTTTCTTGGATTGACAGACATCAGTTCAATGAGTTTTTCCAGGGAAATGATATCTTTTTTAACCAGATATGTATATAGAATCGGGAAGCAGGTTTCCAGACCTACGATACCAAAGGCACTGCCGGATAATCCCTTTGCTTTTTCCTCTTTGCTGTGAGGAGCATGGTCGGTGGCGATCATGTCGATGGTCCCGTCCTGAATACCGCGGATAAGAGCTTCTTTATCCTCAGCTGAGCGAAGAGGCGGGTTCATTTTGAAACGGCCGTCCTCTTTCAGATCCATATCGCAGAGTACCAGATAGTGAGGTCCTGTTTCGCAGGTCACATCGACCCCGCGGGCTTTTGCCTGTCTGATGATATCTACAGTTTCTTTTGTAGAAATATGGCATACATGATAACTGCACCCAGTCTTTTCTGCCAGTTTTACATCCCGGGCAACCTGTCCCCATTCGCTTTCAGAGCAGATACCTTTATGACCGTGAACCCTTGCATATTCACCCTGGTGAATGTAACCTCCATTGAGCAGAGATTCATCTTCGCAGTGTGCCACGATGAGTTTTCCGAGAGATTTTGCCTTCATCATGGCTTCTTCCATCAGTTCTCCGGTCTGAACCCCTTTGCCGTCGTCGGAAAAAGCACAGACATAAGGGGCCATGGCTTCCATATCAGAAAGTCCGCTGCGACCGTCCTGATTT
>CASEOD010000099.1 GCA_949289445.1 uncultured Eubacteriales bacterium
CAAGGAATTCGGCATTCGTCAGGTTCTGGTGCTCATCGACCTTCTGGCAGCTATCATTGTGCTGGTATATGGCGTAAAGACCTGGGGATGGTATTATGCAGAAATTTCCACAGTATTCCTGATCATGGGCATCATCGCAGCCATCATCATGGGAATGAAGATCAACGAAATCGGAGAAACATTTGCAAGCGGTATTGCAGATGCCGCCACAGCAGCCCTGATGGTCGGTCTTGCCCGTGGTATTCTGATGGTACTGCAGCAGGGCAATATCATCGATACTGTAGTAAACGGACTGTCTGCACCACTGTCTCTGCTGCCGACCTGGCTGTGCGGTATTGCAATGCTGATCATGCAGACACTGCTCAACTTCTTTATTCCATCCGGTTCCGGTCAGGCAGCCACTTCCATGCCGATTATGGCGCCTCTGGCAGACCTACTGGGAATGAGCCGGGATACAGCAGTTCTGGCGTTTCAGTTTGGTGACGGATTATCCAATATTGTATGGCCGACAGGCTATGCAGCTGTTATGTCCGGCCTTGCCTGTGTTAAAATTGATAAGTGGTGGAAATTCATATTCCCGATTTTTTTTGTATTAATCGGTGTACAGGCAGTCTTAATGGTTGTCGCTGTCATGACAGGATTCGGCAGCTGAAAAGCGGTGACGGCTGTTCTGCATACATAGCCTGAATAAATCACCATACATAACTTTAGTTTTTCAAATTGAATCGGTCCCGAACGGTAAGGTTTTCCCTGCAGTCTGGGCCGATTCAGTCATATCAATTGAAAATTTTATTTTACCAGTTTCTATATCTTTGCAGACCGGTTTATATAAACAGTCTCTCCTGCAAATCCTCTTGCACCTCGTACCTTGTAATAGCAGTAAATCCTTTTTTGCAGAACCTGTATAGGCTAAAAAATTCTGATGACAGTATTATTTAATTTTATAGCCAGCATAAGAAAAGTCCCGAATTTTACACCGGGATTCTAAGTCCGATACTCTCGTTTCATAGTGCGGAAATCATTGCTTCAGTATAAACAGATTCTTATGATACTCTATCAGCCCTTCCTCCTGCATTCTTGACAGTTCTCTGGACAGAGCCGCTCTGTCCACTGCCAGATAGTCCGCCAGCTGCTGTCTGTTAAAGGGAATCCTGATCTGCTCTCCCATTTTTCCGGCCGGCTGCATGTCACGCATTTCCGACAGATAAGAAATCATCTTTTCTCTGGTGGTTCTTTTAGAAAGATGAGCCATCTTGGCCGTTAAAAACAGATTTTTTCGGGCAAGCACACGAAGCAGATTTTTCACCAGCACAGGCTCTTTGGCGCCTGCAGCAAGAAAACTGTCTATAGTAAAAAAAGCCGTCTTGCTGTACTCTGCCGCAATCACCGCTACCCGCTGCGGTTCATTTTTCAGAATCCCGTAGACTTCATCAAAGATTTCTCCCTCTGTCACTTCCGCAAGAATCTCCCGGTTTCCCAGATAGTCTTCTCTGAGAATCAGAAGCTTCCCTGTCAGCACGAGACCGATTCCCTCCGGCATCTGTCCCTGATGGAGTACAAACTCTTCCTTTTCAAAATCACATATTTTCACATTCAGCTTTTCCGGCAGCTCCTGCAGAAATTCTTCTCTACATCCTGCAAAGAGGGGTGATGAATTCAGAACCTGTAAAATTTTTTTCATAATTTTTCTCCTTTGTTGCAAATGCAACATACTTTTCATTTGTATTATATTATACTGACGTCATCAACACAAGGAGGATATCACAATGATTAGAAAAATTATTCACATAGACGAGAATAAGTGCAACGGCTGCGGACTGTGCGCTGCAGCCTGCCACGAAGGCGCCATCGGCATGGTTGAAGGAAAAGCCAGACTGCTCCGTGACGACTACTGTGACGGGCTGGGGGATTGTCTTCCCACCTGTCCCACCGGTGCCATCACTTTTGTAGAACGTGAAGCTGCCCCTTATGATGAGGCTGCCGTAAAAGCAAATATGGCGGCAAAGGCGCTGACAGAAGAACTGAAAAACATGAAAAGCAGCTGCAGTGGTGAAGGCTGTCCGGGCTCTGCTATGAAAGATTTGAGAGTCGCTGGCGCCAGCAGTCCGCAAAATTCAGAGGAAACCCAGGCAACTGATCAGCCTTCCCGTCTTCAGAACTGGCCAGTACAGATCAGACTGGCGCCGCTGAAAGCGCCATATTTTGACAGGGCAAATCTTCTCATTGCCGCTGACTGCACTGCTTATGCCTACGGTGCTTTTCACAGCAGGTTCATGAAAGATAAAGTAACCCTCATCGGCTGTCCCAAACTGGATGCAGCTGACTACAGTGAAAAACTGGCAGAAATTCTCCATCAGAATGACATCGCCAGCGTTTCTGTCATCAGAATGGAAGTTCCATGCTGCGGCGGTCTTGAAACAGCGGTAAAGAAAGCAATTTCCGAAAGCGGAAAATTCCTGCCTTCTCAGGTAGTGACTATTTCCACAGAGGGTGATATAATCTAAGCAGTTATTTTTTTAAACGGAGTAATTGCAATATGAAAAAAGTCTTAGTCATCGGCTCAACGGTTGCCGACATCATCGTAAATCTGGACTTTCTGCCAACTACAGCACAGGATGTCCATATCAAATCACAGACCATGGCGCTGGGTGGCTGCGCTTACAATGTATCTGATATGATTCGTCATTTTCAGGTTCCATATACCCTGTTTTCTCCAATCGGAACAGGTCTCTACGGGGATTTTGTCAGAAATCAGCTGGCTGCCAAGGGTCTTGCTTCACCCATGCCCACTCCTGATCAGCCCAACGGCTGCTGCTACTGCTTTGTAGAAGAAAGTGGCGAACGTACCTTCATTGTAGAACATGGCGCAGAGTACCTCTTCTATAAAGAATGGTTCGATATGCTGAAGCCGGAAAAAATCGGCAGCATTTACATCTGTGGGCTGGAAATTGAGGATAAAACAGGTGGAACCATTATAGATTTTCTGGAAACGCATCCTGAGATTCCTCTTTTTTTCGGACCGGGACCACGCCTGAAAATGATCGATCCGAATTTGATGAACCGAATCTTTGCCCTCCATCCGGTAGTTCATCTCAACGAGGATGAAGTCTGCAGATATACAGAAAAAGATACTATAGAAGAGGCATCAAAAGCACTTTACGCCATGACCCAAAACACTGTCATTGTCACCAACGGAGAAAACGGAGCCTTCTTCTATGATGGAGAAGAATTTATTCATGTGCCTCCTGTCAAAGCTTCCTCCGTGGTGGATACCATCGGCGCAGGAGATGCCCATATGGGCGCCGTCATCGCCTGTCTGCAGAAAGGCATGAGCCTCTATGATGCCATTGCAAAGGCCAATGCTGCCTCAGCTCTGGTTGTAGCCCAAAAAGGCGGAACCATATCCGACGAAGACTTTCAGCAGCACATGTCACAGTCAGAAAACTAAACAGAAAAATAAAAGTTGTGCAATACAACTGAAAAGATAAGACTTTTCAGGTTTTGCACAACTTTTCTCTTTATTTTACTGTAATAGTGCAGCTTCTGCTGAGGCCGTTGCTGGTCTTAACCGTAATCACAGCTTTACCTTTTTTCAGGGCAGTGACTTTTCCTTTGCTGCTCACCGTTGCAACCTTTTTATTAGAAGAAGTCCAGGTCAGCTTTCTGCCATTGACACCGTTCTTTGAAAGGGTGGCCTTCAGGGTATAGCTTTTTCCCCTGTAAATTGACTTAGAAGAATAATTCAGTTTAATACTGCTGACAGCATTGGCCGTACATTTTACCTTATAAAGCACGTCGTTTCCTGCCGCATCCACTGCATAAACACTATAAACAGAAGGAACAGCCATGGTCTTAGTACCTTTTCCCTCTTCATCCAGGTTTACCCGGTAACCCATTCCGCTTCTGAAATAAGTCAGGGTTTTATCCCCCCTTGCATACATGACTTTCGGTTCTCTGCCACTGTCATCAGAGGCGGTTACGTTGAGACGCTGTTTATAGGATCCGCTGATTTTCGATACTGTCGCTTTCAGAATTGGAGCCTTGGTATCAATGTGATAGTCATCCTCAGTATAGGTTAAAGGGGTATAAGCATTGAGATACCGGTTCTTTGCCACTTTACCTCCCAGAGTTGAACGTGTATCTGCTCCATCCAGTATCAGAAACCGCAGTTCCGGTGCATTGATATCCGGATACCAGCTATGAAGGAGTGCAGCAGTTCCGGTGACAAAAGGTGCCGCCATAGAAGTTCCGGACATATTGCCGTAGCCACCCCCTGCCAGTGTACTGTAAATATCTGTCCCCGGAGCCGCAATATCCACCTGGGTGCTGCTGTAGTTTGACTGCGTATTCAAAACCCCGGTTCGACGAGCGTTTCCCACACAGATAATATTGTCCAGATCATAGCATCCCGGATAAATAAGTCTGCTGTCAAGGTTGCTTCTGTCATTTCCCGCTGCGCAGACAAAAAGCATATCAGAAGAAGCTATAGTATTATACAATGTAATATCATTGGCATAGGAACCCATGCTAAGATTACAGATATCTGCTCCGTTTGCCTCCGCATATTTGATCCCTTTCACCAATGCAAAGGTGGAGCCTGTTCCCTCTTTCCCTCTGAGCACTTTGACGCTCATCAGTGAGACTGCATCTGTCACTCCTGCAACACCACAGATTCCTGTCCAGTTATCGCTGACAGCTGCTATGGTTCCCGCACAGTGAGTTCCGTGATTGTATTCAGAATTAATGGATTCTGCCCGTAATGCAGTTCCATTGGCAAAGTCATAGCCATAGACATCATCAATATAGCCGTTTCCGTCATCATCTATCCCGTTTCCTGCAATTTCTCCGGTATTCTTCCACATGTTTTCTGACAGATCAGAATGAGTGAAATCAATTCCGCTGTCGATTACGGCCACTACCGTCTTCTGCAGGGATTCACCGCTTTGGGAAATATACCGGTATGCCTTTTCAAAGTCAATATCCATTCCATTCTGTGTATCCAGAAGTCCCCACTGAAGGCTGTAATAAGGATCATTTGTCTTGGCCGCCTCATAAACATAATTGGGCTGAACCAGCAGATTCCGCGTCTCCGTCTGCAAATCCGCAAAAATATCTTCCTGGGAAATTCCGTTATCCACGCGAATCAGTGCCGTATGATCATCTGCAAATTCAATTTCTTTTATGTATTCAGGCAGCTTCAGCACTTTCAAATCCGAATCAGCAGAGAGCACATACTCTCTTTTCACAACCTCAGCTGCACTGCCGTCACCGCTGCCTGACTGCAGATCTGCCGCAAAAACAGCTGTCTGCCAGGTACAGAGCAAAGATACTGTCAGTATTGCAGTAAAAATCTTTTTTATTCTGCTTCCTGTCATGTGTGTCTCCCTTCTCATAAAACAAATACTCCTTTTCCCTTGTAGAACCTTTTGATTTCTATGTATTTTCCCATTATAGACCGGATATCATATTTTTGACCCATTTTTTCGAGCGGAATCTAAAGGTCAGAATCATCGCTTTTGTGATCTCTTCACACTTGAACATAAGCACCGCCATATAAATAGGAAGCCCCAGCCAAAGAGCACCGATATAGGCAAGAGGTACCGCTACCAGCCACAGACTTGCACATTCTGCCAGCATAGCAAATTTGGTGTCACCGCCGCCCCGAAGAGTACCGGTAATATTGATTCCGTTATACAGATTAATGCCCAGAAATCCACCGTAAATCAGCAGAATTCTAAACGTATATTCTTTTCCTTCCGGAGAAAGATTAAAAAGCCCTGTCATCGGTTTCGCCGCAATCATCAGTATTAATCCCATGCAGACACCAAGGAAAACCCCCACTCGCAGCAGTTTCTTCCCCAGTATATAGGTTTCTTCTGTTTTTCCTTGACCCAGCTTCTCTCCCACCAGAATCAGAGTGGCGTCACCTACACTGAATCCGGCAAAAGAAAAAATATTATTGATGGCTGCAGCTGCCTGATAGGCAGCATAAGCCGTGGTTCCCAGTTTTGCAAAAGCCGCCACATACATGGTCTGACCCAGGCTCCACAAAAGCTCATTTGTTGTCGTCGGCAGAGTGTTCTTCACAATCCGAAGCACCATTTCCTTTTTCCATCCGAAATATTCACGAAAAGGCCCATAAAAGCAATTAGCTTTTCTCCTTACAAAATATAAGGCAATGAGCATTTCAAAAACTCTGGCTGTGGTGGTTGCTGCAGAAGCCCCCGCTACGCCCAGTGCCGGTGCACCGAACTTTCCGAAAATCAGAATATAGTTGAGAATCACATTGGTAAAGAAAACCACGCCACTGATCAGCATGGGAATTTTCGTCTGCTGAGTTGCTTTAAAGGCCATAGCCAAAGGAGAGGATACAGCCATGCAGAAGAAAGTTATCGTCCCAATTTTTACATAAGAGCCTGCCAGCTGCACAATTACCGGATCCGTGGTATAGAAAGACAGCAGCTGTTCCGTGAAAAAGAAGGCAGCAATGAAAAACAGAGATGCCGCACACAAGGCCACAGAAACCGATAGTCCTACAACTTTCCGGATATTTTTGTAATCCTTTACCCCGAAAAACTGCGCGGTAAAAGTTGCTGTTCCACTGGTAAACCCAAACAGCATCAGATAAAAGATATAGTAAATCTGAGTGGCAATGCCCACTGAAGCCAGTTCTG
>CASEOD010000100.1 GCA_949289445.1 uncultured Eubacteriales bacterium
TGTTTTCGAATTAAAATTCCTGATGATCTCTCGCCAAGGCAAAATCTATTTCCCTCTCCTGAGGATTTGCCGCTATGACAATTACCTTTACCTTGTCACCCAGAGCATAAACATTGTGGGTAAGTCGTCCGACAACTCTGTACTTTCCGTCTTCACAGTCATAGTAGTCATCCCTCAGGCTGTCAAGGCGCACCATACCTTCCACCGTATTGGGAAGCTGAACATAGATTCCGAAATTTGTCACTCCGCTGATAATACCGTCAAAGACTTCTCCTACATGATCCTGCATATATTCTGCTTTTTTCATCTTTTCCACTTCTCTCTCCAGGACCTGTGCTTTTCTCTCCGTCAGAGATGCCGTATCTGCTGCAACAGCTGCATCTGCTCTGAATTTCTGCAGAAGCTTTTCGTCTGCCTGTCCTCTAATCGAAGCTTTGATGATTCTGTGAATGCACAGATCCGGATAACGCCTGATCGGAGAGGTGAAATGGCAGTAATACTTAAAGGACAGTCCGAAATGCCCCTGGCATTCCGTGCTGTAAAATGCCTTTTTCATAGATCGAAGCATAACTGTACTGATAATATTTTCATAAGGTTTTCCTTCTGTTTGTAGCAGAATGCCACTTAAGGTCTTAGGATGAATATTATCGGGATTACCTGCCAGACTGATACCGAAACCGCTTAAAAAAGTCTTCAGTGCAGTCATCTTTTCTGTATCCGGTTTTTCGTGGACACGATAGATAAAAGGATATTCCATCCAGAAAAAATGCTCTGCCACAGTCTGATTGGCCGCAAGCATAAACTCCTCAATCATTCTGTTGGCACATCGCCTTTCTTCTACATCTATTTTTACCGGAACTTCATCCTCATCCAGCTCAATTTCAGCTTCATCAAAATCAAAATCCAGACTCCCCCTGTCTTTTCTTTTTTTCCTCAGAATTTCAGCCAGTTCTTCCATATATAACAGATCCCGGTAGATAAAACGGTATTTTTCAATCAGTTCCCCGTTATGGTTTTCAAGCATGTCAGAAACATCATCATACACCATGCGTGCCTTAGAATTGATCACGCTTTCAAAAATTTCATGACTGACCACATCGCCGTGACAGTCTATCTCCATCTGACATGTGAGAGTCAGACGATCTTCATGGGGGTTCAGACTGCAGATCCCGTTGGAGAGCACCTTTGGAAGCATTGGGACCACGCGAGTAAGCAAATAGACACTGTTTCCCCGTTTCAGCGCCTCTCTGTCCAGATAGCCGTCAGCTTCCACATAATGACTTACATCAGCAATATGCACTCCCAGAAGAAAATTCCCATTGGAAAGTTTTTCAACTGAAACAGCATCATCCAGATCCTTTGCAGATGCCCCGTCAATGGTAAAAACAGTCTTGCCTCGAAGATCTTTTCTTCCGGCAAGCCTTCGTTCAGTAATCTTTTCTTTTGACCTGGCCTTTGCCTCTGCATTGACCCGACTTGGAAACGTTTCAAAAAGACCGTTTGCTCTGATGAGAGCTTTTATCTCTCCGCCCTTTTCTCCACAGCGTGAAATTATTTCCGTCACCGTTCCCTCAGCGCAGGCATTTTTCTCCGGATATCCGGTAATCTTCACCACCACTTTATCTCCGTTTCGGGCACCGTGAAAATCCGATTTTTTTACGAAAACGTCATCATTGTTTCTCCTGTCGTCAGAAACGACAAATCCAAACCGCTTATTTCTCTGAAAAGTACCGACTACTTCTGTCGTTCCTCTGGATAGAATCTTTTCAATGATACCTTCACGATTTCTGGTGCACAAGTGTTCGGGCAGAAGATCAGCCACCACGGTATCACCATGCATGGCTCCTCCCATGTTTCGCCTGCTGATAAAGATATCTCCGCCTTCTTCTCTGCGCACAAAACCAAATCCGCTTTTTGTCTTTTCCAGTATACCGGTATACTTTTCATCACCTGTTCTTCTTTTTTTGCAGAAATGACTTTTTCCTCTGTGTTTTTCTGTTTTTGTTCTCATCATCTTTTTATTTCTCATGTTTTTATTGTACCCGAAAAATGATGTATTTTCTATAGAAACATACGGAAATCTTTTTCATACAAAAATCCCCGTTTCCTTCAGAGAGCTCTCTGCTGAAACGGGGTTGCTGCCGTCTTCGCATCTGAGACGACAGATTCAGCTTTTACTGCATGTTGGAGTAGGTGCCGTTGTCCGCAGTATTTTTGCTCACGTCTCCGTCAGTATTTCTGCGTTCATCATCACCGTCTACAGCATCCTTCACATCGTCAGCTGCATCTTCCGCACCATCGATTACATCGTCGCCAAGATCCTCTGCACCGTCGATTACATCGTCGCCGAGGTCTTCCGCATCATCTGCAATCTCTTCACCGTCTTTTTCGATATCCTGCTCCAGACCGCTCTGCTGATCATCAGGGATAGCATCATGGTTGTCGTCCTTGCTGCCGCATCCTGCAAAAACCAGAACAGTCATCAGTAATAAAGCCGCTAGAAAAAATCTGGTCTTTTTCATTTCGAAACTCCTTTCTTTTTTCTAAGGTTATTATCTGAAAAGCAGGCAAAAATATAAAAGGTATTATTCGGGAATTTATCAGATCAGCTAAGCATCCCCTCTGCACAAAACTTTGTTCGTTTAGGATTGATGATCAGTACACTGCTGTCAAGCTGATCTAATAGACACTCTGCTCCGTGCTCCATCTTGTACTCCATCTCTTCCCTGTAAAGAGGAATTATCTGGTAAAAATTCACCTGACCATCCGGCAGAGGACAGATACATTCCTCATCTCCGAATCCAACAGGACTAATCAGCATACTTCCGCAAAGCTGAGTGCTTTCATCGAAAGCCTCTCCATTATCCACCGTATGGCCCCATCCAAGCCAGGTATCTTCCTGCAGCGGCAGTCTCGCCAGAATTTTCAGCAGTCTGACAGGCCAATACCACTTTTCATCGTCACTATGTAAATCCCAGTCCGGAGGCAGACACAACAGAAGTTCTGCCTGCTGCAGATGATAATCGTCAAGTTCCGACGGCGTATTCATTCTGTGTGCACCCATGCCCATGGTCACCAGTGTATAAAAGTTCTGTTCTTCTGTAGGAGGAATAAGACAGATGTCAACATGAATATCGGGAGAGACGATTTCATGAAACACGCTTTCAAAATCCCCAAAGGCATCTGCAATATAGTCACTTACCAGATCCAGTTCCTCTTCTGTATATACCTCGGTATTCTCCTCCTGCAAATCATCACCCAGTTCACCCATAAGCTGTTCTGTACAGTATAAGAGAAGCACCTGAGTATCCTCATCCTCAGGATCAAGTTCCGCTGCTGTCTCAAAATTCTGCACTGCTTCCAGATAGTTTCCCATGGAATAATACGCAAATCCCAGTCTGAAATACCACAGTGGGTCCTGACGACCAAAATCCGCCACCATTTTTAACAGCTCTACAGCTCTGTCAAAATCCCCCAGAGCGCCACGATTGTTATAGGCTCTGGCAAGATGACCGATTGTTTCATAGTCATGTTCCGGGTAGTTCTCAAGCCTGTCGATAATCTTCTGATAATCTCCGCTCTCATGCCAGGCTTCCAGTTCTTTCAGTAAAATCCGATCCATTCTAGTCCTCTTTCAATCCTATAGTTTTGACTTGTTTTCATTATACTAAATTCAACTGATATATACAATATTTTCAGTGGAAGCAATATTTACTAATACCTCCATCCATAAAACCGGAGCCGCTGCAGAATAGATGTCGAGCACCCATTCTGCAGCGGCTCCGAGATAAAACAGCTGTTAAGATGTCTGTCTTTTTTGTTTCTTTTTATTGGCAATGTCAGCTGCAGCTGTAAACAGCACATCGGTAGAAGAGTTCAAAGCTGTCTCACAGGAATCCTGAATCACGCCCACAATAAATCCGACACCGACAACCTGCATGGCAGTCGCGTTATCGATTCCAAACAGAGAACATGCCAGCGGGATTAAAAGCAGAGAACCCCCTGCCACACCTGACGCACCGCAGGCACTGACTGCAGATAAAACGCAAAGGATGATTGCAGTACCGAAATCCACCTGAATTCCCAGAGTATTGGTTGCAGCCAGAGTCAGGACAGAAATTGTAATAGCCGCGCCTCCCATGTTAATGGTAGCGCCCAGAGGAATTGAAATAGAATAAGTATCTTTGTCAAGATTCAGTTCCTCACAGAGCTTCATGTTAACCGGAATATTTGCGGCTGAACTTCTGGTGAAAAATGCTGTAATACCACTGTCTTTCAGACATTTCAGAACCAGAGGATAAGGATTCTGTCTTGTTGTGATATATACGATCAGTGGATTAACGATTAAGGCCACGAAGAGCATAGTTCCCACCAGAAGCAAAATCAGCTGTCCGTATCTGAACAGCGTTTCGATACCACTTGTGGCAATGGCGTTAAAAACAAGACCCATAACTCCTAAAGGCGCAAAGCGGATCACCCATCTTACCACCTGAGACACTGCATCGGCGATATTGGAAAGGAATTCCTTTGTCCCGTCTCCCGCGTGCCTCAATGCGATGCCCAGAAGAATAGCCCATGTCAGAATTCCGATATAATTGGCATTAAGCAAAGCATCAACCGGATTGGCAACAATATTGAACACCAGATTTTTCAGAACCTCCGTAATCCCTCCCGGAGGTGTAACATCTCCACCGTCCGAAGCCAGAATCAGTTCAACTTTAAAGATAAAACTTGCAATAACCGCAATTGTACCTGCCAGAAATGTGCCGACAAGATAAAGCGCGATAATTGATTTCATATTGGTTTTCTGTCCTGACTTATGTTTGGAAATAGCAGACATAACCAGAAAGAACACCAGTACCGGCGCTACTCCTTTCAGCGCTCCGACAAACAAATCACCGAAAATGGTAATTCCGGACACTCGGTCAGGAAGCGTCAGCGCCAGAAGAATGCCGACAAGCAATCCGATAATAATCTGTTTTACAAGACTGATATGATTCCAGGTCTGTAATAATGTCTTCATATTTGGAACCTCCATTTTACAATCAATATATTATGTATTATGCCACTTTTATATGTAAAAATCAATATCTAATCTAAATACTAACCATTACCTGCAATACTTCTGTTACTCATCCTTTATTTCCTCGTTTCCGCTGCTGTTTCTGTCTCTGAGAATCGGAATCATAACAGCGCACAAAATCATTGCACAGCTGACAAATTTCATCAGAGGAAGCTTTTCTCCGAGAAACACCACACCCGCGGCAACTCCCGATACAGGCTCAAGCATACTGAAAATAGCGGCATTGCCGGCTCCTATCAGCTTGATTCCTTTAATGAGAATCACATATGCCACCGCAGAATTTGCCACTGCAAGTACAAAGGTATAAAACAAAGCAAGAGGCTGCAGGCCGTAAATCACACTTCCTGTCGGCAAATCGATGACAGCTACCGCAATGGCATTGATGATACACATATAGAACATGGATTTCATCGAATCCATTCTGGCGATGACCGAATGCTCAATACCCAGCATATATCCGGCATAAGTTACAGCCGAAATTACAGCCATCAGTATCCCCTGCAGTGCAAAAGTACCTCCTTCTCCGGTAGCCATGGCAACACCCGCTGTTGCAAGGAGCAGGGCAAAGACTTTCACTCTGTCCATCTTTTTCCGAAACAGAAGCCATCCCAGAAAAACAGTGAATACAGGATAAAGAAAATGCAGTGTGGTGGCAAGACCGACTCCTATGTAAGGATATGCAGCATAAACCAGAAATGTGGTAGTAGCGCTGAAAACCACACTGATAACTGTCAGTGCAAGCAGTTCTTTCGGCTTTATTCTCAGATCCACTTTCCGGATCAGAAGAATAATCAAAAGCACAGGTACAGCCATTCCATTTCGATAGAATGTCAGAGTAAGCGCATTGCTGCCCAGCTGAAATGTCAGACTGGCCAGTACCGGAGTAATGCCGAATACCAGAGCTGAACTGACAGAATAAAAAATGCCCTTTTTTAAATCATTGTTCATAATACCTCTTTTGCAGCATCAGCTGATTCTTTTGCGTCTTTTACATAAAAATCCGCGCCGATTTCCGTGGCATATTCTCTGGTTAAAACAGCGCCTCCCACCATAATCCGGCAATCCGGAGAAACAGATTTTATCATTTCTATGGTGGTTTTCATGCTCGGCAGAGTCGTCGTCATCAGAGCCGAAAGTCCAACCAGTTTTACATTCTTTTCCTGAACAGCTTCCACAATCTTTTCCGGCGCAACGTCTTTTCCCAGATCGCAGACATCATAACCG
The DNA here is from genome assembly GCA_949289445.1 of uncultured Eubacteriales bacterium. Classification (GTDB taxonomy): domain Bacteria; phylum Bacillota; class Clostridia; order Peptostreptococcales; family Anaerovoracaceae; genus Senimuribacter. The sequence goes on from CASEOD010000100.1 coordinate 6,308, forward strand.
TAATTCTCCAGAATTACCTTCACGATATTTTTTCCGATGTCGTGAATATCACCCTGAACAGTGGCAATCACGACAGTTCCTCTGGAAACTTTTTCACCTCCGCTCTCCTGCAGCTTTTCTTTGATTACATCAAAGGCAATCTGTGCAGTAGAAGCACAGAGCATCAGCTGAGGAATAAAGGTGCGGCCGCTTTCGAAATCCTGACCGGCTCTATCCAGAATCGGTATCAGTACTTCGTTAATCACAGCAACCGGCTCTCTCTTTAAAAGTTCCTCTTCTGTCAGCTCCCTGCATCTGGCGGAAAGTCCGTTTGTTATGGCATACTCCATGGCAGAGACGGAATCTCTGTCTCCCTCTGATGTGTCCACGTCTTTCCCTGAAGATGAAACATTTTTCTCAGGCTGGGATACCGAAAGTTCCTGACTGTAATCAGCAATATATTTCATTGCGCCTTTATCGAAGTTCATAATCAGTTTATAAACTGCCACCGCACGCATCATATCTGTAGCGGCCGGATTAAGGATCGGCAAATCCAGTCCGCAGGTCAAAGCCATCTGCAGAAAGTTGTGATTGATAAGAGGGCGATTCGGCAATCCGAATGAAATATTGGACACACCAAGAACTGTTTTAAGTCCCATCTTTTCTTTCACATATCTGATGGCTGCAAGAGTATTGGCCGCATTTTCCTGTTCAGCCGACACAGTCAGGGTCAGGCAGTCTATATAGACATCTCGTTCCGGTATTCCAAGTGCCGTCGCCCTGCTCAAAATTCTTTCTGCGATTTCAATTCGTTTCTCTGCAGTTTTTGGAATTCCCTCTTCATCAAGAGTCAGGCCCACCACTGCTGCACCGTATTTTTTTACGACAGGCAAAATGGCGGAAAGAGATTTCTCTTCACCGTTTACCGAGTTGACAATAGCTTTCCCGCTGTAGACACGAAGAGCTGCTTCGATAACTTCAGGATCTCCGGAATCGATCTGCAGTGGTGCATCTGTGATTCCCTGAAGCGCTTTCACTATGTTTACAATAACTTTTTTCTCGTCAATTCCGGGTACTCCCACATTGACATCCAGAATCTCAGCACCGTCACGAATCTGATCGGCTGCCTGTTCCAGAACATATTCCATATCTCCGTTTTTCAAAGCTTCTTTCAGCTTCTTCTTTCCGGTAGGATTTATTCTCTCACCGATAACTCTAGGCTCATCAATGATCACTGTGCGCTCCGGAGTGCAGACGGCTGCAGGAATATCCGGATTCTGAGGGCAGTATTTCTTTCCCTTCAGTTCCTGTTTTACTGCCCTGATAAAAGAAGGATCGCTTCCGCAGCAGCCACCAATCAGCTTGACTCCGTAAGGAATCAGAGCGCAGGCATGTTTTGCAAATTCTTCCGCAGTCACATGATATTCTCCCGTGGCAGGATCCGGAAGACCCGCATTAGCCTTTGCAACAATGGGCAGGGTTGTCCATCGGGACAGTTCTTCAATGAGCGGTTTGAATTCTGCAGGGCCAAGGGAACAGTTCATGCCGAGTGCATCTGCCCCCAGTCCTTCCAGTGTCAGCGCCATGGCCCGTACCTCTGTTCCGGTAAACGTCCTTTCATTAGCCTCGAAAGTCATAGTACAGATAACCGGCAGGTCTGAATTCTCCTTTGCCGCAAGAAGCGCAGCCTTCGCCTCATATAAATCTGTCATGGTTTCAAGTACAATGAGATCTGCGCCTTTTCCAGCCAGAACCTGCCGCTTAAAAATTTCATAGGCTTCCTCAAAGGACAGCGTTCCGTTTGGTTCAAGCAGCCTGCCGATGGGACCGATGTCAAGAGCCACCCTGACGCCGGTTCCTTCTGCCGCTTGCCTTGCATTTTTTACAGCTGCGGAAATCAGTTCCTCCACCGTATATCCGCAGCCTTCAATTTTATATTCATTGATGCCGAAAGAGCAGGTATAGATCACATCCGATCCTGCACTGATATATTCTTTCTGCATCTCCTGAACAATCTGAGGATGAGTGATGTTCAGAACCTCCGGCACTTTTCCCAGAGCAACGCCCCGTTTCTGAAGTTCCGTACCCACTGCACCATCCAGAATGATAAATTCCCTGTTTCCAAATAACTCTAATAATCTGTTCAAAGCTCCTCCTTACCGGGTTAAACTAAAACAATGACTTGACGCTTTCGCTGATTCTCTTAGCAATATACTGATTATTCATCGTATAAAGATGAATGCCGTCGACTCCCTGTGAAACCAGATCTACGATCTGATTGACTGCATAGGCTATGCCGGCATCCCTCATAGCCTCCGGTCTGTTTTCATATCGGGACATCATTTTCGTAAACTTTGCGGGCAGACTGGCACCACAAAGGGAAACCATTCTCTCAATCTGTTTTTTATTGATCACAGGCATGATTCCGGCTTCAATCGGTACATTGATGCCTGCAATACGCGCTTTATCGACAAAGTCATAAAACAGACTGTTATCGAAAAAAAGCTGGGAAATCAGATGTTCTGCCCCCGCATCAACCTTCTTTTTCAGATTAAGTATATCATCCACTTGTGTCCGGCTGTCCAGATGTCCTTCCGGATAACATGCACCGGAGATTCCGAAATCATACTGACTTTCTTTGATAAAAGAAATCAGATCGCTGGCATGTCTGAACTCTTTTTTCGGCGGCACATCAGGAACCAGATCTCCTCTGAGAGCGAGAATATTCTCTACTCCGTTCTCATCGAGTCTGCGCAGCACTTCTGTAACTTCTTCCTTTGTTGAATTGACACAGGTCAAATGCGCGGCAGATTCAATACAGTACTGATGCTTAATGGCAGAAGCAATTTCACAGGTTGAATTGTCGGCAAGACTTCCACTGGCACCGTAAGTCACACTGATAAAGTCAGGTCTGATATCCTGCAGCTGATCAAGAGTTTTATAAATCGTATCAATAGGATTATCCCTCTTGGGAGGAAAAACCTCCAGAGAAAATACCGTTTTTCCATCATTGAATAATTGTGCTAGTTTCATACAGTTTCTCCTTAATATATCTCTTTTTCAGTTGTTCATTCTTTATTCTATATCCCGTTGTTATTTTTTTCAACACTTTTAAATGTCTTTTCAGATCCTTTTCTGCAGAAGAGAACCTCCATCGGAAAGATTTTCCCGGCATATCCGGGCATTTCCGGGCAAAAACTAAAAGTGACCGCACAGAAGCGGTAAAATAAACTGTTCAAGCAGGAAGGAAAAACAAAATGAACAATCTGAATCTAAATGAAAAAACACATCAGACAAGTATGCTGGCTGTCAGTTCGCTGGACAGCATTCCAAAGGCAAATCCCGGCGCTGCGGAAATCACAGGACTTGTAAAACGCAGCGGCAAAGTCACAGGTTACCGGCTCTCTGACGGCAGAGTGATCACCAGAGAAGAAGGAGTTATGCTGGCAAAAAAAGGAGAAATTGCAGGCGTTGGAATTGCACACCGCAGAAATACGGAATATCTGAAATCCATCCCGGACGGCAGCGATGAAAATAATCTAAGCAATCTGCCTACCGTATAACACGCCAGCTTTCTATTAACTCTTCCAGACTGTAACGGGCGTTGGCCGGACTGGTGGAAGGCAGTCTTACCGCTTCTATGCCGGTTAATTTGAAAACAAATCTGTCATACAGCCTGCCGGCCAGCGTTCCGTTTACATAAACACGTCTTATGGACGTTTTCTTAAGCAAACCTGCCACATCAGCAGCAACTGCATTTTTTACAGAACTGTCAGAAGACCCGATGATATAACAGCTTTCAATCACATCCCATACAGCCGTCCTGTTTCTCAGAAGCATTGTCCGCTTCTCTTCTGTCGACTGAGGAATCTTCTCTTCAAAGACTGCCGCCAGGACTTTCCAGAATCGATTCTGCGGATGGCCGTAATAAAACCCCGTCTCTCTGGACTTTCCTGAAGGAAGACTCCCCAGAATGAGGATTTCAGAATGTTCATCATAAATGGGTGCAAAAGGCTGTACTATACGTTCATATTCTCCCATAACCTGTATCCTTTCCGCAAATATCAGGAAATTCAGCCGTCAGACTCTTTCTTGTCTTTTTTTGTAAAAAACAGGTTCAGATCTGTCTTGCCGGAAATCCCGTCAACCTTCCCGCTGTCAGTGTACTGCCACATGACATACTGATACGGATAATCTGTCACTTCTGTATAATGAGCCAGCCATACATCATAATCAGTCAGATATGATAAATCAAGACTGGTTTCAAGCCAGTGAGGATTTCCATAGATCATGGCTTCATATCCGTTCATCTCTATAATCCGGCAGAATGCATCCGCAATTTCCGTTTTCTCCCTGACCGTCAAATCTGAGATTCTGCCATCGTCCGATACAGGTTCCATGTCGAAGACTACAGGAAACTCAATGTCCTTTCCCCGGATTCGCCTGATCACATATTTTGCCTCTTCCACTGCCTCGTCCACATTAACTGCCTGAGAGAAAAAATACACCCCAACCTTAAGGCCGGCTTTTCCTGCACCTTTCACATTTGCCCGAAAACAGCTGTCTGTATAAAGCTTACCTTCCTCACTGCCTCGATACCCCAAACGAATCATCGCAAAATCAATACCGCTTTTCTTCACCTTTTCCCAGTCAATTTCTTTCTGGTAGTAAGAGACATCGACTCCTTTCAGCGATCTGTAGTTCTCATCGTCATACACAAGAAAACCGTCTTCCTCGGAAAGACTTTCCATGTCATACTCATTTTCCTCAACAGACTGAGGAAGCCCCAGCCCGTCATAACTTCCCAGCACCACATAGAAAACAGAGAAAGTACACAGAAACATCGCTGCGGCAAAGATGCCGATAATGAGTTTGGCACGTTTTGAAAGAGAATATCGTTTAGCATTATTTTTTCGTTTTCTGACAATTTTCTTCTTTTTTCTCATAAATTCATTTTAGCATAAATCATGATAAAGTGAAATAACAATTGACTTTAGTTTCCTTCCTTTATATGATATATGTTAGAAGTACGGAGGATACACATTATGACAGATTACGACAGTTTATCACACGAAATTATCGGCTACCGCAGAGATCTGCATCAGATTCCTGAACTGGGTTTTTATGTGTATAAAACCAGTGCTTATGTCAGGCAGATTCTGGGTAATCTATCCTGTACCGTCAGCGATATTGTCAAAACAGGTGTCATTGCTTTCTTTGACTTTGGCTGCAGGGAAACCCTGGCTTTCCGCGCAGATATGGATGCACTTCCCATTCAGGAAGAAACAGGCGCTCCATATGCTTCCGTTCACGAAGGCTGTATGCATGCCTGTGGTCACGATGGTCACATGGCCATTATGCTTGGGTTTGCCAGAATACTGGATACTTATGTGAAAGAAGGCAAAAAAATGCCTTACAATGCATTGCTTTTGTTTCAACCTGCAGAAGAAACCATTGACGGCGCCCTTCGCATCTGTAACACTCATCTTTTCGATCGGTATAACATCAGGGCAATTTTTGGTCTCCATCTCTGGCCTATGCTTTCTAAAGGCGAAATTGCTTCAAAACCGGGGCCGATGATGGCAAAGTCCACCGCGGTGGAAGTCATCATAGAGGGAATCAGCGCACACTGCGGTGAACCGGAAAAGGGACGCGATGCTCTGGAAGCCGCCTGTAAATTCATCAGTGATATCTATATGTTCAAATCTCTCTTTGTCAAAGATCGTTCCGTACTCAAATTCGGTATGATGGAAAGCGGAACGGTTCGCAACGCCATTTCGCCGCTGAGCCGTCTGGAAGGAACAATGCGGACTTTTCATGAGGAAACGTGGCAGACTCTGGTGGATGCCATGACCAATCTGGGAGAAGAGATTGAGAATCAATACGGTGTAAAGTTCAAACTGGATGTCAGCAAGAGTCATCCTGCCGTAAACAACAATGAGGAACTGTATGAGGAAGTCAAACCCTGCCTTCTGGATTTAAACTATGTAGAACTGCGCAGACCGGTCACAATTGCAGAGGATTTTTCCTTCTTTGAGCAGCAGCTCCCCGGAATCTTCTTTTTCCTGGGAACCGGCAGCGGCATTCCTCTGCACAGCGACAACTATGATTTTGATGACAGTGTGCTGATTGAAGGTGTCAAACTGTTTGACACCCTGATTAAGGCAGGAGAGGTCTGATTGATATAAAAAAGAGTTTACAGACTCGCTGAGCGACGTTTCCTTTTCAAGATCACATGCATAATAAAAGGGCTCTATAATAAATGTTGGGGTGGCTGAAAAAAATTCAGCTGTCTCAACATTTTTTTATGAAAAAAATTGAGCATAACCCCAATCTCCCTTACAATTAAAGTGTCCAATTCCAACCATAAGGAGGATGCGTTATGCTCAATACTTATTTTACCGAAAATCTGCTCGGATTAAAAGATGCAATCATAAAAAAAATACAGATTTCAGACGGAAAACTGTTTATCGACTTAACGATGGAACATCGTCTCCACTCCTGTCCCG
>CASEOD010000101.1 GCA_949289445.1 uncultured Eubacteriales bacterium
GATTATCCACAAGTCCTAATGTGGCGGATACCACACCTTGTATGGCAATAGGACCTGCGATTTTGGCAAGTTTCCTGTAAAGATTCTCCTCCTGCACTAAACGTTCTTCCTTAATCACAATTCCTCCTGCTGAAATATATTCTGCGTATTCTGCCGGATTTTCATCTATTTATCCTGTTCCCCGCTGAGGCTGTCCTGTCTTTTTTCTGCCTCCCGCTCTTCTTTTGCAATGTTGACAGCTTTGATATGCGGCATCTTGTGACTCGGATCAGTCAGAAACACATACAGGTAAATGACTGCTATTCCGACCAGAACAAAAGCATCCTTGTAAAGTTCTCTGCTGACCAGAACTGCCGCCATACCCATAATTGCACTGATTCCGTACAGCATCAGAACGGCTCTTCTCTGTCCATAGCCGGATTCCATCAATCTGTGATGGAGATGACCCTTGTCTGCCTCCATAATCGGCCTGTGATTGACCACTCTTCGCAGGATTGCAAAGAAAGTGTCAAAGATAGGAATTCCCAGTACAATAACCGGCACCACTACTGCAATGACAGTAGAGCGCTTCAGCGGTCCCACAACTGACAAGGCGGCTATCATGAATCCCAGAAACAGAGAGCCTCCGTCTCCCATAAAAATCTTTGCCGGGTAAAAGTTAAATGGCAGGAATCCCAGACATCCGCCGGCAAGAGCCAGCATCGCCAGACATACCACCATCATGCCATACTCATCACCATGGATATAGGCTACATAAGCGATACATAAAGAGGCAATGGCTGTGGTGCCCGCTGCAAGACCGTCCAGTCCGTCGATCAGATTGATCGTATTAGTGATTCCCACAATCCATAGTACCGTTACCACAAAGCAGACAGCCTCTCCAAAGTGAACAGCGCCTTCTCCAAAGTAGTTGGTAATAAACTTAATCCGGAGTCCCATATAATACATCAGTATGGCTATCAGAAGCTGTACACCGAATTTCACCTTAGCGTCCAGATTCTTCAAATCATCTACTACACCAAGGCAATAGATAAGGGTTCCACCGATCATCACGGGTATGATCTTCTCATTTCCGCCTGCATAGATAGCAAGAGACCCTATGGTTCCCACAAAGATAGCCAATCCGCCAAACCGTGGCATGGCTTTGCTGTGCATTCTGCGTCCATCTTTCGGGATGTCCATGGCACCGATTCTGGGAGCCAGTTTAATGGCAACAGGTGAAAAAATCATCGCCAGCACTGCTGACGTGATAAAGGCTGCAGCCAGTGTTAATCTTGTTATTTCCATCTTATTCCTCTAGTCCTCAAGCATTACAATTTTCAGTCCGGCCTGTTTCAGAATTTCCACTGCTAGTTCATCAGGGTATCCCTCTTTTACAACGATCCGCTTGATCCCTGCGTTGATAATCATTTTCGCACAGATTACACAAGGATGATGGGTGATATAAATACTGCCTCCCTCAATGCTCTGTCCTAAAGTGGCAGCCTGAATAATCGCATTCTGCTCCGCATGAATCGCTCTGCAAAGCTCATGGCGCTGACCGGAAGGCACATTCAGTCTCTCCCGCTCGCATCCTCCCAGTTCACTGCAGTGAGGAACTCCTTTAGGAGCACCGTTATATCCGGTGGCAATAATATGCTTGTCCTTAATGATTACAGCGCCTACCTTTCTGCGCAGACAAGTAGAGCGCTGAGCAGTTAACTCTGCCATCTGCATGAAATACTCATCCCAGCTGGGTCTGGTATCCTTGGTCGGAATCTTTGTATCAACCATAATTGAATCCTCTCTTTCATCAAAGTTATTTTATCTGTTTCAACTTCTCTGCATCGAAAAAAATTTCCATCAGGAAAAGCCCTTGCGGTGGTGCGGTATGTCCAGCTCTGCTTCTGTCTCCAGACCTCAGAATAACGGGAATATCCTCCGGTTGCTTTCTTCCCTGGCCCACTTCTATTAGCGTTCCAGCTATGATTCTCACCATGTTGTAAAGAAATCCGTCACCCGTAACCTCTATATGAAGTTCACAAGAATTCACCTCACGGACCCTCAATCTGTAGATAGTCCTTACTGTAGTTTCACGGGGCGTTCCTCCTGCAGCCTGAAAACAGGCGAAATCATAAGTGCCTTCAATAAAGGCTGCCGCTTTCGCCATGGCTGTGCTGTCCAGCTTCTGCCTGATATGATAGCAGTAGTTTTTCTGAAAAACACTCGGCTCACAGCCATGTCTGACAATATATCTGTAAGTCTTTCCTCGTGAATTAAAGCGTGCATGAAAGTCAAGAGGCACTTCCTCTGCTGCTGTAATTCTGATATCGCCGCAACAGTATCCACTACCGCATCCTGCCGCCAGCAGATTGTTTGCGGCAAGAGGAAGTCGCTCTGCAGGAATACCGAATTTCCCCCGAAAGGAAGCCCTCTGTCCCAGGGCATGAACTCCCGCATCAGTACGACTCGTTCCGTTCAGCTGTATTGTCTGTCGGCAAAGATAGCTGAGCACTTTTTCCAGCTCTCCCTGAACGGTTCTGACGCCGGGCTGTCTCTGCCATCCTGAAAAACCTGTGCCGTCGTATTCAATTGTCAGAAGAATATTACGTTCCATTGAAATGTATTGTCCTCCGAACTGAAGTCTCTGCTGTTTTACCTATTTTCTCGGCAGTTCTATCTGCTTATTGTCTTTTGACTCTCTATAAAGGGTAAACTTGCGGCCGATAGCCTGAACAAATTCAGCTCCCAGCTGTTCCGCAATCAGATTTGCTGTCTCTTTCGGAACAAGTTCACATCCCTCCTGAATCTTGACTTTCACCAGTTCTCTGCAGGTCAGACCGGTATCCACTTCTTTAATCACATTTTCCGTCAGCCCCTGCTTTCCGATATATACGGTCGGCTCTGTAGTCTGTGCCAGACCTCTTAAAAAACTTCTCTGTTTGCTTGAAATCATAAATTTTCCTCTTTCTTTTTATTCTGCGTATAGTCCATTATAGTATAACACAAATCCCAGATTTTTGTTGAAGAAATTCTGAAGTTCACCGTCTGGTCATCAAACCTCCAATAGTATCCTTCTATTTGCAGTAAAGTCCATTTTGTTAATTGCACAACAACACTCAAATCAACTTTTATGCCAAAATAAAAACGTTGAAATTTCAACGTTTTTAAAATCATGCAGAATCAACACCCTGCCATTATTTAGTATTAATTGTATCCTCTTTTATATTTCCGCTTTTTAAGCGTTTTATTTGTTTTAATTGTATA
>CASEOD010000102.1 GCA_949289445.1 uncultured Eubacteriales bacterium
AGAAAGAGCTTAAGAAGAAAGTAGCCAGACACGAGAAGAAATATAACAGTACAGCAAAGACGGTATTGAACTTCAAAAGTCCCGATCAGGTAGTAGCAGAGTATTTCTCAAAGTGTAACATATGTCTTGACAGTTAAGAAACTGCATTTAAAAAACCTTGAAAAATACATTGACAAGTATGGATTCCCATGCTATACTAATTGAGTTAGACCGCTCGGAAAGGGTTTATTTTTCATGCAAAGCGAACTGTTCGCTGCCCCATAAGGCGAGACTGGATAGAGGAGGTAATAAACACATGTACGCAGTAATTGAAACAGGCGGAAAGCAGTACAGAGTTCAGGACGGCGACGTTTTAACACTCGAAAAGCTGAACGTAGAAGCCGGAGACAAGGTAGAATTCGACAAAGTGCTGGTTTTAGCCGAAGAAGGTAACCTGAAGGTAGGCGCACCATACGTTGAAGGCGCAGTAGTATCCGGAGAGGTTGTAGAGAACGGCAAAGGAAAGAAAGTCATCATCTACAAGTACAAGGCAAAGAAGGACTACAGAAAGAAACAGGGACACAGACAGCCATATACAATGGTTAAGATTGAATCCTTAGGAGGAAAAGCTGCTCCTAAGAAAGAAGCTCCTGCTCAGGAAGCAAGTAAAAGAAGAAGCAAAGGAAAAGAAAGTTTCCGCTTCCATGAAGAAAGATGAACTGATTGCTTACGCAAAAGAGCATGGTATCGAAGTAGATGAAAAAGCTACAAAGGCTGTTATCATCGAAACCATCGAAGCTGCGAAGTAATTTTCCAAATAGCCACGAATAGTAGGGAGGTGTCTGACTATGGCAAGTAAAAAGGGAGTAGGTAGCTCTAAGAACGGTCGTGATTCCGAGTCGAAACGTTTGGGCGTCAAGACAGGTGACGGTCAGTTTGTAAGCGCCGGCAGCATTCTGGTAAGACAGAGAGGTACAAAATTCCATCCCGGTAACAATGTAGGTATCGGTGGAGACGACACACTGTTTGCCAAGATTGAAGGTACTGTAAGATTTGAAAGAAAAGACAAGACCAGAAAACAGGTAAGCGTTTACCCGGCTGCTAAAGAAGCATAAAATTTCGAGCCCCTAAGCATATTAGGGGCTTTTTTCGTAACAGGCGAGTTTCAACCGCAGATAAAACCGAAAGAGGAGGTTTTGAAATGTTTGTAGACAGAGCCAAAATTTTTATAAAATCAGGAAAAGGGGGAAACGGATGCGTTTCCTTCAGAAGGGAGCCTTTTGTACCAGAAGGCGGTCCCGACGGCGGTGACGGCGGAAAAGGCGGAGACGTCATCTTTCAGGCAGACAGAAATCTGCGGACATTGATGGATTTCCGCTATAAGAGAAAATATGAAGCCGAAAACGGTCAGGACGGCATGAAGAAAAAGAAATTCGGCAAGAACGGTCAGGATCTGATTATCCGAGTTCCCATGGGCACTGTGGTCATTGATGAGGAAAGCGGCCGAATTATGAAGGATCTGGTCGATGACGGAGACAGTTTTGTAGCCGCTAAAGGCGGTAAAGGCGGGAAAGGCAACACCAACTTTAAAAATTCCGTTCGTCAGGCACCGAATTTTGCCGAAGCAGGAGGCTTTGCCAAAGAAAGAACGATTATACTGGAAATGAAAATGATTGCTGACGTGGGACTTGTAGGGTTTCCAAATGTGGGGAAATCCAGTCTGCTTGCAACTGCCACCAGCGCTCAGCCGAAGATTGAGAACTATCATTTTACAACGATTGCGCCGAATCTGGGCGTGGTGAAACTTTATGACACCAGTTTTGTTATGGCAGATATCGCAGGGATCATTGAGGGCGCGCACAAGGGTCTGGGTCTGGGTCTCAAGTTCCTTAAGCACATCGAGCGAACCAAGGTGCTGATCCATGTGGTTGACGTTTCAGGCAGTGAAGGACGGGATCCTGTTGAGGATTTTGACAAGATCAACGACGAGCTGGATCAGTACAGCAGCAGAGTTGCTGAAAAGCCCATGCTGGTGGCAGCAAATAAGATGGACATGATCGAAGAAGATGATCCGCAGTATATCAGATTCAGGGAGTATGTGGAGAGTAAAGGATACCGGGTTTTCCCAATCTGTGCGCCAATCAATCTGGGCGTTCATGAACTGATGACTGCCGCTTTGGAAGAGCTTGAGAAGGCAGCCCTGAATCCGCAGCCTGAGGAAGAGTACGAATACTTTGACTTTGAAACCGACGACAAAGATCCGGACTTTAAAGAGGTTTATGCCTCAAAAGAAGGAACTGTCTATGTTCTCAGCGGCAGACAGCTCCAGAAGATATTTGATTCCACCAACTTCAATGACATGGGTTCTCTCCGTTATCTGTACAAGTATATTGAAAAGCGGGGCGGCATTGAGAAGCTGAAGGAACTGGGCCTTGAAGAAGGTGACACTATCAGAATCTTCGACTATGAGTTTGAGTACTGGGACGAAGACTAAATAGCATATTCTCTGCCTCTATGTAATACGATTAGATATAGGATTATATAGAGGTGATTTTATGAACAGAAAGAAACTGTACTGCCAGATTATGATCTGTATGCTGCTGATGACTGTGGCAGTTTGTGGAAAAAACATAGAAAATCCGTATTTTGCAAAGTATTACGAGAAGGCCAGAAACGCTGTGATGACTCAGGTCACCATGGAAGATGTCAGAGATGTAATGGCGCAGCTTCCTGATTTTCTCAGTAATGCACCGTCCAAAGTGGTTTCTGCGGTGGCAAAAGTAAACTCTGACTCGCAGTACGGAACACCCATCGACGAAAAATCCGATTCTGCTGTAAAGCAGGTTCATGCCGCCGCGGGGGGCATGGTGATTGCTTCAGGCAAAGATAAAGAACTGGGGCTTTTTATCAGAATCAAACATGAAAATGCCACAACGGTGTACGGCCACTTGAGCAATATCAATGTAGTAGAGGATGAAAGGGTACAGCGGGGTGAGATTATCGGCAGCTATGATACAGAATGCGGCCAGGATTTTTTTTATGAATTGGAGAAAGATTTGTGATATACTAATAGCTGAAAGGCTGGTATAACTTATGACAAAGAGAATTACAGAAGAAACGTGTGAAATGCTTTATGAGCGCTATGGCACGCCGCCTCATGTGATTGCACACTGCAAAGCGGTGAGTCATGTGGCGGAAATCATCGCAAGACACCTAAATGAGCACGGTTTTCATATGGATCCGGATCTGGTGAAGGGGGCAGGTCTTGCCCATGATGTGGCAAGAGTTCAGGACAGGCACTGGGATGCCGGCGCGGAGATTCTGGAAAACCTGGGATACAGTGACGAAGCTGCCATTGTCAGAGTGCACATGAACTTTGATTTTCATCCCTTTGAAAAGCTCAATGAGACAGATATGGTCTGCCTGGGAGATCGGCTGGTAAAAGAGGATCGATATGTGGGCCTTGATGAACGTATTGAATATATTCTGGCAAAGGCTCCTGAAGATCCGGAAGTAAGGAAAAGAATTCTCAGGAAAAAGGCAGACACAAAAGCGCTGATGGAAAAAATTGAAGATACCATAGGACAAAGCATTGACAGTCTCTTTGTGTGAGATAAAAAATGATTGACAGAAAGGTAACCAATGAATCTGAATACGAAACTGGAACACTTACTGAAACAGGTGGAAAAACCTGCTAGATATATCGGAAACGAAGTGAACATTGTCTGCAAAAAACCTGAGGATAAAAAGGTGAGATTTGCCTTTGCCTTTCCGGATCTGTATGAAATCGGAATGTCCTATCTGGGACTGCAGATTCTGTATCATATTCTTAACCGGCAGGAACAGGTAGCCTGTGAGCGGGTTTTTGCCCCGGCGGCTGATATGGAAAAACTGATGAAGGAAGAGGGAGTACCTCTTTACACTCTGGAAAGCAAAACACCTGTCAGAGATATGGACTTTTTTGGGTTTACACTTCAGTATGAAATGTCTTTTACTACGATTCTGGACATGCTGGAGCTGGGCGGTATCCCTTTGCTGGCAAAGGAGAGAGGAGAGGAATATCCTTTTATTATTGCAGGAGGTCCCTGTGCTTATAATCCGGAACCGCTGGCTGATTTTATCGATATTTTTCTCATCGGAGACGGAGAGGAATGCCTTCCTCTGCTTATGAAAAAATATGCTGCGGCAAAGGAAAAAGGACTCTCAAAAAGAGAATTTCTGGAACAGATTGCAGGTGATACGGGAGTATATATTCCGTCTTTCTATGAACCTGTATACAACGAAGACGGCACAGTAAAGACTTACAGAAAGCTTTTCGCCGGGGTGCCTGAACGGGTGCAGCGCTGTATTGTAGAAGATCTTGAACAGGTGGAATTTCCTGCTGAGCCTATTGTGCCCCTGATGGAGACGGTACATGACAGGGCAGTGGTGGAGACTTTCCGAGGCTGCACCAGAGGCTGCCGTGTCTGTCAGGCAGGTATGATTTCTCGTCCGGTTCGTGAGCGCTCAAAAGAAAAGATCACAGAGCTTGCTATGCAGCAGCTTGCCAGCACAGGGCACGAGGAGCTTTCCCTGCTTTCTTTGTCCACCAGTGACTATTCCGCCTTTGAGCCGCTGGCGGTGGAGCTGATGAGAAAGTGCAAGGAGCAGAATGTATCTCTGTCTCTGCCGTCTCTGCGGCTTGACAGTTTTTCATTCCAGGTGCTGGAAGAGATTCAGGGCTACAAGAAGTCAGGGCTGACCTTTGCACCGGAAGCAGGCACCCAGAGGCTTCGTGACGTGATTAATAAAGGAATTACGGAAAAGGATATTTATGATGCCGTGGAACAGGCAATCGAGCTTGGGTGGAAGCATATCAAGCTGTATTTCATGATCGGACTTCCGACGGAGACAGATGAAGATCTGGACGGCATTGCCGAAATTGCGGAAAATATTGTGAAACTGCACAGAAACTCAGGAAAGGGCGGACGTTTTACTGTTACGGTCAGCGTTTCAAATTTCGTTCCTAAGGCTCATACTCCGTTCCAGTGGGCACCGCAGAATACGACTGAGGAGTTTACCAGAAAACATAACTATCTGACAGCCAGACTGAAGATTAAAGGGGTCACCTTTAATTATCACGAAGACTCCGTCAGCTCTCTGGAAGCTGTCTTTGCAAGAGGAGACAGACGACTTGGAAACCTGCTTCTTGCCGCTCACAGACAAGGCTGCAGGCTGGACGGCTGGTCAGAATATTTCAGTCTTGAGAAGTGGCAGAAGGCCATAGAGGAAAGCGGAACCGACACAGCGTTCTATACTACAAGAGCACGCTCCTTTGACGAGGTTCTGCCGTGGGATATCATTGATCCTTCCGTGACGAAGGCGTTTCTCAAAAGGGAAGCTCTGAAATCGGAAAAAGAAGAAACGACAAAGGACTGCAGGTACGGCTGTGCAGGCTGCGGCATCAACAGCAGAGTGACCTGCACCCAGGGAGGTATTTATGAATAAATATGTAATACGCTTTTCTAAAGAAGGGTACATCAAGTATACCTCTCATCTGGATCTGCTCAGGCTTTTTAAACGGGCTTTTAAAAAGAGCGGCATTGAACTGTGTTATTCAAAAGGATTTAATCCACATCCAAAGATGGGTTTTGCACAGCCTCTTTCTCTGGGATATACCAGCAGAGCAGAATTTCTGGAGTTTGAGACAGAACAGTCCCGGAATACGGAAGAACTGAAGCAAAGACTGGAGAAGGAGATGCCCGAAGGCATCGAAATCTTTTCCTGTGCGCCTTTTACAGCAAAGGTGAAATCTCTGGCGGCAGCGACAACAGAAGCTTCCTATCTGGTGACATTTCCTGTGAAAGGAGATCCGGAACGCTTTCAGCCTGTTCTTTCCGCTTACCTGGCACAGAGTGAGATTATGGCGGAAAAACGACAGAAAAAGACGAAAAAACTGGTTTCTGCAGATATCAGACCGAAGATCAGAGAAATCCGCATTGCAGACTCAGAGAATCTGGCGCTGGAAATGCGGCTGGACTGCGGCAGCTCCTCAAATCTGAGTCCGGAACAGGTGATTGCATCCTTTCTGCAGTTTGCAAACCTGGACATTCCCAGATATGACATTGAAGTGGAAAGACTGAAACTGGTATTTGACGGTGCTGACATATAGTTATAAATGAAACCATATGGAAATATATGTAAAAAATTACTTGACTTTCCTTTTGTTCTGCTTTATGATGAAAGGCAGAAGGGAGGAATTTTATGGAAAAAATAAAATGGTACGCAGGCTTTCTCAGAGAGCATAAAAATGCAGCAAGAACAGCAGTGATCATCGTGATTGTGATTGCTGCTGTTTTGATTTTTGGGTTAAAAGGGGAAGAATCTGAATTATCTGATGAATTTGCGGAGCGGTCGGCTGACGGAACATATCTGGAGGAGTTTTCTGCAGATACAGATGTTTCTTCGGAAAAAGAAGCGGCAGGGCAGCTATCCGGTGAGGAACAGAATAAAGAAATTTATGTGGATATCGGAGGCCAGGTGAAAAAGCCGGGTGTGTATTCTGTCAAAGAAGGAACCAGAATCTTTGAGGTCATTGAACAGGCGGGAGGCTTTACGGAACAGGCGGAGATCTCTTCGGTCAATCAGGCTGAGACTGTCACTGACGGTCAGAAGATATGGATTCCCTCAGAAGAAGAAGCAGGCACAGCAGCTTCAGGACCGGCGAACTCCGGGATCAGAGCAGACGGAAAAATCAACATCAATACGGCTGACAGTGGTACTCTGCAGAAAATTCCGGGAGTGGGACCGGTGACCGCAGAAAAATTCATAGACTACCGAACCAGCCGGGGGAAATTTTCTTCCATAGAAGAGATAAAAAATGTCAGTGGTATCGGAGAAAAGACCTTTGAAAAGATGAAAGACAAAATCACAGTATAACTGCTGAAACTTCCGGCAAAACTATCCATGAGAGGTGATATTATGTTTAGCCAGAAAAAGAAAAATCATGCATGGATATATCTGTGCGGAGCACTGCTTATTTTGATTCTTGCAGTTTTTATTCTTGTGGGCACTGTAAACAGCAGATACAGTGAGGAAGAAGCTTTACAGGCAAATTTGGAGACCCGTGCAGAAGAAAAGAGTCAGACGCAAGACAGCAGTGCAGCTTCCGGTCAGACTCCTTCCGATCAAAGTGGAGAAGGGCAGACAGATGAAGACACAGAAAGCGGTGATCGGCAGACCGATGCAGAAAAGGACGGGCAGGTTGAGTTTTATCAGTCATATTATCTGGTCAAATATGATAAAGATGGTATCAGGATCTATTTCTCTGATGAAACGGGCCGGCTGACAGAACTGGAAAAGACAGCTATTGTCTATGAGACTTTATCCGAACAGGATCAGATACGGTTCCGAGACGGCATCAAGATTGATACCAGAGACGATCTGAACAGACTGATTATGGATTATGAGAGTTGATATGATGTTTAGCAGAAAGTTTAAAAAATGTGTATTACTGTTTCTCGGCATCGCGGCCTTTGTATGCTGTACCGGTATATTCTTTCCGGGACAGCTTTCTGTGGTTACAGGAAGTAAAAATGTGGTCAGTGAAAGGGTTCTGATTCCCGGAGGACAGTCAGTGGGCATTCAGATGGATGTCAAAGGCGCACTGGTGGTAGGTGTGGAAAACAGGGAAGCAGGTCCCAGAATCGGAGATATGATTGTCAGAATCAACGGTGAGAAAGTGGAAGGACCGGAGGATGTCAATGCAGTGGTGTCAGGAAGCAGCAGTGATGTGGAACTGACAGTAATCCGCGATAAAAAGTCAATTGATTACACCATTACGCCATACTACGACAAAGACAGTGGAGAATACAAGCTGGGACTCTGGATTAAGGAAAAAATTGCCGGTATCGGCACATTAAGCTTCTACGATCCCCAAACCGATCATTTTGCCGCACTGGGTCACGGCATCTATGAGACAGAAACAGGTCTGCTGCTGGAAACCAAGTCGGGAAGCCTTCTGAATACCCGTGTAAATCAGATTACGGCGGGACAGGAAGGTGAACCGGGGGAGATCGGCGGCGTGGTATATAACTTTGAAAATCCTCTGGGAGAAATTGAAAAAAACACAGAGTTCGGTATATACGGGAAAGCGGAAGATTCCCGGGATTTTCAGCTTGGCAGTCCTATGGTCATGGCTTCCACAAAAGAAGTGGAAAAGGGAGATGCCTACATTCTGACCACCATCGACGGAACCGAGGTGGAAAAGTTTAAAATTGAGATTACAAAAGTACATCATCAGAGCAGCGCACAAAGTAAAGGATTGGAGTTTAAGGTGACTGATAAAACATTACTGGAAACCTGCGGAGGCATTGTGCAGGGAATGAGTGGCAGCCCGATTATACAAAATAACCGGATTGTCGGGGCGGTTACCCATGTTTTCGTGAATAATCCACAAAAAGGGTACGGTATTTTTGCGGAATGGATGGTGGAACAGCTCGATGATTGAGGTTCCGGTGTCGAAATTGTAGTAATTATACTACAATTTGGAGTAATTTGAATACCCACACGGAAAGTAATCTATTGTAGAATAATGGTGCAAGGAGAAAAAAAGTAAGAAAGAATATCAAAGGAGGACAAATGTATGGGTAAAATTAGGCTGGGACTGGTTGACGATAATAAGGATTTTTGTGAAGCCCTGCAAAATTTCTTTGAACGGCAGAATGACACAGAGGTGGTGTTTACAGCCCAGGACGGACTGCAGGCAGTAGAATCGGTTCAGAAAAGTGAGGTGGACGTACTGATTCTGGATTTGATTATGCCGCATCTGGATGGTATCGGCGTGCTGGAAGCCTTAAATTCAATGGAACTGAAGCATTATCCGAGAGTGATTATGGTATCTGCTGTGGGGCAGGATTCCATGATCCACAGAGCCATGGAGATGGGAGCTGAATACTATCTGGTGAAGCCGATCAACACGGAAGTACTGGTAAAGAGAATCAGACAGGTGATGAAACGTGACGAAGAGAACAGAAACATTGTGAGCAGTCAGAATCTCAGAAAATCCAATGTCTACAAGGACGTGCTCAGGGAAAACGATCTGGAAATCGAAATCACCAACCTGATTCATGAAATCGGGGTACCTGCTCATATCAAAGGTTATCAGTATCTGCGTGACGCAATTACTATTGTTGTCAACGACATGGACATCCTGTGTGCAGTGACCAAGGAACTGTATCCTTCCATTGCCAAGCTGAACAACACTACACCGAGCCGTGTGGAACGTGCTATCAGACACGCCATTGAGGTGGCATGGAACCGCGGCCGTATAGAAACTATCGATGCGCTGTTCGGCTATACTGTTAAAAATGATAAAGGAAAGCCAACCAATTCGGAATTTATTGCAATTATCGCAGACAAGCTGCGTCTGGAAAGAAAAGTGGGATAAACACAGAAACGCAGCATGGATTCATTACATCAAAAGTTTTGTATTCCTGAGCAGAAAGCAAAGAGCGCTTCCGGCACAAAACGTAATCAGAGCATCATTTCCGGCGGGAGATGGTGCTCTTTTTACTTGAATTTGCATCCGGCAGATGGTATGATAAATAAGACTGAAGCACAGAATATGCGAAACGGAGGACTGAGATGGTCACAGAAGAACAAATCAGACGCATCAATGAGCTGGCAAGGAAATCCAAGACGTCTGAAGGACTCACAGAGGAAGAGAAAAAGGAGCAGCAGCACCTTCGCCGGCTTTACATAGATGCATTTAAGGCAAATCTGAAAAGCCAGCTTGACAATATAGAGTTTGTCGATAAATAATTTGTCGATAAAACACAGGAATCACCGGCAGTCTGAGAGCAGAGTTTTACAAATTCCGCTCTCTTTTTGTTTTATGATGAAAACAGAAAAAGGGACAAGGGGGAATTGAGATGAAAAAACTCATTGCAGTAAACGCATGTCTGCTGATCCTTATGTTTATGACTGCCGGTATGGTATCAAAACCGGATACAGACAGAAGTGCAGCGGAGAAACTGATCTCGGAGAGGATTATCATTCTCAATGAGTATTACAGTGGAGAAACCGAAGCGGAAGAAGCAGAGCGCCGTCTGGAACTGATTGAATCGGGAAGTCTTCTCAGAGAGGATCGTGCAATGATGAAAGAATTTGCAAAGACGGATGTGGAAAGAGTTCCCGAACATCAGGTGGAGATCACAGAATGCGAGACCATGCAGTGCGGTATTGTGAAAGGCACGGCAGAAATCTCCTATCGGCTGGAAGGCGTGCGGGGAAGCAGCCGTCAGAGCGCAAAATACTATTTTACGGGAGATAAGGATGAGGGAGAAATCAAACTGACACAACTGAAAAAAATCTGAGAAATCATTGGAAAAGAGTAAAAATACTGTTTATCTGTGAGGGATTTTTGGTATAATAGTTTCATGATTACAGAATAATAATCAATTTGTACTAAAGGAGAACTCACATGAGACAAGTATATTTAGACTATTCAGCGACGACTCCGGTAAAAGACGAGGTACTGTCTGCCATGCTGCCGTATTTTACGAAGCAGTTCGGCAATCCTTCCAGTCTTTACACCATCGGGTTAGAGTCTAAAGAAGCTGTTGAAAACGCAAGAGGAAGTGTTGCGGCTCTTATTGGCGCATTTCCTCAGGAAATATATTTTACAGGCTGCGGCAGTGAGGCCGACAACTGGGCGGTCTTCGGCACTGCCGATAAACTGAAGGAAAAGGGAAACCACATTATTACCACGAAAATTGAACATCACGCCATGCTGCATTCCTGTCAGTTTTTAGAAAAGCACGGATTTGAAGTTACATATCTGGACGTTGAGCCGGATGGAACCGTAAAACCGGAAACACTGGAAGCCGCCATTACTGACAAGACGATTCTGATCAGCATTATGATGGTCAATAATGAAGTAGGTACCATTGAGCCTATTGCAGAACTGGCAGCCGTGGCGAAAAAACACGGAATCCTCTTCCATACCGATGCGGTACAGGCCCTTGCAAATATGGAACTCAATGTCAAAGAGCTGGGGGTGGACATGATGAGTCTGTCTGCTCATAAGATTTACGGACCGAAGGGAATCGGCGCTTTATATATCAGAAAGGGACTCAGG
>CASEOD010000103.1 GCA_949289445.1 uncultured Eubacteriales bacterium
TGCAGAATTTGCTCTCTGGTCAAACTGACCGGGCAGGAATTCCACTGCAAAGACAAAGTCCGCCTGAGAAAAGTCCAGCTTTTCACAGGTATCATCAACCTGCGGTTCGGAGAAAACTGTTCTTACAGCGTAGTCGAACAGTTCTCTGTCAAGGTTTTCTACATCGTAACGGTTTACAATGCGTAAATCGGTAAGTCCGCTTATCTGCAGAAGTTTTATAATATCATTTTTTAAAGAAGCCGCCTCGTGGGCAAAGGCTTTCTTTTTTTCTACGTAAATCCTATAAACCATGGCTTCCTCCCGCTATTTCTTCTCTAAGGCTGCCAGCGCCTTCTGACCGATGTCTTTTCTGTAGAAAGCGTTTGCAAAGTGTACTTTTTCAACCGACAGGTAGGCTTTCTCAATGGCTTCTCTGATGTCTTTTCCCCTCTCTGTCACGCCAAGCACCCGTCCTCCGTTTGTCAGAAGTTTTCCGTCTTCAGAAAGCTTTGCTCCCGCCACATAGACGTTGTCCACACCGTCCATGGTGATTTCAAAGCCTTTCTCATAGCTGACAGGGTAACCTTCTGAAGCCATAACCACGCAGCATGCCGCATCATCTGCAAAATTCACTTCAGCCTCTGCCAGAGTGCCGTTTGCCACATGCTCCATGATATCGAACAGATCACTGTCCAGAAGCGGCAGTACCACCTGAGTTTCAGGATCACCGAAACGACAGTTATATTCGATGACTTTAGGACCGTCTTCCGTAATCATCAGACCGAAGTAAAGACAGCCGGCAAAGGTTCTTCCCTCCCGGTTCATGGCTTCCATGGTCGGCAGGAAAATTTCCTTCATACAGCGCATGGCAATCTCTTCTGTATAATATGGATTCGGTGCCACAGTGCCCATTCCACCGGTATTAAGACCTTTGTCCCCATCCAGTGCCCGTTTGTGGTCCATAGAGGATACCATTGGAATCATAGTTTTTCCGTCAGTAAAGGACAGAACAGAAACTTCCGGACCGGTCAGAAATTCTTCGATGACGACTTTACTTCCGCTGTCACCAAACACCTTATCTTCCATCATGTCTTTTACAGCCTTTTTGGCATCTTCCAGAGTTTCTGCAATGATTACCCCTTTGCCCAGAGCCAGACCGTCAGCTTTCACAACAACAGGGATGCTGCAGCTGTCCAGATAGGACAGGGCCTCGTCCATATCAGTAAAAGTTTCATAGGCTGCTGTAGGAATATTGTATTTTTTCATCAGGTCCTTGGAAAAGGCCTTGCTGCCTTCGATAACAGCCGCTTTTTTTTCAGGGCCGAAGCAAGGAATGCCTTCAGCCTTCAGCAGATCTACAAGACCTAAAACCAGAGGATCATCCGGTGCAACAATGGCAAAATCGATGGCATTTTCTTTTGCAAATTTTACGATGTTTTCAAGATCCTTAGCACCGATATCGACACACACTGCATCCTCTGCCATGCCACCGTTTCCGGGCAGAGCGTATATTTTGTCCACCTTAGGACTTTTGCTGATTTTCTTGATGATGGCATGCTCTCTTCCGCCGCCGCCAACAACCATTACTTTCATTGCTTTTCACCTCGCTGTTTTTTCGGATCTGTTTAGTGATGGAATAATCTCATGCCTGTAAAAACGGTAACCATACCGTATTTGTTACAGGTCTCAATAACCTGATCATCGCGAACGGAACCGCCGGGCTCCGCAATGTAGGAAACACCGCTCTTTCTGGCTCTTTCAATATTGTCTCCGAACGGGAAAAAGGCATCGCTGCCCAGCGCAACACCTGAAATGCCGGAAAGATAGGCTTTCTGCTCTTCTCTGGTAAACGGTTCCGGTTTTTCGGTAAATAAGGTTTCCCAGATACCATCAGCCAGTACATCTTCATATTCGTCGCCCAGATAAACATCAATGGTATTGTCGCGAACTGCTCTTCCCACATCTTCACGGAATGGCAGACTGATTACCTTGTCGGCCTGTCTCAGATGCCAGAAATCTGCCTTGTTTCCTGCCAGTCTGGTACAGTGAATTCTGGACTGCTGTCCGGCGCCCACACCGATGGCCTGACCGTCTTTGGCAAAGGCTACAGAATTTGACTGTGTATATTTCAGAGTGATCAGGGCTACGATTAAATCTCTTTTCGCCTCCTCTGAAAGGTCTTTGTTTTCTGTCACGATATTGGTCAGATCACAAGGCTTCACCTTATAGTCATTTCTGCCCTGCTGGAAAGTTACGCCGTAAACCTGCTTTATTTCCTGAGGTGCAGGAACATATTCAGGATCAATTTTTATAATATTATAATTTCCTTTTTTCTTTGACTTTAAGATTTCCAGAGCTTCTTCTGTATAGCCGGGAGCGATAATGCCGTCAGAAACTTCTCTCTTTAAGATTCTGGCTGTCACAGCATCACAAGTGTCACTGAGCGCTACCCAGTCTCCGAAAGAAGACATTCTGTCTGTTCCTCTGGCTCTGGCATAGGCTGTAGCAACAGGAGAGTCATCAAGTCCCTCAATATCGTCTACGAAGCAGGCTTTTTTCAGGGTTTCGCTCATAGGTACCGCTACTGCAGCAGAGGTTGGACTTACATGTTTAAAAGATGTGGCTGCAGGCATTCCCAAAGCTTCTTTCAGTTCTTTTACAAGCTGCCAGCTGTTGAAAGCATCCAGAAAATTGATATATCCGGGTCTGCCGTTCAAAATTTCTACAGGCAGTTCACTGCCGTCTGACATATAAATTTTTGCAGGCTTCTGGTTTGGATTACAGCCGTATTTCAGTTCAAATTCTTTCATCATTAACGCCTCCTAACCATTCTTGTTAATCATGCGGTTTTCCGCAGCTCCGTTTTCCAGATCAACATATCTTACATATAGGGAAATTTTGTTATCATGATCCAGATTTTCCCAGATTTCTTCTGTGAAAGCGTCGATGTCATCAGGAATTTCAACACGTTCAGGCTCACCGCAGAAAGTCGGAAGCGGATTTCCGTCCTGTACATAGGTATGAATGAAATGGCCCAGTCCCGGCAGCGCTTCATAGTTGAAACAGTAACGATTGCAAACAGAACCTTGCGGATCTCCGCTCTTCAGAATACTCATTTTATAGGTCAGCTTGTCACCAAAAGTAAACATACCGCTGATTCTCGGCGTAAAGTTTGGACCATCTGGTTCAAAACATCTGGTGTCCAAGGCTTCTTCAAAGGTTTTGCCTTCTCTGATAAAATCGTAAACAGTGTCTGTCTGATCTCCGTTGGTAACAATCAGTTTGTTGTCATATTTCCTCATTGGATAATAGATGATTAATGACGGATCTTCTACTTTTGATTCATCAAAAGGCTTTATCATTACATTTTCCCCTTCTTCGAGGAAAATTCTGTTTCTGCTGTTTTCTGATCTGCCCATGATAAAATAGGCGGAAACTGCCTTTTTCCCGTCTTTGGATTTTCCGAGAACGATACCCCGGCCCACATAGGAGTTTCTTTCAACAGCCTGCTTCATAGTCTTTATTTCATAAACATTCATGCTTTCTTCCCTTTCGCTAATTTTTCACTGATCTGCTCCACTGCCTGCGGAAGCAGAATCCATTCAGCCTGTTCCATGACACGGCGCTGCAGTGTCTGAGGCGTGTCATCTTCCAGAATCTCCACAGCCTTCTGTGAAATAATTCTGCCGCCGTCAGGAATCTCATTGACGTAGTGAACAGTAGCGCCTGTCACCTTTACTCCGTATTCCAGAGCCTTTTCATGTACATGAAGGCCGTAGCAGCCTTTTCCGCAGAAAGACGGAATCAGAGACGGATGAATATTGATAATTCGATCCCGATAAGCTGAAATAAACTCTTTGCTCAGAATTTTCAGGAACCCGGCAAGAACGATGAGTTCAATCCCCTCCTCATGAAGAATTTTTAAGAGAGATGCCTCATCAGTCATCAGTACCGCTTTAATACCGTTTTCCTCTGCTCTTGTAAGTGCATAGGCATCCGGGTTATTGCTGGCAACCAGTACGATTTGTCCGCTGCGAATCGTTCCGTTTTTCTGCGCATCTATGAGTGCCTGCAGGTTAGTACCGCCGCCCGATACCAATACTGCGATTTTAGTTTTTAACATAATTCCACGCCTTCCTCGGACTTTACAACTTTTCCCAGAATATATGCATCTTCTCCGTTGGATTTGAGAATTTCCAGAGCTTTTTCAGCGTCTTCGCCGGATACGATAACCGTCATTCCCACACCCATATTGAAGGTATTGAACATATCTCTTTCCGGGATGTTTCCTCTTTCTGCGATGAGCTTAAAGATCGGCAGGATTCTGACATCTTCCTTTTTAATTCTGGCGCCAAGTCCTTTCGGAAGACTTCTTGGGATGTTTTCATAGAATCCGCCGCCTGTAATGTGCGCTGCGGATTTTACCTGAACCTCTTTGAAGAGGTTGATCATCGGTTTCACATAAATTTTTGTCGGAGTTAGAAGAGTTTCTCCGATTGACTTTCCTCCCAGCTCGGCAAGTGGCGTCTTAATATCCTCATGCTCTACATCAAAAACTTTTCTGACCAGAGAGAAGCCATTGGAATGAACCCCTGAGGACGGAAGTGCAATAATCACATCTCCCTCTGCAACTGTTTCTTTTTTCAGAACTCTGGACTTATCTACAATACCTACTGCAAATCCCGCCAGATCATACTCGTCTTCCGGATAGAATCCCGGCATTTCAGCAGTTTCTCCTCCAATGAGGGCAGCTTCAGACTGAATACATCCTTCTGCGACTCCGCTGACAATCTGAGCAACTTTTTCAGGATAATTTTTGCCCACAGCGATATAATCCAGAAAGAACAGGGGTTTTGCGCCTACGCAGATAATGTCGTTCACACACATTGCCACACAGTCGATTCCTACAGTGTCGTGCTTATCCATCAGAAAAGCCATTTTCAATTTAGTGCCGACACCGTCTGTGCCGCTGACCAGAACAGGTTTTTCCATTCCCGTCAGATCCGGCTCCAGCAGACCTCCGAAACCGCCGATATCATCGGGAACGTTTCCGAAAACCATGGTTTTTGCAACATGTTCTTTCATCAGTTCTACTGCTTTATAACCTGCAGTAATGTCCACGCCTGCCTGTTTGTAGCTTTCACTGAAACTTTTTTCCATAACACTCTCTCCTATTTTCTACATTACAGTTAAAGTCCGATAACAAAATTTTATGATTAAATATTCACCATTTCGTCTTTTACTTCTCTTTCACTGAGTTTTCTTTCAAAACGGTTCTTTTCCGTAACATTTGGAATTTCTGTAGGATACTCACCGGTAAAGCATGCATGACAGAAACCTTTTCCGGCAGGAACGCCGATCAGCATGTTCAGGTGATTTACGTCCAGATATCCCAGAGAATCTACGCCTATGATTTCCTTAATCTCTTCCATAGTGTGTCTGCAGGCGATAAGCTTATCCTTGGCATCGATATCGGTACCGTAGTAGCAAGGGTTGATAAACGGAGGTGCAGAAGATCTGAAATGAACTTCCACTGCTCCTGCTTCACGAAGAAGCCCCACAATTCTTGCTGCAGTAGTACCTCTGACGATAGAATCGTCCACCAGTACAACTCTCTTTCCCTTTACAGTATCAGCCAGTACGTTCAGTTTAATTCTCACCTTGTCTTCTCTGGCTTTCTGACCGGGTGCGATAAAAGTTCTGCCGATATATTTATTTTTGATAAAACCGATGCCATAAGGAATGCCTGACTGTCTGGAATAACCCAGCGCAGCATCAAGACCTGAGTCAGGAACACCGATGACCACGTCAGCAGGTACAGGGTGCTCCATGGCAAGACACGCACCTGCTTTCAGTCTTGCTTCATGAACACTCTTGCCTTCAATGACGGAGTCAGGTCTTGCGAAATAGATGTATTCAAAGATACAGATCTTATGATCCTGTTTTTCACAATGATCCCTGATGGAACGCACGCCGTCTTTGTCAAAGATAACTATTTCTCCCGGTTCCACATCTCTGATGTATTTTGCACTGACGGCATCAAGGGCACAGGTTTCAGAAGCGATAATATATGTACCGTCCTCTTTCTGTCCGTAGCAGAGAGGCCTCATTCCCAGTTCGTCTCTGGCAGCGATCAGCTTTGACGGCGACATGATGCAGAGTGAATAGGCGCCCTTCAATTTATCCATGGCTTTATTGACAGCTTCTTCAATGGAATTCGACGAAATTCTTTCTTTGGTGATGATATAGGAAATCACTTCAGTATCGCTGGTTGTGTGAAAAATGGAGCCTTGTGCCTCCAGCTCGGTTCTCAGTTCATAGGAATTGATTAAATTGCCGTTATGAGCCAGAGCCATTCTGCCTTTGTGATGATTTACCACGATTGGCTGAGCGTTAATTCTCTCTTTATTACCTGTAGTTCCGTATCTGACATGTCCCACTGCCATATTTCCTTCTCCAAGACTATCCAGAATCTGTGGTGTGAAGACATCGTTGACCAGACCGTTGTCTTTGTAGTGATTAAATACGCCGTCATCGTTGACTACAATGCCGCAGCTTTCCTGTCCTCTGTGCTGCAGCGCAAATAATCCGTAATAGGTCGTGCCGGCCACATTCTGTGTTTCGGTGCTGAAAACGCCGAATACACCGCATTCTTCTCTTAAACTGCTCATGTTTTTTTCCTCCCGGGTAAATATATTTATTCTCCTAATAATCTTTTCAGGACTTCCTGATAGGCATCCTCTACACCGCCCATGTCTCTTCTGAATCTGTCTTTGTCCAGTTTCTCACCTGTCTTGGTATCCCAGAATCTGCAGGTGTCCGGAGATATTTCATCGGCAAGAACCAGAGTTCCGTCGGCAGTTTTTCCGAACTCAAGCTTAAAATCAATCAGACTGATGCCGTCTTCTTTCAGGAAAGCGCTCAGAACTTCATTGATCTTTAAAGCCATGGACTTAATGGTCTGAAGTTCTTCCTGAGAAGCAAATTCCATGGCAAGTATATGATAATCGTTCACCATAGGATCTCCGAGGTCGTCATTTTTATAGCTGAATTCCAAAACGGGCTGTTTCATCGGGGTTCCTTCCTCAATGCCCAGTCTTTTGGCCAGAGAACCGGCGGCAATATTTCTTACAATTACTTCAAGAGGTACGATCCGGACCTTTTTCACGATTGTTTCTCTGTCGTTGAGTTCTTTGACAAAGTGAGTGGGAATTCCTTCTTTTTCAAGCATATGCATGAGAAAGTTTGTCACTCTGTTATTGATTGCTCCCTTCCCTTCAATGGTACCTTTTTTCAGTCCGTTGAAAGCGGTAGCGTCGTCTTTGTAAGAAACAATACACAGGTTTTCATCATTTGTGGCAAAGACTTTTTTGGCCTTGCCTTCATAAAGCTGTTCGGTTTTTTCAATTTCCATATTCTTCATCTCTTTTCTATCGTTTATATCAATACATACATGTTTTACCGGTTAAATTTCTCTTCAATAACTGCGTTTTTTGCCAGAACTTTTTCAGCAGCTGTTTTTCTCTGGCTGTCCAGTTTTTCTGCAAGGGAACTGTCCTCGATAGCCAGCATCTGTACAGCCAGAAGCGCCGCATTCTGCGCGCCGTCGATGGCAACTGTT
>CASEOD010000104.1 GCA_949289445.1 uncultured Eubacteriales bacterium
TTTCATCCTGGGAAAAACCATCAAGAGCATGGACATCGAGTTCCTGAAACACAGATTCGATTTCATGCCATTTCTGTTTTCCTTTTTCCGTCAGGTAAACATTTGTATTACGTTTGTTTGACGGATTGACTTTTTTTGTGACAAGTCCGGCATGTTCCATTCCGGACAAGACAGAAGTTAAAGTTGCAGGTTCAATCATACAGGCCGATGCAATTTCTTTTTGAATAGAGCCGTCATGAGAGGCAAGATATTCTAACACCTTTGGCTGACCTGCAGTAAGACCGCATTCTTTAATTTTTGCAAAAAACTTTTTTTGAAGCAACAGATGATTAATCATCAGCAGATGATGCAGAGACAAAATTACACACCTTTCTTATAATTAGAATTCTAACTATCGAATCTGATTATAACGCTTTACAGAAAAAAAGTCAACTTTTTCTATTCTGCTGAGAATTATTTTCAGCTTTCTAAACGAAAGTATAAAAAGTGGAAACCGGAAACTTAAGGGCTGTAGGTCGGGACAGGCAGTGCGATTCCGCGATTTCCACTTTTTTAGTTTGTTCCTGCAGGTCAGTTATGCATCTCCTGTCAGTTTTATAACGGAAACTGTAGCTGCGCCGGAGCGATTTCCTACATTGCTATTGAAGGTCAGACTGAAAGTCGTCTGTGATGGAACATAAATGATCATGGAATTAGAACCATATGCACTGGAGGAAACAGTACCTGTTTTGAAATAAATGCCGTATGGTAAATAAGGAGAACCATTATATGAAGGAGTAATCTGCATATATCCTGCCTCTTCTAATATGGCAGAAACACTATAGGATATATAATAGTATCCTGGATTCAGCTTAATTTGAGTATCGTTGATAAGTGTGATATTTCCCGTTGTATCTTCTGTACCGGTTATTAAAGGAATGAGCTGACTGTTTTCAAATCGTCTTTCAAAGATAAAGAAGGATGCAAAAATATCTTTTGAGGACTCACCTTGCGGACCTTGTGGCCCCGGCTCACCCTGCGGTCCTTGTGGTCCGCGGCAGCAACAGCAACAGCAAGGAATATTAGATGGACCGCAGTCAGGGGTTTTTGAATATTTAACCTCATGTCCGAACTTTATGTTTTCCATAATTTATTCACTCCACTATCAGAAAGTTTTTACATAATAGAATATGTTAAAAATGAGAAAACAGTGCGCTATTGGATAATAAAACGTTATATCTTAAAAAAGAAGAAATGGATTTTTGTCTGATAATTTGCGGAGCCTTTGATGCTGGGCTTCTGATTAAAAATTTCTCTTGAAACCACTTCTGATTTATCGCATAATAGTAATGTTAAGGATATTGAGCTGATAAAAGAATCCTAAACACAGGAGGTTTACATACATGCCAATTAAAGTACCTAATAATTTACCGGCAATAGAAACACTGACTGCAGAGAATGTATTTGTTATGACAGATACCAGAGCCATGACGCAGGATATTCGTCCTCTGCAGATTCTGATTTTGAATCTGATGCCGACAAAGATCGACACGGAGACCCAGCTGACAAGACTTCTGGGAAACACACCGCTGCAGGTGGAGCTGGAGCTTTTGCAGACCAGTACCCACAAGGCTTCCAACACCTCAGAAGAGCACATGATCGCCTTTTATAAGACATTTGATCAGATCAAGCACAAGTATTATGACGGCATGATCATCACAGGGGCACCGGTGGAGCTTCTGGAGTTTGAAGAGGTGGAATACTGGGACGAGCTTTGCGAGATCATGGAATGGTCCAAGCGCCATGTCCACAGTACCTTTCATATATGCTGGGGTGCGCAGGCGGGGCTTTACTATCATTATGGCATACAGAAGAGAAAACTGCCGAAAAAGCTTTCCGGTGTGTACAGACATACCCTTGACTACAAGAGGGGGATGCTGTTCCGCGGATTTGACGACGAGTTTTATGTACCTCATTCCAGAAATACCACGGTAGACAGAGAAGACGTAGAGGCTGTGCCGGAACTGAAGATTATCTCTTCCTCAGAAGAGGCCGGGATCTACGCTATCAAGTCTGAAAACGACAGACAAATCTTTATCATGGGACATTCTGAGTACGATCCCGATACTCTACAGAAGGAGTATGAAAGAGATAAAAAAGCGGGAATCAATCCTGATATACCGTGCAACTATTTCCCTGATGATGACGACAGCCGGGAGCCTGTGGTAAGGTGGAGATCCTGTGCCAACCTTTTGTACAGCAACTGGCTCAACTACTTCGTTTATCAGACTACCCAGTATGATATCAGCCAGATTCGCGACGATTCTCTGGCCGACATTTTTCGCAAGAAAGTGGACTGCAAGGCGGCCAAGTTCGGCGGCACATCTCTGGCCGATGCGGAGCACTTTAAGAAATGTGCAGCCATCATCGCTGAAGATCCCGCAAGAAAGTATATTGTGGTTTCTGCTCCGGGCAAACGTTCTGACACTGATGAGAAGGTGACTGATCTGCTCATCGCCTGCGCCGGCGCAAAAGCCGGGGCGGCGGAAGAGATTCTGTCCAAGATCCAGTCCCGGTACAAGGTTCTGGTCAGAGGGCTGGGGGTAAAGATGGATGTTGATGCGGAATTTGCTGAGATCAGAAAGGCACTGGGAGATGAAACCCGCAGAGACTATATTATCAGCCGCGGAGAATATCTCAATGCGAAGATTCTGGCAGCTTTTACCGGTTATGATTTCATTGATGCCCAGGGCAGTATTTTCCTGGACAGTCAGGGAAAGTATGATGAAGAAACCACCAGAAACCATCTGGGAAAGGTCATGAAGAACAGTGGCGGTGCTGTGATCCCGGGATTTTACGGAACCATGCCTGACGGTTCCATCAGAACCTTCAGCAGGGGCGGTTCTGATATTACGGGTGCCATTGTGGCAGCTGTTGCAGGGGCGGACATTTATGAGAACTGGACCGACGTATCGGGACTTCTGATGGCTGATCCGAGAATTGTGGATAATCCGCTGACAGTGTCTGTTATTACGTACAAAGAACTGAGGGAACTCTCTTACATGGGGGCTGCGGTAATGCACGAAGATACCATTTTTCCTGTGGTGAAGCTGGAGATTCCTATTAACATCAGAAACACCAACAGACCTGAGGATAACGGAACGCTGATCGTAAAGAATGCGGACTACTATCCATCCAACCTGTCTGTTTCAGGGATTTCAGGAAAAACAGGCTATACCACGATTCTGGTGGAGAGGGACAGGATGAATGAGCAGCCTCAGCTTCGCGCCGAGATCCTGGATATTTTTGCGGAAAGAGGCATTGCGGTGAAAAATATTCTGTCAGGTATCGACTCGCTGAACATTATCGTTCACGAATCTGATGTGAAGGACTGCGAAGCAGAGCTGCAGGAGGAAATCTGGGCAAAAGTTCCGTCGGGCAATATTACCGTCACCAGGGATGTGGCAATGATTGCCGTAGTGGGACGAGAACTGGGCACTTCCCCGGCCATTGCTGTGAGAGTTCTCAGCGCTCTTGCAAAACGCGGCATCAACGTAAAGCTCATCGACCACGGCGCGCAGAAGATCAGTCTGATGGCAGGAGTGGATGGTGCGGATTACGTTACAGCTGTGCAGGCCATCTATACAGAATTTGCAAAGGTGGAGTAATTTGAATCCGATGATATGCAGGCAGCCTTTTCGTGCCGTCAGGTGCGGGAAGGCTGTCTTTTAAGGAAAACAGGAGAAAAACATGATTATCAGAAAAGCTATTTTACATATTCTGGATTTTAACTCTGATATCTGTGTCTTTTCACAGAAGGAACTGGATATCAGCGATTACGGCACGGGAGAGTTTATTGAAAAACATCTTGCCCGTATTATGGATGACGGGGCGAAGAAAAAAGGAGAGTTTCAGGATTTCAGCATACTGAAGCAGACACTTGAACGCTATCTGACAGGCAGCATCCGGTTTACCGAGTTTTCTGCAGCTGCGGGAAATCTGCTTTATGATGAGATTTCCAGAGCTGATGAGCCTGAGTCCATGGATTTTCTGGTGTGTCAGTTCAGCGACGAGAGCAGAGAGTATGTGGGTCTTTTGCTGCTGCCTAACAAAATTGCTTATACGCATCAGGTGGAAAATGGAGAAGAGGGCGCTTTCAACAGGATTATCCGTTATTTTACCCTGCTTCCAAACACCAGTCAGAAGATTCCATGCTACGCGATTATTGATATTCACTCCATGGAGGTGCAGCTCTGTGATAAAAAGCGTTCCATTAACGGAGAGGAGATTATGGTTCTGCCTGATAAGGTACTGCAGTGTGTATACGGTCAGTCTGCCAGAGAAACTGTTCGGCTTGTCAAGAAAATTGTCAGTGAGGTAGCGGAGGAATACGGGAGTAATTCTGCAGTGGCAGTCAGCAGAGCGAAAAGCTGTATCATTGAAAATGCAGAACAGAATGTCCCTTTTACTCCTTCCGATTTGTGTGAAGAGGTCTTTTATGATAATGAGGTCATGAAAAAGACATTTAGGCAGAAGGCCATGGAGGCAGACATGCCTGCAAAGATGTCTGTGGAGAATCCTAAAGTTGTCAAAAGTATCCGCAGTCATAAGATCAAAACAGATACCGGAATCGAAATCAAGATTCCTACGGAATATCTGGAAAACAGTCGTTATGTGGAGTTTATCAATAATCCTGACGGGACTATTTCCATACAGCTTAAGAATATAGGAAAGATTGTGAATCGATGATATTAAATACAGGAAACCGAACAGATATACCCGCTTTTTACAGCAAGTGGTTTTACCGTCGCATCAGAGAGGGCTATGTCCTTGCCAGAAATCCATATAATCCTCAGCAGGTGACTCGCTATCTCCTGGATCCGGAGGTGGTGGACTGCATTGCTTTCTGTACCAAAAATCCTGCGCCTATGCTGTCACAGATGGAGCTTCTAAAGGATTTTCGCCAGTTCTGGTCAGTGACCATTACTCCTTACGGCAGAGACATTGAACCTTATGTGCCGTCTTCGGAAACGGTAATAGAGTCTTTTCGCCGGCTTTCCGGCCTTGTAGGCATAAACTGTGTGAGCTGGCGGTATGATCCTGTTTTTATTTCTGAAAAGTACACGGTGGATTTTCATCTGCAGGCATTTGAGAAGATGGCAGAGGCTTTGAAGGGATATACAGAACAGTGCGTCATCAGCTTTATCGACCTTTATGACAAGACAAAGCGGAACTTTCCGGAGGCAAGAACGGTCAGAAAGGAAGAACGGATGGTTCTTGGAAAGGCTTTTGCAGAAATAGCCGCCCGCTGCGGTATGAGACTGACTCCCTGCGGGGAAGGGGATGAGCTTGAACCGGCAGGCGCCGACTGCAGCGGCTGTCAGTCAGCAGAGGTGCTGGAGCGGGCGATGGGTCTTCCCATTGATCCGCCGGCTTCTTCTAAAACAAGAGAGGGATGCAGCTGCATACTGGGGAGTGATATCGGCGCTTATAACACCTGCGGACACGGATGTCTGTACTGCTATGCCAATTACGACAGAGAAACGGTGGAATACAATATGAGAGAGCATGACCCTTTTTCTCCTTTTCTCATCGGAGATTTTATGGATGGGGACATCATCAAATCAGCTGAACAGGAAAGCTGGATTCGATGGCAGCTTTCTATCGACGATCTGCAGGGAATACAGTAGCACAGCTGCCGTACGGAACAGGAACGGCCGACTCACAGAAAACGACACAAAGTAAAGCACCGATGAATAAGGAAATCGGTGCTTTTGGAGTTTTGTGTATTAAATTGGGATATTAAAATTTCAATGGTATCTATATCAAATGTAACTATATAGAGTGATAACCAATGATTACGGCCGCCTTTCCGCTTATCAGAATCTCTGTTATCTACCCTGCTGACAGTAGGTTACCAGGCGGGTCTTTCCCCTTGCCTGTCAGTAATTACTTGTTGAATTTCTGTCCGTGTAGATTAGATTCTGAAAGCAGAAAGTCGCGCCATCGGGGAGTCTCCCGGTCCTAAACAGCGTCTCAACATGACTTTCGCTTCCTTTCTGAATATTCCATAAGACTGATACACTATAACTTCTATCTGAATGATAATGTATTTTCTTTTGTTGTACTAATAATAATACAATTCACTACAAAAAGCAAGTCTTTTTTGAAATTTTAGAAAGTTTTTTGTGCGCTTTAATTTTCTGCATTTGTGTGCTAGAATATAGCTTGTGAATATGACAAAAAACATAAGGCAAGGAGGAAGGTTTGCCATGCAGATTTTAGACAGAGTCAAAGGCTGTAACGGCTGTGAGGCATGTATTGTAGGATGTAAATATGCCTGCATCAAAATGACCCGAGATGAGAAAGGCCATAAGCGGCCGGTGATCAACGAGGACGGATGTCAGAAATGCAACAACTGTATTCTGTACTGTCCTGTGTTCAATCCTGTAGAACTTCCTGAGTTTACTGAGTTTTACGAAGATAAGGAAGAGTATTATGAACGCGATATGGCAAAAGTGTATAGAGAAACCATGCGCAAGATCAAGTCGGGAACTACCACAGAGTTTGTGGGAACTCTCTGTCAGATTGCGGCTCTGAAATCACTGATGGGAGATAAGCTGAGTCATGATCTCCGTCTTTTTCCTCTATATTGCGACCCTGAAAATCCGAAACGGCCGGAGTGTGCAGGCTGTCCTTTTTACAAATGAATAAAAGGGGGCCGGTTTCATGCTGAGTAATTTTATTGTTTCTCTGGAAGCTGTGCTGCCTATGTTTATTCTCATGGTCATCGGCTTTGCAGTCAAAGAGAAAAAGCTGATGGAGCCGGAAGAGATAAAAAAGATGAATCACATGGTCTTTGTGGTGTTTTTTCCTCTTCTGATGTTTCATAACCTGTATGGCGCGGATATTTCGGATTCCTTTAACATCAGACTGATTGCCTTCGGTGTGACATCGGTTCTTTTGATTTTTGCTTTGTCCGTTGCCGTTGTGATGGCAGTGGAAAAAAACCGGAGGAGCAGGGGCGCCATGATTCAGGGCCTGTTTCGAAGCAATTTTGTCATTATGGGCATTCCTGTGGTGTCTAATCTGTTTGGAAAAGGAAACATCGGGGTAACTGCCATGATGGTGGCAGTAATTGTGCCTCTGTACAATGTGCTTGCAGTAGTTACACTGGAAGTCTTTCGGGGAGAAAGACCGCAGATGGGGCATGTAATGAAGAAGATTCTGACCAACCCCCTGATCCTGGGAGCAGTGGCGGGACTTGTTACCGCTGTGTTCGGTATAAAACTGCCTGATGTACTGGAAACGGCGGCAGAGGAAATGGCTGCGGTGGCAACGCCGCTGGCACTGGTGATTCTGGGAGCTTCTATTGATTTCAAAAGTATCGGAAAAAGCAGCAGACAGCTTTTGATGGTAGTGACAGGGAGACTGATTGTGATTCCTGCCGCAGGACTTTTTACGGCTGCGGCCTTAGGATTCCGTGATGTGGAATTTGTGACGCTTATTGCCATGTTTTCTGCACCTACGGCAGTGTCGTCTTTTACCATGGCCGAATCCATGGACAGTGACGGTCAGCTGGCAGGCAGCATTGTCATCTTTACCACAGCCTTTGCCTGCTTTACCATGTTTTTATGGATATTCCTGTTTAAGAATCTGGGAATATGTTAATATATCAAGTATATGAATATAAGGAGTGTAGAACAATGAGTGACTGTAATCATGATTGCGGAAGCTGCAGCGCAAGCTGCACGGAAAGACAAGAAGATCCGGGAATAAAGAAAGCACCGATGAATCAGTTTTCTGATGTCAGAAGGGTAATCGGAATTGTCAGCGGAAAGGGAGGCGTGGGAAAGTCTTCTGTCACCTCCATGCTGGCTACGGCATTGAGAAAACAGGGAAAGAATGTTGCTGTGCTGGATGCTGATATTACAGGTCCGTCCATCCCGAAGGCCTTCGGACTTTCTGACAAGGCTATGGGCAACGACGAGATGCTGCTTCCGTCTGTGACAAAGAGCGGTATCAGAACAATGTCCATCAATCTGCTTCTGGAGAATGAAACCGACCCTGTGGTATGGAGAGGCCCGATTCTGGGAGGAGTCATCGAACAGTTCTGGAGTGATGTTGCCTGGGGTGATATAGATGTGATGCTGGTGGATATGCCGCCGGGAACAGGTGATGTGGCGCTCACCGTATATCAGAGTCTGCCTGTAGACGGTATTATTATCGTCACATCTCCGCAGGAACTTGTGGCCATGATTGTGGAAAAAGCTGTAAAGATGGCGGAGCTGATGGAAATTCCGGTACTGGGAATTGTAGAAAACATGTCATATTTCAGATGTCCTGACTGTGGACAGAATCACAATATCTTCGGGGAAAGTCACATTGAAGAGATTGCCGCGAAATACGGTGTGCCGAATGTGGCGAAGCTGCCTCTCGACAGCCGGGTTGCAAAGGCCTGTGATGAGGGAACCATCGAGGAAATTGAAAACGAAGAGATGAACAGACTGGCTGCAGAGCTGTAAAAAAAGAAAATCCCAAATCGGGTATCGCAATTTGCGGACACAGGGCTGACCTTGTGTCTGTGGCAAAAGTGATACGCCGGTTTGGGATTTTTTGTTTATTTTTCTGCGGGTTCTTCTTCCTGCTCTTCTTTGCCTGAAAGATACCATTTTTTGATGGCGGCAAAACTGTCATCACTGATACAATGCTCAATACGGCAGGAATCCTCATAGGCGGTCTTTTCATCGACCCCTAAAGACATGAGGGCACGGGCGATGATATTGTGTTTTTCATAGGTTTTCTCGGCTATAAAAAGCCCCTGCTTGGTCAGCTCAATCTGGCCGTCCTCGTCTACTGTAACGAAACCGTTTTCGCGGAATTTCTTCATGGCGACACTGACTGTCGGTTTGGAAAATCCCAGATGGTTGACAATGTCAATGGCGCGTACAGAACCGTTGGCCTTTTTCAGCACATAAATGGTTTCAAAGTAGTCTTCTGCTGACTGTCGGATTTGCATTGCTCCTGCCCCTTTCATTTTTGAATTATGGATTTATCTTACCATAAAAAATGGGTATTGACAAGGAAGTTAGTTTGTGCTAACCTATGTTCGTGGAAAAAGTTAGTACGAACTAACCTGAAAGGAGGCATGCCGAAATGAGTGTGGTGATTATCGGCGGGAATGAGAGAATGAAGCGCCAGTATGAAGAAATCTGTGAGAATTACGGATGTACAGCCAAGGTGTACACCAAAGAAAAAGGGGCTATCAAGAGGAAAATCGGTACGCCTGACCTTTTGATCTGTTTTACAACAACCGTATCCCATAAAATGGTCAATGTGGCCAAACAGGAATCAAAGCGCGGCGGGTTCCCCATTGAACACTGTCACAGCAGTAGCGGGTCAGCTCTGGCAGAGGTGCTGAAAAAGAGAGGACTCGTTTTATTTGGAGAATAAGTTAGCTTGCACTAATCAAATGATCGGAGTCAGGAAAGTTTTTTATCGGGAGGAAATGCATGATGCCTTTAACTATGGCAAATTCCGGTGAGACAGTCACCGTAAAGAAAATAACAGGAAAACCGGAGATACGTCAGCATATGGCGGAAATGGGCTTTGTAGTGGATGAGCCGGTGACTGTTATCAGCCGGATCGGCGGAAATCTGATTGTCCGGGTCAAGGACAGTCGTGTGGCAATCGGGAAAGATATGGCTTCAAAAGTCATGTTTTAAAATAGTTTTACAAGCTGGAGGTAAGAAATGAGCACACTGAAAGATGTGAAAGTCGGCGAAACTGTGACAGTAGCCCGACTTAACGGCAGCGGACCCGTCAAACGAAGAATCATGGATATGGGTCTGACAAAAGGCGTGGAGGTTTACGTGCGGAAAGTGGCGCCACTTGGAGATCCGATGGAACTGACCGTGCGCGGGTATGAACTCAGTATCCGAAAAGCCGACGCAGAAATGATAGAAGTCAAGTAAGGAGGAAAGAGAAAGAATGGAATACAAGATAGCGCTTGCCGGTAACCCTAACAGCGGAAAAACCACGTTGTTCAACGCTTTGACCGGCAGTTCCCAGTATGTGGGCAACTGGCCGGGGGTAACTGTTGAAAAGAAAGACGGAAAACTGAAAAGACACAAAGATGTCATCATCCAGGATTTGCCGGGAATTTATTCTCTGTCACCTTATACTCTGGAAGAGGTAGTCTCCAGGCGGTATCTGGTAAATGAAAAGCCGGATGCAATCCTCAATATTATTGACGGCACAAACATTGAGAGAAATCTGTATTTGACGACACAGCTCATTGAACTGGGCATTCCAGTGCTGGTCTGCGTCAATATGATGGATCTGGTTCGCAAGAACGGGGATCGTCTGGATTTGAAAAAACTTGCTCAGGAACTGGGCTGCCCGGTAGTTCCCATCAGTGCGCTGAAAGGGGAAGGCTGTATTGAGGCGGCTGAACAGGCTCTTGAAATTGCAAAGACCCGCAGAACCGGAGATATGCCCCATGTGTTTACGGGAAGTGTGGAACACGCTGTCGCCCATATAGAAGAGTCTGTTGAAGACAAGGTGGACAGAGATTTTCTGCGATGGTATGCCATCAAAATCTTTGAGCGGGACGAAGAAGTGATGAAGGAACTGAAGCTGAATCAGGAACTGCTCAGTCATATCGACGGGCATATTGCCGACTGTGAAAAGGAACTGGACGATGAAGCAGAAAGCATTATTACCAATCAGAGATATACCTATATCAGCAGAATTGTAGACGGGGCGGTGGAAAAGAAACACAGAAGAGACAATCTGACTGTTTCCGACAAAATTGACCGTTTTGTAACCAACAGAATTCTGGCATTGCCGATTTTTGCACTGATCATGTATGCAGTCTATTACATTGCTATGGTAACAGTGGGTGCGGCGGCTACAGACTGGACTAACGATATTCTTTTCGGAGAAGTGGTTCCTCCTGCCATTTCTGGTTTTCTGGAATCCATCGGCTGTGCCGGCTGGCTGCAGGGCCTGATTGTGGACGGCATGATTGCAGGTGTAGGTGCCGTGCTGGGATTTGTACCTCAGATGCTGGTGCTGTTCCTGCTTCTTGCCTTCCTGGAAAGCTGCGGCTATATGGCCAGAATCGCTTTCATCATGGACAGAATTTTTCGCAGGTTCGGCCTTTCCGGAAAATCCTTTATCCCTATGCTGGTGGGGGTAGGATGTGGCGTGCCGGGTGTGATGGCATCCAGAACCATTGAAAATGACAGAGACAGAAAGATGACTGTCATGACCACCACTTTTATTCCCTGCGGCGCGAAAATGCCTATTGTTGCCCTTATTGCAGGGGCTCTGTTCGGCGGCAGCGCATGGGTGGCAACCAGCGCCTATTTTGTCGGAGTGGCAGCAATTGTCATTTCAGGAATCATACTGAAAAAGACAAAGATGTTTGCCGGTGAACCGGCTCCCTTTGTCATGGAGCTGCCGGCTTATCACCTGCCGACTGTGGGCACTGTGCTGAGAAGTATGTGGGAAAGAGGCTGGTCTTTCATCAAGAGAGCGGGCACCATCATTCTGTTGTCCACTATCGTGATCTGGTTCCTGTCCAACTTCAGTGTAGAGGGCGGTTTCCACATGATTGACGATGTACTGGATCAGGACACGACACTGCTGGCTGATTTAGGGTCTCTCCTTGCCTGGATTTTTATTCCTCTCGGTTTCGGCACATGGAAATCTGCAGTGGCGGCAGTGAGCGGTCTTGTGGCTAAAGAAAACGTGGTGGGAACCTTCGGTGTATTATACGGGTTTGCGGAGGTTGCAGAAGACGGCGCAGAATACTGGAGCAATCTTGCGGCAGACTTTACCCCTGCGGCAGCGTATGCATTTCTGGTGTTCAACCTGCTGTGCGCACCTTGTTTTGCAGCGATGGGCGCAATCAAACGAGAGATGAACAACCGCAGATGGTTCTGGTTTGCAATCGGCTATCAGTGCGCTTTTGCTTACCTGATCTCAATGTGTGTATATCAGTTCTGGACATTGTTTGCAGGCGGAGGCTTTGGGATAGGAACAGTCGCTGCAGTTGTGGCCGCTGCTTTCATTGTTTACCTGATGGTTCGCCCTGCAGCAGAGGTGGCTGATACTGATTATCTGAGCGCCGTATCCTATAAGAATAAGAAAACAGCCTGATTGTTTTTTCAAAAGGTTTGGGGTATGATAGAGGTGCAGTCGGTTTTAGAGAGGTGATTTTATGAATGCAGCAACAGTCATTGTGCTTATAGCTGTGATAATTCTGGCCGGCCTCGCTCTGAGGTCCATTATCAGGTCAAAGAAAAACGGAGGCGGCTGCAGCGGCTGCAGTGCCGGGGGAGGCTGCAGTCACTGCGGGACACAGCAGATTGAAGCGGCAGTAAGACAGAAAAAAAGTGACTGATTATTTACAGAAGGTGCACACTGCAAAGACAGCGTGCATCTTTTTTTGGAAAAATTGAAAAACGGTGTGACATCTGGGCATTCTGAAAGGTATAATAGTTGAAATGCATTTTACGGGTAAAGGAGCAGAGTGTGAAGTTCAGAATTGAGGAAGCATTTGAAAAGTATAAAGACAACATCTTTGCCATAGGGTTCAACTATTTCAGAAACTCCATGGACGCCGACGATATTGTACAGGAGACTTTTTACAGGCTGTATCGAAGGGGAGGAGAATTTGAAAATGAAAACCATCTCAGAAACTGGCTGATACGGGTTGCTGTCAATGAATGCAAAAGAGTGACTCTCTCATCATGGTTCAGGAAGAAGGAAAGTCTTCAGGATTATGCGAAGACTCTAGTCTGGCATGATCCTGAAGAAAGTGAGGTGTTTCTCGCAGTCATGAGTCTTCCTGCAAAATACAGGCAGGTAATACATCTGTATTATTATGAAAATTACTCTACCGCTGAAATTGCAGAGATTCTTGGAATCAGCTCCACTGCAGTATCTACCCGTTTACTCCGCGGAAGGAAAAAGATGAAGGAAAAATTAACGGAGGTGTGGAAGGATGAATAACAGAGAATTGTATCAGAAATCTTTTTCAAGGCTTCATGCCTCCGGAGATCTGGACATGGAGGGAATTAAGATGAGAGAAAAGACAGGAATTAGATGCAGAAGGAGAATTCTGGTTGTTGCGGCGGTTCTGACAGTTTTGACGGCAATGACGGCAATGGCTTATGCTGTGACAGGAGGACAGGTGATCAGAGATATTAAAGTGTTCATCGGGGGGAGAGAGACGGATTCTGTGGTGGTACAGAGCGAGGACGGCAGGAGTTACCGCATAAATGTCAAAGAGAATGAGGACGGCTCGGTGTCTGCAGAGATCAGGGACGGAGAGAAAAACAGTGCAGAAACACAAGCTCCCGCGGTGATTGACATCGAAGAACAGAACTGAGCTGTGGTGAAGGAAAACAGGAACAGGAAACTGCCGGCGGGTAAGCCTGAAACGAAAATACGGATTTCTACAGATACCGGCTCATGAGAAAGACTGCTATGAACGGTAAAGTGCACAGTGAAAAGAGTGTGGTCAGAGCAACACCTTCTGCCATGAGAGCAGAATTTTTCTTTTCCCGGGCAGCCATGGCCACACTGACCACAGCGCAGGGGAAAGAGGCTGCAAAGATTAGGGTGACTTTACTTTCAGTCATGAGCGGAAGCCAGTTGACCGCAAGAAAGGTGAGCAGAGGCATTAGCAGAACATTGCAAAGACAGGCAATAATCAGCTTGGTGTTTTTCAGCATTTTTTTCAGATCACTTTCTGCCAGCTGAATTCCCACCACAATCATGGATACCGGAATGGTGGCGTTTGCAATGGTATCGAAAAAATCCAGGGCAGGTGAAGGGATACGGCAGCGGGTGACA
Source organism: uncultured Eubacteriales bacterium (assembly GCA_949289445.1). Lineage (GTDB taxonomy): Bacteria > Bacillota > Clostridia > Peptostreptococcales > Anaerovoracaceae > Senimuribacter. Next base: position 13,849 of record CASEOD010000104.1, read on the forward strand.
AGAATGATCAGGCCGATGATCAGAGCATAAGTACAGTTGTTGAGCAGCGGGCGGAAAACATCTGCCGGGCTGCTCTTTTTTTTCTGTCCGTAATTCATCTGAATAATTGCCAGAAAGTAAAGATAGAAGTTAAGTATGATATTCTGTATTACCATGAGAAAAAAATACTTGTCTCCAAAGATGGCTTTTGTAATGGGAAATCCCATAAAACCTGAGTTTACCGCAGTAATAATGACCATGAGGACTCCCTGATCTTCAGAAGGTTCATAACGGAGCGCTTTGACGATGAAAAAAGCGGCTGCACCGCCTGCCACAAAGAACACCACAGAACCTGCAAGAATTTCTGCCACCTGTCTGATGGTATCTGAGGAAAGAGTCTGAGATGACATGGAACTGATAATGAGACATGGATTGGTAATGACCAGAATTAGATTGACCAGATACTTGTTGGAATCCATGGGAAGAATATCCCTTTTATTTGCAATGTATCCGACGGCTGCCATGCAGAAGATGGAAACGATTTTTAAAAAGACTGTCAGCATGTAATATCTCCTGAAATGTTATAAAACTATTGGTGACGGATTCCTTCGGAACCCATACAAATCACAACTCTCAGTATAACACAAAAGATGAATTCCATTGAGGGGAAAATTGACTTTTTACGTTATTTATGATAAATTTATTTTGCTGTTATTTAGAAATTATTAGAAATTGGAGAAAAGAAATTTGATTTATCTGGAATATGTTATAACTGCCTTTATGGTTGTATTTCTGTCAATTAAGGCATCCCGCTACATCGACCTGCTGGATAAGAACACCAGTCTTTCCGGTGCATTTCTGGGAGGTATCGTTCTTTCTGCGGTAACATCACTGCCGGAGCTTTTTACCAGTATTTCGGCAACTGCGCTTCTGGACAGACAGGGCCTCTGTCTGGGCAATATTTTGGGAAGTGACCTTTTTAATCTTGCTGCGCTGTCACTGGTTATCCTGTTGTTCTTTAAGGGATTCAACAAAGGAAAGGTTTCTAAAAGTTATCGGCACGTGGCCGTTTTTGTGCTGCTTGTCTATCTGCTGCTTTCACTGAATTTTATTGAGGTACTCCATTTCAGAGTACTGCATCTTTCTATCACATCGATACTTATCGCACTGATTTATGTCTGCGGTGCAAAATATCTTGCCGTAGCTGAGGATGTGCAGACTGATGAGGATGCTTTGGGATATCATGCGTCTATTTCTACCAGCCTGACGCTTACTCAGATTGCCTTCCGCTTTTTCATCGCTGCCGTAGGCCTTATCGTTTTCAGCATTATGGTTACCTATTTTGCTTCTCAGATAGCCTCTGAACTGAATCTGGTACAGGGATTTGCCGGCGCTGTATTTCTTGGAATTGCAACATCTCTGCCGGAGGTGACATCTACGGTTACGCTGTTTAAGATGAAGAATTATAATATTGCGGTGGGGAATATTATCGGCAGCAATCTGTTTAACTTTATTATTCTGGTAGCGGCAGATCTTCTGTCTCTGAGAAGCGGTGTATATGATGCTATGGATCATCAGATTGTGGCGCTGATGGTTTTCGGCGCCATTGCAACTGTACTGTTTTGGATTATGCTGCGTGTGAAGAAAAGAACTGTTCGCGCAGGGTGTGCACTGGCAACAATTGCCTGCTACATTGCGGCGCTTCTTGTGTAAAACGGAGGGTAACGAAACTGCTTGATTTTGAAAATCATAAATAAAACAGATATCTATGAAAGAAGGCGAATTGATATGGAAGGATATTGCAGAATGTGTCCTGAATGCAACGGCAGGGCCTGTAAGAACCAGATTCCCGGTCCGGGAGTAAAAGGTATTGGCGATACTGCCATACGTAATTATGACAAGTGGAAAGAGATCCGCATCAATATGGATACTTTGACGGAAAAGAGAGAAGTCAGCACAGAACTGACTCTGTTTGGTCAGCGTTTTGCGGCTCCGTTTTTTGCAGGGCCTGTAGGTGCGGTAAATATGCACTATGGCGATAAGTACAATGATTTGGAGTACAATAATATTCTTGTGCCTGCCTGCAGAAAAGGAGGAATTGCGGCGTTTACCGGAGATGGGATGGATCCTGAAGTGATGAGAGCCGCGGGAATTTCCATTAAAGCAGAAGGCGGTTTTGGCGTTCCTACCGTAAAACCCTGGAATAAGGCGATGATCGATGAAAAAATGGCAATTGTCAGAGAATCAGGAGCATTTGCTGTGGCAATGGATATTGATGCGGCAGGGCTTCCTTTTCTGAAAAATTTTCAGCCTCCTGCAGGAAGCAAGTCTGTTTCGGAGATGGCGGAAATCATAAAAGACGCAGGTCTGCCGTTTATTGTAAAGGGTATTATGACACCGAAGGCAGCACGTAAAGCTCTGGAGGCGGGAGCCTCAGCCATTGTTGTGTCCAACCATGGTGGCAGAGTGCTGGATCAGTGCCCTGCAACGGCAGAAGTTCTGGAAGCTATTGCTGATGAAGTAGGAAACTCCATGAAGATCCTGGTGGACGGCGGTATCAGAAGCGGTACTGATGTGTTTAAGGCTCTTGCCCTCGGCGCTGACGCGGTGCTTATTGCAAGACCGTTTGTTTCAGCCATTTATCAGGGAGGAGCAGAAGGAGCTGCTTCTTATATTGAAAAAATCAGGAGTGAACTGGCTGACACCATGGCAATGTGCGGTGTATACAGTCTGGATGAAATCACAAAAGATGTAATCTGGAGATAGTGGAATAAGCAGCATACTGCGCAGAAGAAAAGAGTATCCCGAAGATTTTGAAACTTTGAGGATACTCTTTTTGTTTTTTCGGCCTTCTATACAATTCTGTTCAGAGTGCCGCCGTCCAGAAAACTTTTAAGATTGGCGGCACAGATGTCAATGACTTTTTGACGGGTTTCTTTTGGCATCCATGCGATGTGAGGGGTCAGAATACAGTTCGGAAGATTGATGAGAGGGTGAGGTTCTGCCGGCGGTTCACAGGAAATTACGTCCACAGCTGCTGCTGAAAGCTTCCCGCTTTTCAGAGCTTCCGCCAGATCCTGCTCGTTGATCAGCGCTCCTCGTGCCGTATTGATGAGGACTGCGCCGTCTTTCATCCGAGAGATAAACTCTCTGTTGATAAAACCTCTGTTTTCAGATGTCAGCGGACAGTGCAGAGTTACGAAATCCGATTTTACAGCTGCCTCTCTGTCTCTGCTGTAAATATTGATTCTCATGCCGAAAGCCTCACCGATACGGGCGACTCTTTTTCCTATGTTACCATAGCCGATAATCCCCAGACTTTTGCCGTCCAGCAGTGTCAGAGCTCCTTCAATAAAAGTGAAATCAGGGCTTTCGTACCATTTTCCGTTCTGGACAGAGCGGTTATAGCTGCCTACCAGATTTGTCAGTTCCAGAATCAGGGCAAAGGTGTGCTGAGCCACGGCTTCTGTAGAGTAGGCAGGAACGTGACAGACAGCGATTCCCAGATCTCCGGCAGTCCGCAGGTCTACGTTGTCATAGCCTGTGGCGGTTACACCTATGAATTTCAGCTCAGGACAGCTCTCCATGACCTGGCGTGTGATTTTGCATTTACTGACAAAAAAGCCGTCGCAGCCTGTAATCCTTTCTATAATCTGATCGTCTTCAGTGCGGTCAAAGGCGGAAAAGGAACCCAGAGCTTCGATGGGAGCCCAGGAGAGATCCCCCGGATTGATGGAATATGCATCTAAAATTGTTAATTTCATCGTATTGAAAACTCCTTACTACATATTATATTATTGTATTCAGTATATCACATCAGGACTTGCGGGAAAACCGTGAAAATGATATACTATTAGTTAAATTTGCCGTTATTGACAGCGGAACAATGGGGAACGGGAGAATCTATGGGATTGATTGAGACCACGGTCATAGGAGCGGGGCTGGCAATGGATGCTGTGGCCGTGTCTGTGACTGACGGAATGGTTTACTCAAATCTGAAAAAGCGGCATTATCTGGAGATGATTCTGTTTTTCAGCGTTTTTCAGGGACTGATGCCTCTGATGGGTTATTGTGCGGGAACTGTATTTGCAGCCCGGATTACTGCATACAGCGGGTTTGTAATTTTCCTTATTCTGGGTCTAATCGGCGGGAATATGATTCGAGAAAGTTTCTGCAGAGATGAAGTCAGCCCGGAAAGAAAGCGGCTTTCTTCACCGGTGCTGTTTTTTCAGGCAGTGGCAACCAGCCTCGACGCTTTTGCAGTCGGTGTGGGATTTTGTGCCGTCAGAACGGAGATTCTGCCTGCGGTGGCTGTAATCTCCGCTGTTACCGCGCTACTGGTCTTTGCCGCTGTGATAATGGGACGGTATTTTGGCAGTGTTCTTGGCCGGAAGGCGGAACTGCTGGGTGGCATCATTTTAATTATCATTGGACTGAAAAGCGTTTTCTGATACAAAAGAGAAAAGTGAGGAGATTATATGAGACCAGACAGACCGGCTGACAGGATTCGAACGGTAAAAATTACGGATCATTACTTGATGAGTCCGCAGGGTTCGGTTCTGATAGAAATGGGTAATACAAAAGTAATCTGTACGGCTTCGGTGGAAGAAGCCACAGCAAAGCATCTGACCGGAACAGGAAAGGGCTGGGTAACGGCAGAATACTCCATGCTTCCCGGTTCGACGGCGACACGTAAAAAAAGAGAAAAAGGAAAACCTGACGGCAGATCTGTGGAGATTCAGAGACTCATCGGCCGAGCTCTGCGTTCGGTGGTCGACATGGAAAAGCTGGGAGAAAGAACGATCTGGATCGACTGCGATGTGATTCAGGCGGACGGAGGAACCAGAACCGCTTCCGTTACAGGGGCTTATGTGGCCATGGTACAAGCTATGCGGTGGATGAAATCACAGGGCCTGATTGAAGAGATTCCTGTGACTGCCATGGTGGCGGCTGTCAGTGTGGGAATCGTAGAGGATGAATGTCTTCTGGATCTTTGCTATGAAGAGGATTCTCATGCCATGGTGGACATGAATGTGATTATGACGGATAAGGGAGAGTACATCGAGGTACAGGGTACCGGAGAGGAGTCTCCTTTTTCCGCTGAGCAGCTGTCCGATCTTTTGAAATTGGCACAGAAAGGCTGTATGCAGCTGCATGAGATACAGAAACAGCTATTGCAGGAATAGATGGAATTCAGGTAACGATAGAAAGGAAGAACTGACATGGAAACGATTGTAGCGGCTTCCAGAAATCAGCACAAGATTTCGGAGATTGAAGCTATCACCCAAAAATTCGGTATGCATATTATATCCAGAGATGATGCCGGAATTCCCGATTTTGAAATTGAGGAAGACGGGGAGACCTTTGAGGAAAACTCCTTTAAGAAGGCAGATGAAATTATGAAGATCTGCGGGAAAACAACCATTGCGGATGATTCCGGCCTCATGGTGGAATATCTGGGCGGTGCTCCCGGTGTGTATTCTGCCAGATTTGCGGGAGAAGACGGAAATGATGCCAAAAACAATGAAAAACTCCTGAATCTGCTGGAAGGTGTTCCATATAAAGAGAGAAAAGCAAAGTTTGTATCTGTGATAACCATGGTATTTCCTGACGGAACATCCCTTTCTGCCAGAGGCGAGTGTGAGGGCCATATTATTGAGGCGCCGGAAGGAGAAAACGGATTCGGTTACGATCCGCTGTTCGTGCCGGACGGTTATCAGCGAACCTTTGCACAGCTTTTACCGGAAGAAAAAAATCAGATCAGTCACAGAGCGAAAGCGCTGGCTGAGCTGGAAAAGCGATTAAAAGAGAGGAACAGATAATTTATGTCGAGCAGGTGGGCCAGAATGGTTCTGCTGGGAATCAGGCAACTCAGAGACCCCTATTATCAGGGCTTTGCTGCGCAGATGTCCTTTTATATTATGCTGTCTTTAGTACCGACGGTGATTGTCTTGTCTCAGCTTCTGGGACTGTTGGACATTTCTCTGGATTTTCTGGATGAATGGATAGGAAAATATGTAGCGCCGAGTATGGGAGATACGCTGAAAAAACTTCTCAGTTACAGACCGGCAACCACATCCAATATCGTTCTCATTATCATGGCGTTGTGGGCAGCTTCCCGTGCGCAGTTTTCCATGATGAGAATTGCAAACTATACCTATACCAGCGGCAGAACGACAGGCGTTTTCTGGAGAGAACGGATTCGTGCCGTTAAGACCATGGCGCTGACTGTGTTTACTCTGGCGTTTGTTGCGGTAATTCTGGTTTACGGTAAACTGATTCTGCAGCTGGTACTGCAGAGGCTGATAGACGGAACCATGATCAATACGATGTGGATCTGGCTCAGGTGGCCTTTGGCGGGTATTTTGTATTTTCTGATGGTTTCGTATAACTATTATGTGCTGCCCAATGACAAGCTGGCATTCAGAGAAATTTTGCCGGGAAGTATTCTGGGGGCAGTGGGGATGCTGGTAGTGACGATAGTATATTCGTATTATGCCAATTATGCGGTCAATTACGATATTATCTACGGCTCTCTGGCAAGTATGGCTGCCCTGCTGTTCTGGTTCTATTTCTTATCCTGGGTGCTGTGTCTCGGCATTTTATTCAATAAAGTATGGAAAGACACGAAAGGGGGAGTGTGAATGAGCAGATACCGAAGTTCAGGAAGACAGAAAAGAAAATATCGAATTAAACCCAGATTTATTGTCTTTCTTGCGATAATGGTCAGTGTGATACTGGGAGGCGCCGTTTACTTTTTCGGAACGGAAGAAAAAGAGGCGGTGGTTTCAGCTGAACTTCAGGCTCAGCGTGCACAGGGATGGAACATTATGATGGCTGCCAGAGCTTATATCAGTAACGAAAATCTTCGTTATGATGACGGGTATTATGCAGGAGGGTATCCTCCTGATGATATAGGTGTATGTACCGATGTTGTATGGAAGGGATTTATGGCGAAAGGCATCATCCTTCGTGATCTGGTGGATGAGGATATTGCGGCAAACTTCGAAGCTTATACGGATATTGTGACTGTAAGAGATCCTAATATCGATTTCAGACTGGTACCGCAGCTGGAGAGATTCTTTGAGCGCAATGCAGAGGTGCTGTCCACGGATGTGGATGATTATCTGGCCTGGCAGGCAGGTGATATTGTGACTTTTGAATCCAGTCATGTGGCGATTGTTTCAAATCTCAGAAATTTGTGGGCAAGACCGTATATCATTCAGCATGGTAAAGACCCTGCTGCAGAAGAGGACAGGATTTTCGCCTCTGACGGTATGGAAATTTCAGGCCATTTCAGATGGCCACTGAATAAGGGAAAGAGCGGCAGCTGAAAAGGCCGTCCTCAGAAGGAAAGAACGGGAGAAGGAGAGCAAGATGAAGAAAGTACTTATTATACTGAATCCCTGTGCAGGGACCAGACATGCCAATAAATATTTTGTAGAGATAATCGATGTTTTCTGTAAGGCGGGATATGAAGTTACCGTAAAGACTACAGCTGGACGGGGCGATGGTACTGTTTTTGCCAGAGAACACGGGGCAGCTTACGATCTGATCGTCTGCATCGGCGGTGACGGAACCTTTAATGAAGTGGTAGACGGATTTCTTGAGGCAGAACTGAATATACCTATCGGTTATATTCCTGCCGGCAGCACCAATGATTTTGCGTCCAGTCTGCATCTGTCCAAGGATGTGGTACAGGCAGCGCGAGACATTGTGGAAGGGACACCCCGGTATGTGGATATCGGAACCTTTAACGGCAGACATTTTTCTTATGTCGCCTCTTTCGGCGCTTTCACAAAGGCTTCTTATGAAGCTCCGCAGAGCATCAAGAACATGCTTGGGCATCTGGCTTATATCATTGAGGGGATCAAGGATATTCCTTCCATTAAACCGCTGAAGCTGCGAATGAAAATGGAGCAGGGGATCTATGGAGGAGAATATCTGTTCGGCGCTATCTGTAATTCCACTTCAGTGGGGGGACTGCTGACTTTGTCGGATGATCTGGTGGATATGAATGACGGGAAATTTGAGGTGATGCTGATTAAGTCTCCCGCAAATATTCTGGAACTGAATCAGATTCTGCTGGCTCTGACAACACAGAATTTTAACTCTCCGATGATTTCTCTGTTCAGCAGCGGTAATCTGGAAATTACCGCAGACCCGGACATGCCGTGGACGCTGGACGGAGAGTATCAGAAGGGCTGCGACAGTATCAAGGTAGAGAACATAAAGGGTGCAATCCGGTTGATTGTGCCAAAGAAACAGGATTAGAGGAAAAAATGAAAAAGGGGATAAATTTGAGTGATTTGAAACAGCGCCGTTATCTGCTGCTGGTGCTGTATGTGCCGGTATATCTGATTGGATTTTTTATCATTGAGCATCTGGTGCCCGAAACAGCGGACTACTGGTCATCCCGGTGCTTTCTGGATGACTGGATTCCGTTTAATGAATGGTTTGTCATACCCTATTATTTCTGGTATCCGCTGCTGTTCATTGTGGGGATCTGGCTCATGGTAAAGGATGTACCCAACTTTAAACTTTATATGTACAGTATTATTATCGGTTTTTCCGTCAGTATTTTTATCTGTCTGATCTTCCCCAACGGGCAGGATCTGAGACCTCAGGTTTTTCCCAGAGACAATTTCCTGACAGATATGGTAAAGGCAATTTATGCTGCGGATACCAATACCAATGTGATACCCAGTGTACACGCTATAGGCGCCATAGTTGCCGCTTTTGGCATCTGTTCCACCGAAACTGTCCGGAGTTTTCGGATTAAAATGCTTTCTGTATTCATGGCGGCTCTGATTTGCATAGCTACCTGTTTTATCAAGCAGCATTCCATTCTGGATGTATTTGCTTCTCTGGTTTTGTGTGGAATTATCTATATCGTAGTGTATGTTTTTATCAGGCGAAGCATTATTTCACCGGGGCACCACAGAGAGAGAGACCGGGTAAAAAAATAACCGGAAGATGTCCGGAACAGTGAAGAAGCCGCTGCGGAACAGATGTATTACACATTCGTGTTCCGCAGCGGCTTCTCTGCTAAGGGACTTACCCGGGAAATCAAATTCGGCGGGGGAAAACTGATGCCGTCTGCCCGGACTGACCTGCTTTAGTGGACCGGCAGACTGAAATGAAGGGAAAGAAGTTTATATACATCCTCATGACGATGCTCTTTTACCGCCAGGTAGATCATCTTGTGCTGACGCAGACTCTTTTCTCGGGTTCTTTCAGCTTTTTCATAATTACTTATATGGCTGTGATTGCTCTCATAGGAGTACCTCTGCTGACTGCTGAGATTTCGATGGGGGTTGTCACTCGGAAAACAGCCCGAGAGGCTTATCAGTGTCTGAAGCCGGGCAGCAGATGGTACCTTGCCAGTTAGTTTCATATTCTGGTGGCACTGCTCATTTTCTGCTATATGGTGCCTATTTGCATATGGGTTCTGGCCTATATCTTCAGAACCGCTTTCGGATTTTTTGAGGGCATGGATTCTGCACAGATTGCTTCATCCTTTCAGGCATTGACGGATGATCCGAAGACGATGTTTCTGTTTACTGTTGTTAACTGGGTAATTATTGCGATCATTGTCAGCGGTGGGGCAGGCTTTCTTTGCTCTGGGACTTGACATTGACATTTTTACAGCCTGGATCTGGGGAGCGGAGAATCTCATGGATGCTATTCATATTCATAACCGGGGTGTGCGTGCATGGCTCAGTATTTCGCGCAGATATCTGTGTCCGGCTGCTCTTGTACTGATTCTTGTCAGCAATTTTATCTGACAGACAAAGGAAGCCCCTGCGGCACAGATGAATAATCATCTGTGCCGCAGGGGCTTCTTCTTTTTCAGTTCGATGAAAAAACATATTCTGCTACTGAAGCAGAGTCTGATTCAGATGCAGATTCTCCTCAGCCAGACCGGCCATGTTGTACAGGATGAGAACTCTGTCAAAGGACTCTGCCAGTTTTGTGATGTTATCTCTGCAGTATCTCGGATCTACCATGGTTATCTGGGAAAAATCCTTCACAATGTGAGGCACAAAGGAATTTGCAAAAGAATCTTTGACGATCAGAAGTTTTTCTTTAGAGGAGGCCTGCTTGTTTTTGATATCCACCACATCGAAATTGCCTCCGAAATATACGGCATATTTATCTTTTTTCTTCAGATATTGTCTGTCGTACAGACTGTCGTATGTTTTTCCGCTGATAGTGACTGTGCACTTCATCTTGTCCGTACCGGAGGGGCATTCTATGACATCAGGTTCTGTTCTCGGGAGAAGCACTCTGGAGTACAGGGTTCCTCTGAAATCATCTGAAAGAAGTTCCGGGTTGAAGGCTTGTTCCGATACATCATATCCCAGTGCGCCGAGGTACTGCCCATATGCGAGAAATGCGCCGTATCCCGTCCAATGATGGTCCGTAGTGAAGAAAACCCTGCGGGTTTCATTTTCAGCGTAATGCTCCAGAACCGGACGAAGATCAACCAGAGAGTCCTGTACAGCAGCCCGCGCCATGGAAAAGGCCCTGTCCTCATCAAACCGAAGAGCATGAGCAGGAAGCCGGCTTCGGTATATATACTGGGCAGTGGGTACCGGCATCAGTGTGAGAGAAATCCCTTTGGATTTTAATGTCTGCCGAAGCTCTTTTATCTGTCTGAGATTGTTTTCATATTTTTCCTGATTGAATTCCCTGTCAGTGATCCGCTGGACCAGACGTCCGTCTCTGCACAGATAGGTTCCGTTAATATCTCTGATACCGAGCGCAGATTCTGTGATGCTTTTGACTGCAACAAAGTTTTCACGGCAGAATATATGATCACTGAGGTATTTTTCTGCCTGCTTTTCAAAATGACCGTTAATGACCGATTCCAATGAAAGCGCAGGTTTTTCTGCCAGAAATCGGTTTTCGTTTTCCGAAAACCGATTGTCAGGAGAAAGAAAAGTTGCCAGAGAAAGAGAGGCAAGAAGCAGGGCAGAAGCGGTAATGAATATTCTGTTGTATTTTTTCATAGTCAGATACCTTTTCTTTAAAATCTGAAATACAGAAACGGATTATAAGAGCCGCTGATCAGAAAGGCTGACGCAAGGAGAAAACCTGCAAGGAAAAGCGGTATCTCAATACTTCCCCGGATTTTCTGATGATTTTCGAGTTTTTTCCGGGCAGCCCTGAACAGTTTGGCCGGAAACGGCGTAGAGCAGAGGATACACAGCATAAGGAGCCAGGCCCTCGTCTCCGCAAAATAGAGAAACGTGTCATCGATGAAGTTTCCCGATTCACCGAACATCATGGAGAAGTAACGCCATATCTCTGTCATATCGTCAGTTGCAAAGATGATCCAGCCGGCCATAATGAAAACCATCGCATACAGATGACGAAAGGCGCACGGAAGTTTTTCAGTCACCTTCAGCAGAAAAAGTTTTTCACAGATAAGGATGACTGCAAAATAGACACCCCAGAGAATAAAGTTCCAGCCGGCTCCGTGCCAAAGTCCTGTGAGAACCCAAACCACCGCAATATTGACGATCTGGCGGGGCAGCCCTTTGCGGTTGCCTCCCAGCGGAACGTATACGTATTCTCTGAACCAGGAACTCAGCGAGATGTGCCATCTGCGCCAGAAATCAGTAATACTGCGGGCAGTGTAAGGATAGTTGAAGTTTTCCGGATAGTCAAATCCGAAGATCTTGCCCAGTCCGATGGCCATGTCGGAGTACCCTGAAAAATCAAAGTAGATCTGCATTGTAAATGCAAGAGCTCCCAGCCATGCGGCAGCGACAGAGATCGTGTCTGTCCGGGAAATCTCATTCCAGATGACGAAGACCTGATTTGCCAGAAGCACTTTTTTTGCAAATCCTATGATAAATCTGCGTATGCCTTCTGCAATGCGATGGGAATCATCCGTGCGGCAGGAGAGAGAGGACTCCACATCTGTGTAGCGGACGATGGGGCCTGCAATCAGCTGCGGAAACAGTGAAACGTATAAGGCAAAAGACAAAAGATTTCTCTGCGCCTTTACCGTGCCTCTGTACACATCAATCACATAGGACATGGTCTGAAACGTATAAAATGAAATGCCGACAGGAAGGGCGATGTTAAGAAGTCCAATCCCACTTCCCGAGATCCGGCTGACTGTCTGCAGCAGAAAATCAGTGTATTTGAAAAAACCAAGGAGAAACAGATTTCCTGCCACACAGATGACAAGCGCAAGTCTGATGCCGGCCAGATCGTTTCTGTCTTTTCTGTTTTCTATGGCCAGAGCCAGCAGATAGTTAAAAAGTATGGACAGAAGCATTAACAGAATATATTTGGGCTCACCCCAGCCGTAAAAAATCAGGCTGGCCGCAAGCAGAACGGCATTTCTGCCGCCGGTGTATCTTGCCGGCATCAGGAAATAGAATGCCAGCACGGCAGGCAGAAATGCAAGCAAAAAAACTAAACTACTGAAAACCATTTTTCCCCCTTTTGAAATCAGGAAATGTTATAAGCTGTCTGTCTCATCTCCACTGACTGCGGGAAAGTCCTCCTGGGATTCACCGGCAGTATCCGGTATTTTTCCGTCGTTCAGTTTCTCAATGATTTTATCCAGCTTTCCGAAAGTTTCTGCATTTTTATCATCAGGATTGTTTTCTTCCAGATTTCTGAAATTATAAACATAGATAACTTTTCCGCCGATTGCATAAGAATCTCCGAAGAATACAGTTCCCCCATCAACGTACAGATTGTCGGATATATAATTGGCAACATCCTGGGTGAAGCCTTTTGAATCCTTTAAGATGAAAGAAACAGTGGCCATTCCCTTGCCGGCAGCTTTCTTCAGTTCCTTCGGGATTGCGTAAAAATCATCCAGTGTGATGGCATTTTTATACATATAGCAATACTTTGTGCCCTCTGCAGCAGGAATTTTATCGTGATCCCAAGGAAATGAGCCGTCGTCTTTGATACTGTCAGGCACATTGAAATAGGTGTATTCAATATTTCCGCCCGTTCCGTTGTCAAAAGTGATATCGACATGATACCAGTCATCTTCCAGTTTCACCAGATTCCATGCGTGTTCACTCTCTGCTGTGGAATGAATAATCTGGCAAGGAATATTCAGCATATCCATAAACAGTTTAAAGGTGGTGGCGTTGCCTACACATATTGCATCATGATATTTCAGCACTCCATAAGGCAGATGGCTTTTGTCCTGACCGGCGGTGACAGGAGACAGATTCTGATCCTGATAGTTGACCCAGTTTACCTGCCAGTCATAGATTGCCTTTTCCTTTTCGTAATCTGTCATATCATCGGTGATGACTTCTTTCAGAACTTCGCGTGCCTTATCCAGAACAAAAGCATCTTCCGCATTGAGATTTTTATCATCGTCGGTGCTTTCGGATTTGTAGGCATTTATTACAGCGGTGTTGTCATACAGTTCATGAACTTTTCCGATGGATTCACCCAGGACTTTGTCCATCTGTTTGAGCATGAGGCTGTTCTGAACCAGAAGCGCGCCCACGGCAATGATCAGTATAATAATACCACCCGCATAGATTTTGTTCAGTGCGCCGCAGCCGGATGATGCGGCTGCCGGATATTCTGTGTCTGTGTTTCTTTTCATGAATCCCATTTTTACTCTTCCCCTTTGCTGATATTTTTTCTGATCTCTGTTTCAAATCTCTGATTGTCATCACTGATGATAAGTGCGACATAACTGCCCTGCACTGCCACGTAGGCATTATCCAGTTTGGACACCTCTTCCGGTTTATAGTTCGCAAACATGTTTCTGCGCTCTGATATGCGTTCTTCGAGTTTGCGCTTTGCGATAGAGACGTCGGCATTGCTCTTCAGATGCATGATCGAAATTTCATCGGCTTTGCCGCCGCTTTCCGTGTAAAGAACAGCTCCGTCGTCCAGCATGTCGTACTGCACCCCATACATGGTATCAAAACTGTTTTTGTACAGATCCTCACCATAGACAGTATAAGTGTCAAAACTGTCTTTATCTGCAATCTCAGAGCAGGCTTTTACGATATCGATGCAAGCCGTTTCCTTGTTGCCGCCTCCGCATGATGTGAGAATGCCGCAGGCGATGATAAGGCACAAAATTGTCAGTACTTGCCTTTTCATAAATTTACCCCTTTCCTTTTTTTGCTCCAAAATCAGTCCCGTTTTGAAGTAAATTCATCATAGCAGAGGGAACAAAAAAAATCGAGAAAAGAATACATTTATATCATTAATTATTCTTAATGGAAGTTAATGAAAAAGTAAGAATTACAGAAAAAGAAGAGGAATGTGAAGAAGACGGGTGCAATACGAGGAAAGTCACAAATTACGCTAAGACCATAATAAATGCAAAAATATAAGAAAAAGTGTAAAAATATAGATTTTGAATTAAGAAATTCTTAAGGTTTCTTAAGAATTGAAAAATCGCTATAATCGTTGAAATATAAATGTATACAGCGATTTTCTTATGTGAAAGTTATGTGAAGAATCTTTAGAATCGTTGACTTTTTGATGTATATAGTTTAGAGTATAGCGTGTGAGACAATTGAAAAAACATGAAAAGGAAGATAGTATTATGACAAATGAATCTATGACAAGAGTCAATACTAAAATCAAAAGGGTGTTTAAAGCAACTGCCTCAGTTTTATTGATTGCATCCATGGTTTTCACAACAGTATTCAGTACAGGCAGCAGTTCTTTTGCGGCGGAGAATACCACCGGTGAAGTGTGGGCAGTCACCATTGGAGATGAAGAAATTTTATATGTGGATTCTGAAGAGTCCGGGAACCAGGTAATAGAGGGGTTAAAGAACTATTATCTGTCAGAAGGATCTAATGTGATTGATGTACAGTTTGATCCTGTCATTGAAATTAAGAAAGTTACATCTGTTTATGGTTTAGAGTTTGAAGCACTCAGCAACAATACTACTGATGTTGAGGATGCTGTTGAACAGCTGAGTGAAGGCAAAGTGGAATACTATGTCTACAAGACGGAGGAAGGCGACAGTCTTGAATCCATCGCAAAGGACAAGGGTATTTCGGCAAAGAAACTGGTAACGCTCAACTTCAATGATTACGATGCAGACGAAACGATCAAGGAAGGCACTTATCTGGTGCTTTACGGAGAGGTTCCGTATCTGGAAGTAACCACGGTAGAAGAGATTACCACTACGAAGTCAATTGACTATGACACTGTTTACAAGAATTCCGCCAGCCTGCAGAAGGGCACTCAGAAGGTGCAGACGAAAGGCGTAAAAGGCACGAAAGAAGTGGTTGAGAAGGTCACAAAGGTAAACGGTGAGGAAACGGATAGTGAGTTGATTTCCTCAGAAGTTATCAAAAAGCCGACTGACAAGGTTGTCCTGAAGGGAACCGGTTCAGTGACGGCAAAGGCCGGCAAGACTTTTGATTTTGCTGACGGAACAGAAGTTGTGGAATATGCGAAGAAATTTGTCGGCAACCCGTATGTATACGGAGGCACCAGTCTGACAAACGGCGCGGACTGTTCAGGTTTTGTATACTCCGTATACAAACATTTCGGCGTGAATCTTCCACGGGTGGGTCAGTCCAGCGTAGGCAAATCTGTTTCTTACAAAAATGTGAAGCAGGGAGATATTCTGATTTATTCAGGTCACGTTGCCATTTATGCCGGTAACGGTAAAGCAATCCATGCAGTGAATGAACGTCTGGGAATCAGAATTACCAGCGTCAATTATACGGGATCTGTTATTGGTGTAAGACGAATCTTTAGCTAATCTACGAATTGAGGATAATTCCCATGAATCAATTTAGACAAAGAATATCGAAAAAATATCTGATTGCAGGGGTGATTGCCCTTGCAATCGCTGTTTTGGCAGTGATTGCCGGTTTTACGGTAAAAGCAAATGCCACCGAAGAATACTGGGATGTAAAAATCGGAACAAAGACTGTGGCTGTTTTGACCTCGGAGTCTTCTGCCAAGCAGGTCATCCGCGACGTAAAAAACTATTATGTCAAAGAAGGAGCCGTGGTAAAGTCTATTCAGTGTACTCCGACTATGACCGCTGAAAAGACAAGCTACAAGGTTTCTGAGAAACCGAAGGTTACCACAGTTTCTGATGCGGTAGATTACATCCTTTCAGGAACAAAAGAAAAGAAAACGTATACGGTCAAGAGCGGAGACAGTGCCTGGGGCATTGCGCAGAGCTTCGGCTTTACGGTAAGAGAACTGGCAGAAATGAATACAGATATGGATCTGGCAAATCTGTTTCCGGGAGACAAGATACGTCTGTATGAAATGAAGCCGATGGTCAGTGTTGTGGTTAAACAGGAAATCACATCTGAAAAACAGATTAAGTTTAAAACTGTGACAGAGACATCTTCAGCAGAATTGAAGAATACCACTGTTGTAAAGCAGGAGGGTGTCTGCGGTGAGAAAACTGTGACAGAACTGGTGACCAGTACCAATGGAGCGGTTACCGACAGACAGGAACTGAGTTCAAAGGTGACAAAAGAGCCTAAAAACAAGATTGTCGTAAAAGGCACAGGGGTGCTTCCTGCTCCGACCGATGGAACTGCCTATCAGGGAAACGGTTCCGATATTGCAGAGTATGCGCTTCAGTTTGTAGGAAACCCTTATGTATATGGAGGCACCAGTCTGACAAACGGCGCGGACTGTTCGGGATTTGTTCTGTCGGTATATGCCAATTTCGGCATTACCATGGCTCATGATGCCGGTGTAATGAGAAGCTACGGCAGAGAGGTTTCTCTGGCAGAAGCGCAGCCGGGAGATCTGGTCTGCTATTACGGTCACGTAGGTATTTACGTCGGCGGCGGTCAGATTGTACATGCTGTCAATGAGAGTTTAGGTATCGCGGTTACCGGAACCGGCTATATCGGTCCTGTAATGACAGTAAGACGCATAGTAGAATAAGATAAAAAGAGACGGGTCTGCTTACCGTCTCTTTTGGCTTAGAAAGAAGGGATATATTATGATCAGCAGAGAGAATTTGTATCGGGATATGCTTCGCCTCGTGAAAGCGCCGAGTGTATCAGGCACCGGCAGGGAATATCTTGCAGCAGAAGAAATAGAAAAACTGCTTCTTGAAATTCCGTATTTTACGGAAAATCCGCAGATGGTCATGAGGATTCCCATAGAAAACGATCCTTTTAATCGTTTTGTCATTGCGGCTTTTTTAAGAGCGGAGAAAAAAACTTCGGACACGGTGATTCTGACGGGTCACTATGATGTGGTGGATACAGATGAATACGGAAATCTGCAGGACATGGCTTTTGATGTGGAAGCTCTGACTGCTGCCATGAGCCGGCTGCCTCTGGATGAGGAGACCAGAACAGATCTGGAGAGCGGAGAGTGGTATTTCGGCAGAGGTACGGCGGATATGAAGTTTGGCCATGCATTATGCATTGAAATGCTGCGCCATTATTCGGAAGAAAAGGCAGACTGTAATTTCCTTTATGCAGGTGTGTGCGGTGAGGAAACCAATTCGGAAGGGATGCTCAGAGCCCTTTCCTTTTTCAACGAATTTGCCCGGGAACAGAACCTGAAATACCGCCTGCTTCTTCTGACGGAGTGTTTTATGGTGGACAATGGCGAAGAAGGATGCAGATATGTACAGTACGGTGCTTCCGGAAAGGTAATGCCTATGTTTTTCTGTGTCGGTTCGGCGACACATGGGGAGGAACCTTTTCTGGGACTTGATGCAAATCTTCTGTCTCAGGAGATCTATAAGCAGATGCATCTGAATCCTATATTCTGTCAGCAGAATCACAGGATTACCACAGCACCGCCTGCAGGTCTGAAACAGCAGGATCTGAAGACCTGTTACTCATTATCTTCGCCTCTTTACGCTGCTTCATATTTCAATATCGCAACCATTCGGATGGAGCCTGAGAATCTGATGAAGAATCTTATTGAAACGGCAGAAACTGCATTTGAAAACGTCCTGGACTTCGTCAAAAGCAGAGTGGAGGCTTTTGAAAAACTGACAGGTACCCGTCCTAAAGCCTACACTGCAAAGCCGTGTGTAAAGACCTTTCAGGAGCTTTATGCCGCCGCGGAAAAGAACTACGACGGCGATCTGAAGAATCATCTGCAGGACTATGCGGAGAAACTGCTTTTGGAGAATCGGGAGATTCAGGATACATGCATCAGACTGGTTCGTCATCTCTATGAGATCTGCGGCGAGAAACAGCCGATGATTATTGTTTCCGTGATTCCGCCGTATTACCCTGATGTCAATGTGGAACCGGAAGATTGTGATACAAAGGCGATGCTGGACTGTATCGATGAGCTTTCCCTATATGCGATGGAAAAATATGGAGAGAAGCTGAGAAAAAGTGAGTACTATGGCATTTCTGATCTGTGTTACACATGGCTTGCAGAAGGAATGGATTTCGATTCATTATTCCGGAACCTTGCAGGTGCGGATCTGGTGTATCAGCTTCCGACTGAGGATCTGAAAGCATTCAGAGTTCCCGGGGTGATTATCGGCGGATATGGAAAAGATCTGCACAAGTATACAGAAAGACTTCACAAAGGCTATAATTTTGATGTGCTGCCCGACCTGTATCTCACCTACATCGATATGATAACAAAGAGATGGAGAGAGGATAAATAGATACAGAAAAAGAACTGATCGTCTGAAGCAATCTAGCTTCAGATGATCAGTTCTTTTTCTGTATCACATTGTCATGCCTATCGTCATGAGGAGTCAGTCTTATGCTTCGTCAGGCTGAATGACTCTAACTCTGACCACACCGTCAACCTTTGGCACAGATGTCAGCATGTCATCAGTGGACACCAGTGCATAGCCGTATTCACCCTTTACATTTCCGGCAATTGCTTTGATATTGATGTCAGCAAACATGGCAGCTGCCAGTTTTACAGGATTTGGTTCTCCCTTTGTAGTGACGGCAATTCTGTTGTCTCCGGTTCTCGGACCCAGATTTACAGGCGGGAAGTTGACGGAGTTTACGATATTCCCGTTTTCAATATAGTCCATGGTCTGTTCCACAGCCATAGTTGCGCAGTTATCTTCTGCCTCGGCAGTGGATGCTCCCAGATGCGGCAGACAGATTACGCCTTCTTTGCCCAGCACACCGTCTGTCGGGAAATCGGTTATGTATTTTTTCAGTGCGCCTTCTGACAGAGCAGCGAGAAGATCCTCTTCCTTTACCAGCTTATCTCTGGAGAAGTTGAGCAGGACAGCACCTTCCTTTACCAGCGAGAATAGATCCGCATTAAACATACCCCTGGTGGCATCCATGGCAGGTACATGAATGGAGATATAGTCGCACAGAGGAAGCAGAGCTTTGATGTCGTCTTTCACTTCTACACAGGAATAAAGGCTGTGGGCGGATTTCAGGCTGAAGTAAGGGTCGTAACCGATGACTTTCATTCCCAGATCAGCGGCTGCGTTGGCAACCAGAACGCCGATGGCGCCCAGGCCCACTACGCCAAGTGTTTTTCCCTTAATTTCAGTTCCCGCAAACTGACTTTTCCCTTTTTCTACGGATTTTCCGATATTTTCGGTTAAACCTTCAACCCAGGCGATGCCTGCAGGAATATTCCTTGCTGCCAGCAGCATTCCGGCGATTACCAGCTCTTTAACTGCGTTGGCATTGGCTCCCGGGGTATTGAACACCACGATTCCCTGATCTGCACATTTGTCCAGAGGAATGTTGTTGACACCTGCGCCGGCTCTTGCGATGGATAAAAGTTCTTTTCCGAAATCCATCTCGTGCATGTCCTGACTTCTTACAAGAATTCCGTTTACACCGGAAAGATCCTCTGAAACCGTATATTTATCAGAAAGGTGAGAGAGTCCCACTGGTGAAATTTTGTTTAAAGTTCCAATCTTGTACATTGGCAGCACCTCCTAATTTCATTGATAACTATAAAAAATTATAACACTCTGATGCTTTACTTTCAAGAATTAAAGTGTTATAATAGTAAAATATTCAAAAAAATTTTAAGAACCAAATGGAGGGCGACGAAAATGACAAACAACGATCGTGTATTCAACTTTTCCGCAGGTCCGTCGATGTTACCGCTTAACGTCATCGAGGACGCAGCAGCGAACCTGGCCAGTTATGAAGGCTGCGGCCAGTCTGTGATGGAAATGAGTCACCGTTCAAAAGAGTTCGGAAAAATCATCGAAGATGCAGAAGCTAACTTAAGAGATATTATGAATATCCCTGACAACTACAAAGTTATGTTTTTACAAGGTGGAGGAACTCTTCAATTTGCAATGGTGCCGCTGAACCTGCTCAGAGCCTCTAAAAAGGCTGACTATGTAGTGACAGGGTCCTGGGCAAAGAAAGCCTATAAAGAAGCGTGCAAGTTCGGAGATATCAGAGTAATCGCAAGTTCTGAAGAAGATACTTTCTCTTATATACCGAAATTCACCAGAGAAGACATCAGACCTGATGCAGACTATGTTTACGTCTGCTACAACAATACCATTTACGGAACCCACTTCCCTGAGATTCCGGACACAGGAGACATTCCGCTGGTTGCAGATATGTCCAGCTGTATTCTCAGTGAAGAAATCGATGTAAGCAGATTCGGCCTCATTTTTGCGGGCGCACAGAAAAACGTAGGACCTGCCGGCGTGACCATCGTCATTGTGAGAGAAGATCTGCTCGGCTATGCCGATGAAAAGGTGCCGACTTATCTGGATTACAAGATTCATGCGGATAACGGGTCCATGTACAATACACCGCCTTGCTTTGCCATCTATATGGCGGGAGAAGTCTTTAAACATATCAAAAATATCGGTGGAATCAAGGCTATGCATGAGCTGGATGTGGAAAAAGCCGCAAAGCTTTATGACTACATAGACAGCAGCGATTTCTATCACTGTCCGGTGGCCAGGGAGGATCGTTCTCTGATGAACGTGGTGTTTGTAACAGGCGATACCGATATGGACAAGAAATTTGTCGCTGCAGCCAAGGAAGAAGGCATGGTGAATTTGAACGGTCACCGTTCCATTGGCGGAATGAGGGCAAGCATTTATAATGCAATGCCGATGGAAGGTGTGGATAAACTCATCGCATTTATGAAAAAATTTGCAGAAGAAAACAGATAGGATTGGAAACGGCGGCAGTGAAAGTCACAGCAGTCAGAATCCGTGTTTTGGTCCGAGCTTAACCTGAAATCGGAATTTCGTAAAAATGTGTATAAGAAAACTTTTCAATTCCGCAATTTCGTTCAGAGGCTGCTCATAATATGGGCACTGCATGTACAGATTTTCTGTAAAAACAGGAATTTTCTAGAAAAAAAGGAAAAGAGAGAGCTGCTTTTTGAAAAGGCGGCTCTCTGTAAGTTATACATGATTTTGAAAAAAAGCGATTCCGGGTTTAATTCGTACATTTTTATCAGAACCTGATGCCGTAATTGTCTGTTGAAACTGTTTGAAGCCGCTGGTAATGCAAGGAGATTTACATGAAATATTTAATTCTGGTTCCCGATGGAGCGGGAGATGAAATCATTGAAAGACTGGACGGAAAAACACCTCTGGAAACAGCGCAGATGCCGTTTATTGACGGGCTGGCAGCCAGAGGGCAGGTGGGTATGGTCAGAACCGTACCGCCGGGGATTGCGCCCGGAAGCGATGCTGCCAACCTGTCTGTCATGGGCTATGATCCTTCGGTATACCTGACGGGACGTTCACCACTGGAAGCTGCCAGTATCGGTATTGACATGAGTGATACTGATGTGGCTTTCCGGACCAATATTATAACGCTGGAAGGCGATGGAGCCTATGAAGATTTGATTATCAAAGATCACAGCTCCGGTGATATTACTACTGAGGAGGCTGATAAGCTGATTCAGGCAGTCAACCGGGCTTTTGCCGATGATAAGCTGCGGTTTTACACAGGTACCAGTTACCGTCACTGTCTGATTGTGCACAACGGTGAGACCGGATATGACCTGACGCCGCCTCACGATGTGCTGGAGCAGAGGGTGGGAGATCATCTGCCGAAAGGCGAAGGCAGCGATTTTCTGACGGATATGATGAAAAGAAGCTATGAGATTCTGAAAGATCATCCGGTAAACCGTGACAGAATCGCCCGCGGTCTGAATCCTGCCAATTCTCTGTGGATCTGGGGACAGGGGAAAAAGCCGAAGCTTTCTTCCTTTTATGATAAATATCGGATTAAGGGAACCGCTATCAGCGCCGTAGACCTGATAAAGGGCATCGCCATCTGCGCAGGACTGAATTCTGTAGATGTGGAAGGCGCCACAGGTACGCTGCATACCAATTTTACAGGCAAAGCGGAAGCGGCAATCAGAGAGTTCAGAGACGGCAAAGACTTTGTCTATGTTCATCTGGAAGGTCCTGACGAATGTTCCCATCAGGGGGATATGGAAGGAAAGATTCAGTGTCTTGAAGATATTGACCGGAAAGTGCTGAAGCCGATTGTAGAAGCTCTGCGTGAGGACGGTGAGGATTTCCGCGTGCTTGAGGTGCCGGATCACCGAACTCCGCTGGCTATCAGAACTCATTCGGCAACACCTGTACCTTTTGTCATCTATGACAGCACCGATGAAAGACCGGAAGACCCGGGACGCAGGTTCTGTGAAAAGTCAGGGCAGGCATCCGGCCTGTATTTCGATAATGGTTTTGAACTGGCAGATTACTTCTTTACCGGAAAGAAAGCTGAAGTATAAACAGTATGAACGGAGGTTTCATGGCATTGGCATGGAACCTCTTTTTGCGGTTTTTC
>CASEOD010000105.1 GCA_949289445.1 uncultured Eubacteriales bacterium
CATACAATCGAAATATTATCAGGACAGCAGCCAATCAATCAGATATAAGGATTTAATGCCATCGTAGGAGTTAATATAGCTTCGATCCATTGACAATACGATTTTCTCATAGTTGTCCGGTATCATGCGCAGCGGCCTTAACTCACGTTCACGGGTTTCCGGCGACTGCATACTTTCTGTGACCTGGATATACAGCTTGTCGTTCGGCTTTTCCGCAACAAAATCAATTTCTGTTTCTCCGACCTTGCCAATATAGACGCGGTAGTCACGGCGAATCAGCTCCAGGAACACGATGTTTTCGATAATGTGGCCTCGGTCCGCATCACGATAACCAAGCAGCATATTGCGGAATCCCATATCGATGATATAGTTCTTCCCCAATGTTTTCAGAAGCTGTTTTCCTTTGACATCATATCTGCCAACAGAGTAAAAAATAAAAGCACTGCGCAGCATGGCGATGTATTTGTCTACCGTTTTTCCGGCGACATTTTTGCCTTTTCCAGTTTGAATATCACCTTCATTGGAGAGAACATTGCCAATGCTGTTGGGAGAAGTTATGCTGCCAATGTTGGAGCAGAGGAACAGCATGATTTTTTGCAGCATCCCCTGATCAGCCTGATTGTTGCGCTGGAGAATGTCACGCAGTACAACCGTGGAGTAGATACCTTCCAAAGCTTGATTGCTTCTCGCCTCATTGAACCGATATTCTCTCAGGATCGGCATACCGCCGAATTGAAGATACCGCTGAAATTTTTCTTCTACAGTAACGGATGGTTCAAATTCGTAAAAAGTCAGAAATTCCTTAAACGACAGCGGAAGCATGCGGATTTCAACATATCTGCCGGAAAGCAGGGTGGAAAATTCTGTGGAAAGCAAATAAGCGTTCGAGCCGGTAATGTAGATATCCACATCAAAATCGATCCGGAAAGACTCGATTGACTTTTCCCAATGCTCCACAGCCTGAAGTTCATCAAATATCAGGTAGGTCTTTCCTGACTTCGGTATGCGTTCACTGACATAGTCATAGAAAGCAAGATAGTTAGAAAGATTTCGATAACGCAGCGATTCCATATTCATATGAATGATGTTTGCATCAGCTACTCCGTTATCGGACAGATATTGATGGAACAGGTCCAACAGGGATGATTTTCCGCATCGACGGATACCGGTAACGATTTTAACCAGATTCACATCTTTATTTTGAATGAGCTGTTCTAAATATTCGGGACGATTGATCAGTTCAACCATGACTGCACCTCCTGATTTTCTTGTCTTTATGATACCCGAAAATTCGAAAAAGTCAAGAGTTTCAGACTTGTAAGTCCGAAACTCTTCAAATAATTTTGATTTTCGATACAAAACACCTGAAATTTTATAGATGCAGCTGTTTGATAATCGGAATCTCCCCCACCTTAGAAAACCCTCCCACAAATCGCACTTCAATCTGTTCTGAAGAAAGTACCGTCACTTGCTCGACTATCCGCCGTATGAAGCTCTCGTCAAATTCCCATAAGGGAACATCTTCCGTTGCCACCGTCTGCCCTATTTCCTCATAAGGGGACTGGGAAGCCTCAAGCTCTTTTAGCTTCTCTGACAATTCTGCTTTTTCCCTGGGCATCGCCTTGAACCGCACTTCAAACTGTTCTGTTTTTTCGCTTTGTGCTGCGAAAACCAGCAGGCTGAACATCTCCTGTTCGATGTGTTGGATTTTCTGCCGGATCGTTTCAGGGCTGTCTTTGGGTTTTCCAATGAAAAGCAACCTCTTCTGTGCATCCTGGATCACCTTTCTCAGCTCTTCCCTGCTCTGATACACGGACCGGATACAGCTCAGAATCGCCTCATGCAGAATCGGTTCCTTGATACTGGGTGAATGGTGGCAGTTCCTCTTCCCAAACTCCAGCCGGTTGATACATCGCCAAACGTGTTCCTTGGCGCCGTCCCGCTTGATCCACATGACCCGCCGGTACATCGCCCCGCATTCTCCGCAGACCAGCCGCTCTGATAGGGCAAATTTGCTGGTGTACTTGCCTCGCTCAGATTTGGTCTTCCGGCAGGAAACCTTGCGCTTGCTGCTCCTCCGGGCAATCTCCAGCTGCACTTCCTGAAAGATTTCCCGTGGTATAATGGCCGGATGGTTGTCTGTTATGTAATATTGCGCCACCTCACCCCGGTTCTTCCGCACCTTCTTTTGCAAAAAGTCTACTGTGTAGGTTTTCTGGAGCAGAACATCTCCAACATACTTTTCGTTCTGCAGCATATTAAGGATGGTGCTTCTGGACCAGGTTTTCTTCCCCTATGATAAAATTACACCATTCGTCAGCCAGAGAGGAATCTCACTGCCGCTGACGATCACACTTTTTACGATTTTTTCAAACAGGGCCATATCCGGCGTTTCCATTGGCTGCTGTCCGGTGAGACATTCTCTGATTCTTTGATTTTCCCATCCGCTTGCAGCACACGTCCGGTATTTCTCCTGTGCACACTGCTGGATCAGATAAAGCAGTTCATCGGTATCGGCCTTGGGATTCCCCAGCTTCCGGTTGAATTCACGGCTCAGTCGCTGGACATCACTGGAAAGGAAATCCGGCTTTTTGACGATTCTTTCCGCAAGAGTGGGTTCGGCAATCAGCCGGTTCAGCAAGGCCGTAATCTGCCCCAGAAACTGACTGTCCTTCAGCCAGCCGCTTTCCCGTCCGCAGGTCCGGACAACCCCAGGTTATGGTGCCATGTCTGCAGGCAGTCCTGCACAGTGTCCGTCCGCATTGGGGACAGATGGTTTTCTTCCGGATCTCCTTGGGAAGCGCTGTTTTCTTTTTTCTGCCGCTGGAACGCCTTGTACAGACGGCATCATACAACGTCTGTTCCACAATAGGCGGATATTCCCCTGTCCCTGTGTATCGGGCATCGTCCAGAATCCGGCATACCATGTTCTTGTTCCAGATTGCTGTTTCCTCCCGATAGGGGATTCCCTGCAGCATGGCACTGGCAGCCAGTTCA
>CASEOD010000106.1 GCA_949289445.1 uncultured Eubacteriales bacterium
CCTTAAAAACAGATTTTCTGCTATACATAAAAACACACCTTTCTCTGATAAGATTTACCTCTTATTTCGTTTTGACAGGTCTATCTTAACAGGTCAGGTGTGTCATAAAACGGACTTTACCTATCTTTTCCTTCTTTAAACGTTACAGTTCACACGTCCGCCAGCGAATGCTGACTTTTGTGCAAAACGTAGAAAAATATTTTTTTGCTTCGCGCTTCTACATCACCCCTATGTGGATAACTTTTGTCTATACGCATACCTGCACTCTCTCATCTGACCTTCTTGCTGATTTTCCCCGCATTTACATGATATTTCCTGATTTTTCGCTTCTTTTCTGCCCGATTATACACACTCTTTTTTTCTTATCCATCCCTTCTTCACAGTCATTTTGCCAGCCCGTCTTTTTCCTGCATTCGCTTTTTTTCGCAGAATTGTTTATAATAAAGCTATCAATCCAAGGCAGGTTTTTCGATGAATAATCCACTTCAGACTCTTCTGGATGAATCCGAGAAAGCGATTGCACTTCAGAAAGAGATTATCAATAATCAGGTACTTCAGATTACAAAACTGAATGAAATCAACGAGTCTCTAAAAACAGAAAATCAGCAGCTGAAAAAAATGTATCTTGAATTATCCGCTGATTACGATCAGGTTGTATCCATGTGCAGGGAACAGCAGGCAATACTTGATCAATTACTGGATCCGGCCGATTAATCTTTTATCAGGAGGTGCGCAATGACTTTAAAGGAAGCTCATGAAATTCAGAGAAAAGAACTGATGGCACTTCGCCGTGAAAATGAGCGCCTTAAAGAAGGAACTTATACGGATGCTGAAAAACAGGAGCATGAAAGAATCATCCGTCAGCTCCGCCGTGAAAATCAAACCCTGACAAAGGAAAAGGAACGATACCATCAGCTTTGGCGTGACGCTCTGGCACGTCCGAATCACCAAATCGAAGATCTCATGAAAATCGAAGATCTTGAAAAAGAGGTCTGTGTTCTTAAAGCTTCCAATGACCAGATTTCTAAACAGCTTCAGGAAGCCCGGGATCTCATTGTAAAACTCAAAGCACAGATGAACCGTGACCATGAGAATTCTTCTCTTCCATCCTCTGTAAAACCTTTCCACAAAAAAATCAAAAACAGCCGTAAAAAGACTGAACGCAAACCCGGTGCCCAGAAAGGGCATTCTGGCCACAGGCGTCCCCACATGGAACCAACTGTCCCGGTCGTAGAACTTGAAGCGCCTCCATCAATCGCTGAGAATCCGGATTTTTATCCCACAGGCAAATATATCACAAAGCAGGTGGCAGACCTTGAAATTCAGGTATCCGTTACGGAATACCGTTCTCAGATCTATCGCAGCCGAAACACCGGAGAGCGTTATCATGCTCCTTTCCCAAAGGACATCACCAACGAATTCAACTACGGAAAAAAGGTAAAAGCGCTGGCTTTTCTCCTGAATAATTATTGCAATGTTTCCATCGACAAGACTCAGGAACTTCTGCGGGAAATCACAGATGGTAAGATCATCCTCTCAAAAGGGCTGATCAATTCCCTTTCCAGACAGTTCTCTTCAGCAACAAAAGAGGAACGGAAGAAAATCTATCAAATGCTCCTTCTGGCGCCTTCCATGCATACAGATTTCACCCCTGGCCGGGTAAATGGTAAAACTGTACAGGTTTTGATCTGCACAAATCCATACGAAACCCTGTACTGCGCCAGAGAGCATAAAGGCCACGAA
>CASEOD010000107.1 GCA_949289445.1 uncultured Eubacteriales bacterium
GTTGCGGATGAGCTGAATTTCCTGCTGCGTATGCTGAGAGGGATGAGAGTGAGGTCTTCTGGAACGGTCCCGGAGAGAGTCCCAGGAGCCGTCATAGCGGCGTTTCCAGCGGTAGATATACTGTCTGTTGGTCTTATATACTCGTGCAGCTTTAGACACTCCATGTTTATCAGCATAGCGAATTAGGGATAGACGAAACCTCATATCATGTGTTATAGTAGTCATGCGGAAACTCCTTTCTGTTTGGGTTGTTGTTTGGTTGCTATAACCATAACACAGAATTGAGTTTTCCGCATTTTTTTTATTCAGTTGTAACATATGTATTGTAACCCTACAAAAATTATAAAAAACTCCATAAAAATATATTGACAATTTAATTCTATTTGTTATATAATAAACACTGCCGTCAGAACTGACGCAAGTGTTCCGAGATAGCTCAATGGTGGAGCAACCGGCTGTTAACCGGTAGGCTGTGGGTTCGAGCCCCACTCTCGGAGCCATTTTTTTAGATTGTATCTGGTTTTGCCGGAATGGCGGAATTGGCAGACGCACAGGACTTAAAATCCTGCGATCCTTACCGATCGTACCGGTTCGACCCCGGTTTCCGGCACCAATATAGATCTTCATAACTCCATAACGTCGCGGGGTAGAGCAGTTGGTAGCTCGTCGGGCTCATAACCCGGAGGCCGCAGGTTCAAGTCCTGCCTCCGCAACCATGACACAAAAGAGAGCAGAAATGCTCTCTTTTTCAGTGTCATGAGTGAGGACAGGAATCAGTAAGGACTTGAACCTTAAGAAGGCTTACGCCGTAAAGAGCAAATTTCCTGTGGAAAGTTGCTCAGGCGTAAGGTGCGAAGACGACCGGTCGGGGAGTCGAGCAGATAAGACGCGCAGCTATGCGGAGCGGCTGTGTCCTGCCTTGCAGATTGACTGAAAAAAGATTTTCCTTCATAATGATATTATAAAAAGGTCTTGCTGCAGGGATCTTGTATTCTTTGAGTATATAATAAAGGAGAACGAGAAAATGAATCTTGCACCGAATATTTTGGTTTTCGCAATTCTACTTGTCGGAATTACTCTTATCTTTCCGCCTGAAGGAAGAAAAGCTCTGATTCTCAGAGCCGTAAACGGACTGCTTTTCGGAATATCTGCGCTACTTATGGTCATTGTAATTGTGGAAAAATTTCCTCAGCTGGGATGGGATTCCCTTTCCATGCCCCTGCTTTCGGCACTGTCGGCCATATTTCTTGTCAAAATGTGTGTCACTCTTGCAAAAGCCTTGCCCGACCTTTTTAATTCCCAAATGAGCACCTATACCCTGTCAGACTGGACTCTGTATCGAGGCAGTATGTGGCATACACCCACATCAGTATATTATCTGCGAGGAACAGATCAGACAGGCAAAAAAATCAGATTCTACATAAGCCGGGATACTTTTCTTGATCTGGCCGATCGTCCATATCGTTTCCACATTATCATCAAGGCCTACAAACACACGAAAATTGTCTCTCAGACAGAAGTCTCCCGCTGCAGAGCGCCGAAGCAATGAACTTCATCAAAATGCAGACCTTACTGAAGCTGTCATTTTAGATTTCAGGTATGTAAGCATCAGGGACTGTCTTTACGACAGTCCCTGCTTTTCCGCTTTGTCCAGCTCTATGTTGTGTTTTACCACTTCCATTTTTTTATGATACTTTTCTGCCAACTGCTCATTGCCGGAATTCCTGTACAGTTCCTCCAGAGCCTCCATGACCTGAAGATTGCTTGGAGAAAGCTTCAGTACCCTCAGATAGCACTGCTCTGCCTCCTCAGATTCGCCCAGCTGACCGTAGGCGACCCCCAGATAGTACCACAGAGGCCACCAGGTGTTGAAGCGCTCATCGTCACGATAAGATGACAGAATTTCAATCCCCTCGTCCAGACGGCCCGCCAGCACATCGTTATACCCCTCTTCAATCCTGACAGGTTCAACCAGCTTGTCCAGCCAGCCCTGCACCTCTTCCTTCCGTTCTTTATCTCTGGTCAGAGTCAGAAAGGTTTCCCAGGTCAGCTTTGCCTTTACATAAAGTCCCATGTTCAGGTAACCGTAACCCAGAAAATAAAATCCCATATCAAAATCAGGGCTCTTTATGGTCAGTTTTTCAAAAGCTTCCAGAGATTCAGCCTTATACCTGCCCACATACTCCTCACCTTCACCGGTTTCGTAAGAATCCTTGCAGGCTCTGCCATAGCAGTACAGGGCATCAGACGAATCAGGATCAATCAGAAGTGCGCCTCTGAAACAGATACATGCATAGTCGAAGTCACTTTTGGCAGCAGCCTCGATTCCTTCGTTAATCAGCGGCTTTGCAAAGTCCTTTGTAAAAGTTCTGATGATATAGGCCACATAATTGTCCCGATATTTAAAATTGATATCGCAGCCGATAATAAATGCCATATTTTGAGCCAGAGCTACGGTAGACAGACCCGAAAGCGCTGTCTTTCTGATTGGCACAGGCACTCCTGTCAGAATATCCGCAATTTCAGCCTTGGCAAGATAATTCTCAGAGAGCTCGTCGAAGAGAAACTGATCCAGATGCGGAACCAGGTACTCCCCAATGCGGTCCTGAAGCTGCTGTGTTTCTTTGTTTTCAAAATCCATCAAATATCCCATCCTTTTTTATGAAACTTTTTTACTGCATCAAAATTCATCGTGTTTTCCAAATCACGGGAAAGAATTTCTCTGGCTT
This sequence comes from uncultured Eubacteriales bacterium, assembly GCA_949289445.1. GTDB lineage: Bacteria > Bacillota > Clostridia > Peptostreptococcales > Anaerovoracaceae > Senimuribacter. The sequence goes on from CASEOD010000107.1 coordinate 2,730, forward strand.
TTTCACTGATCCTGTCTCTCCTGTCTTTCCCGTTCTTTTCAAGACTTTCTGCAAATCGGTTTAAGATTCGGTATAAATCCTCTTTTTTATGAGAACGGTGCTGATATCCGGACTCATAGAAAAACTCTGCCAGAGCCTCATAGAAGCCAAAGGGCGAATCTGCTGTCAGAGGCTGCAGAAACGCAAGACTCTCTGAAAAACCTCCTTTATTTCCATACAGATCGAGGACATGCTCGATCATCTTCAGCTTTATCAGATCTTCCGCGGTAAGATACCGGTTCGAGATAATCTCATAAGGAGCAGTCTCCCGAAAAACATAATCGTATTCGTCGGTCTGCTCCCTGATCTTAGTGCCTTTCAGCATCTTCAGAAATCCCAGCTGCAGATTGTCTGCACAAAGGCTGTGCACTGCATCAAAAGATCTTCCAAAAGACTCATAATCCTCAAAGGGAAGTCCTGCGATAAGATCCACATGGATGTGACTGTTCCCCGGCTCAATCAGTTGTTTCACCTTCTTCAGCAGTGATGAAGTATCCGGGTTGCGGTCTACTGCAGCCAGCGCCCGCGGATTTACAGTCTGGATACCGATTTCAAACTGAAACAGCCCAGCCCTTGCCTCTTTCAGCAGGTTCAGGCTTTCATCATCCAGCAGATCTCCACAAATCTCAAAGTGAAAATTTGTCACTCCGTTATCCTGTTTCATCAGATAGCGCCAGATCTCAGCCGCCCGTTTTCTGTCATAGTTAAAGGTGCGGTCAATAAACTTGACCTGTTTTACGTTTCTTTTCAGAAAAAAGTCCAGTTCCTTCTTTACTCTTTCCAAAGGCAGGGCTCTGATTCCTTTTTCCAGGGATGAAAGACAGTAACTGCACCGGTAAGGGCATCCTCTGGAGGATTCATAATAAACCACCTTATCCTTCTCCGGCTCCATTCTGCTGTAAAGGAAGGGGATCTCACCGGAAGAAGGAAGACGGCCGTCTGGGTTTTGGCAGATTTCCTCCCTCATGCGGTAGGTCAGTCCTTCACATCGGGAAAGTGCTTCACCTTCCGTCAGCGCCCTGCAGAACCGTGGAAATGACACTTCCCCTTCTCCCCGCAGGATATAGTCAATCCAGGGATGCTCTTCCATCAGCCTGCGGCTTTCATAACTGACCTCGGGTCCGCCCAGAAGAATTTTCATCCGGGGTTTTGCCTTTTTCAGATCAGAACCCAGCCTCAGTATCATATCGATATTCCAGATGTAACAGGAAAAGCAGACCAGATCGTATCTGCCCCGCAGGATTTCTGTATAGATATATCCCATCTCATTGTTAATGGTAAACTCTTTCAGTTCCGTTTCAGCATCCCGGTCCCGGGATGCACTGTACAGGTATCTCAGCGCCGGATTGGAATGTACATATTTGGAATTCAGTGTAGTCAACAGTATCTTCATTACAGCATCCTGAATCTTTCATCTTTCAGCAGGCCGGTATTTTCCATGGCCCGCTGCAGCTGTTCCATCATGCGCGGCTTGTCGAAAGGCAGATTGCCTCGCAGAGATACATAGTTTGATGCATGGTTGCTGCGGAACACACATTCCTTTGTCGGATTTGCATGTTTCAGAAGAAGATAGGTTTCCGCCACCACTTCTTCCGCTGAAAGCAGAGTCAGTTCTCCTCTGTTTATCTGATCCACAATCGGTGCTCTTGCATCCAGCATCAGAGTCAGAAGTCCAACATAAGAAGCATTCATCTCACTGATCATTTTTCCCGTTTCAATGGCATGATCTTCCCATCCTTCCTTCCCCGCAAGGCCGGAGATGAAAGTGACCGATGCAGGAATCCCCGCATCTTCAATCTTACGAACTGCCTGAATCATCTCCTCACGGGTCACACCCTTACAGATAGCTTTCAGCACCTTTTCACTGCCGGATTCAGCCCCCAGATAGATCATCCCCATGCCGTGCTCCCGCAGTGTCTCCAGTTCCTGAGACGTTTTGCGCAGCACGTCTTTTGCGGAGCCGTATACACTCACCCTTCTGCATTCCGGAAAAAGTTCTCTGATCCGATCCAGAATTACCAGAAGCTTTTCAGTAGACAGACACAGGGCATCACCGTCGCAGAGAAAAATCCTGTCTACCCTGCGATAGGTCTGTCTGGCGGTTTCCAGATCCTCCAGAACTTCGTTCATATCTCTGACCCGAAACTGTTTGCTCTTGAACATGCTGCAGAAAGTGCATTTGTTGTGAGAGCAGCCGATGGTGACCTGAATCAGCAGGCTGTACGCCTCGCTGGGCGGTCTGAAAATATCACCCTCATATCTCATAAACCATATTCCTTTCCTTTTCGTCGTTTTCTCAATCCGATTCTTTGGCCTGCGGCACTTTTACAGAGATAATTAAACCCAGAACTCATTTTTCATGAGTTTATGTATAATGCCCACAGACCAAAATTAACCTGAATTGACGATTGCCTGCATTTGTGTATAATTTCATTTCAGCTTTTTTCACAGCTATCTGAATTTCCGACAGAAAGATAAACCGAAAATCGCAAAAGATCAAAATAAAGTATAACTTTATACCATTCTACAAAGAATGAGTTTCAAAAAAAGCATTGAGCCTCATTCTGTTTATACACAAATCAGCAGAATTCGTTATTCAGGTTAAGTTTCGTCTATCTTCGATAAAATTTCACCGTGTCATTGCGTCCAATCTGTTCGGCTTACATTCTCTCCGGCGCTTTCATACCCAGCAGTGCCAGTCCGTTCTTCAGAGCGGTCTTGGCGGCCAGCACAAGTGCCACCTTGGCGATCTTTTCTTCCTCATTGTCTGTGAGAATGTGCTCATCATGATAGAAGCGGTTAAAGCTCTGTGCAATATCCACAATATGTCTGGTTACAATGGACGGTTCATACTTTTCACCTGCATCGGCCACAACCTCAGGGAATTTGTACAGCAGTTTGGCAAGCTCATAGGCGCTTTCACTGCACAGATACTCACTGTTCAGGCCGTCAAGAGCTGCTGCCCTGGAGACAGTCTCCTCGCCTGCCTTGCGCAGCACAGAAGCGCATCTCGCATGGGTATACTGTACATAAGGTCCGGTTTCTCCGTCAAAGTTCAGCACCTTATCCCATTTGAACACGTAGTCTTTGATTCTGTTGTTGGAAAGTTCCTGGAAGATCACAGCACCGATTCCTACAGTCTTTGCAGTCTCATCAATATCTTCAGAAGAAGCATTCGGATTCTTCTCTTCAATGATTTCTCTGGTCTTCTCCACAGCCTTGTTCAGCACATCCTCCAGGAATACGACTCTGCCGTGTCTTGTAGACATGGTTCCTTCTTCCAGACTGACAAGTCCGAACGGAACGTGAATACAGTCTTTTTCCCACTCATATCCCAGCAGAGACAGAATCTTCTTCCACTGCTGGAAATGAAGGTTCTGCTGAGAAGCAACAACGTAAATATTCTTATAGAAATCGTAAGTTTCTTTTCTGTAGTTTGCTGCTGCAATATCTCTGGTGATGTAAAGGGTTGATCCATCACTCTTTGTGATCAGGGCGATGCCCAGTCCGTATTCTTCCAGATTTACAATATTGGCTCCCTGGGATTCCTCCATAATGCCCTTGTCTTTCAGCTCTTTGACAAAGCGGGGCATCTTGTCGGAGTAAAAGCTTTCCCCTGCATATGAGTCAAAAGTAATGCCCAGCATATCATATACTCTGGTAAATTCCTTCAGCGACTCATCTCTGAACCACTGCCACAGTTCGGTTTCTTCCTTTTCTCCGTGTTCCAGTTTTGTAAAAATCTCTCTGGCTTCATCATCAAGTTCAGGATGTTCTTCCACTTCTACATGGAATTTGGTATAGTAGCTTAAAAGGGTCTTGATCGGTTCTCTGATTACATCTTCCTTGTTTCCCCAGTGTCTGTAGGCGCAAATCATCTTTCCGAACTGGGTTCCGTAATCTCCCAGATGATTGATTCTTACCACATTATAGCCTAGTGCATCGTAAATCTTGTAGATAGAATTTCCGATAACTGTACTTCTGATGTGACCGATGTGGAACGGCTTTGCAATATTCGGGGAGGAATACTCCACAATGACGGTCTTTCCTCCACCCATATCTGACTTGCCGAAATCATCTTTCTTAGTCAGCACTTCAGAAAGCACATCACTGACAAATTTTTCTTTGGAAATGAACATATTCACATATGCGTTTACCTGTTCAACCTTTTCAAAAAGGCTGTCACCACTGATACCCTCTGCAATACCTTTCGCAATGAGAGGCGGCGCCTTTCTCAGAACCTTTGCCAGTTTGAAACAAGGGAATGCATAGTCTCCCATCTTGGGATCCTGCGGAATCTCCACCATGTCCTGAATTTCAGAAATCTCAAGACCTTCCACATGTTCCGCAATGAGTTTTGCAATTTCTTCCTTAAAATTTACCATCATTTATCTCCTTTTCTGAAAATACTTTAATACCTCTGTCTAACAGCTTTCCGGCAAAACAGCCTCGCCCCTCGATCAGTGTCCCTGAAAATGTTCCGTCATAAATGCAGATACTGCCGCAGGAAGGGCTGTTCGCTTTCAGTATAGCGCCTTCAATTTCTTCACCCAGATCCTTCGACATTTTCAAAGCCTTTTGCAGCGAAATTTCCGCGCCGCGTTCAAAAGCCTCTGTCACATCCCTTCCCTCTTTATCCACAATATGTTCTCCCTGATACTCCGCAGGAGGTCTTGGTACGGGAAGGCCGCCGGCTTCTTCCGGACATACCTCGCAGATGTTCCGTCCTCTGCAGAAATCTGTGACGGCCTGATTATAGTTATTGCCTCCGTTGTACTTACAGTTTCGTCCAAGGAGACATCCGCTGATTAAATACATAATTTACTCCGTTTTCAACTGTACAATAGTGACACCTTCACCGCCTTCATTATAATTGCCTTTGCGGAAAGATGCAACGTGTTTATGACTTTTCATCATCTTCCTGAGACCGTTTTTAAGAATGCCTTCCCCCCGTCCGTGAATGACGGTGACTTCTTTCAGTCCGGCTACATAGGCATCATCCAGATATTTGTCCACATCCATAACCGCATCATCCAGATTTTCGCCCTGCACATTGATAGAAATGGAAACATGCTGCGCTTTGGTCTTATAAAGACCTCCGTATCCGGAAGATTTAGGCGCTTTCTTTTTCCCGGTGCCGTCATTGATGAGCACCAGATCATCCAGATTCAGATTTGCTTTCATAATGCCAATCTTTACCGTCAGATCTCCTTTTTCATCAGGCAGAGACAAAACCTCTCCGTTCTGATCCAGCGAAAGAACTTTGACTCTGTCGCCCACTCTGATCTCATCTGCACTGACCGGATTGCTGTTGACCTTGCGGACAATTTTTTCAGCATATTTTTCTTCTTTTTCACGAAGTCTCCTTCGATTCCGGTCAAAGCGCCTGTTACGCTCACCCATGCTTTCCAGTTTGGCAAGTTCTCTCAGTTCTTTCTGAACCTCAGCCGCTGTTTCTCTGGCCTCCCTCAGCATTTCCCGGGCTTCTTCTCTGGCATCGGCGATGATCTTCTCTTTTTTCTTTTCCAGCTCTGCAGTCTGCAGATCAAGCTCCTCCTGTTTTTTCTTCATGGCAACACTGATAGCGATGGCCTGATCACGTTCTTCTTCAGCCCTCTTCTTATCCGCCTCAATGGCACCGATAACATCCTCAAACTCGATGTCTCCCCGCTCAATCAACTGAGATGCCCTGTTGATAAGACTGTCTGAAAGTCCCAGCTTTCTGGAGATCTCAAAAGCATTGGATTTTCCCGGGATACCGATAGAAAGCCTGTAAGTGGGACTTAAGGTTTCCACGTTAAATTCCATAGATGCATTTTCCACACCATCTGTAGAAAGTGCATATTTCTTTATCTCATTATAGTGGGTGGTCGCCACAGTGGATGCCCCCTGTCTGTACAAGGTTTCCAGAATGGAAATGGCCAGAGCCGCTCCCTCTGTGGGATCAGTACCGGCCCCCAGTTCATCCACCAGTACCAGTGTATCGCTTTCCGCTTCTTCCACAATTCTGACAATGTTCTTCATATGAGAAGAAAAGGTTGATAAACTCTGTTCAATGCTCTGTTCATCGCCAATATCGGCGAAAATA
>CASEOD010000108.1 GCA_949289445.1 uncultured Eubacteriales bacterium
TTGAGAAATGTATTGCCCGAATTGCGGATGTTACAATGACGAGAATGCCGCTTTCTGCGGCTCCTGCGGAACACCTCTGAGAACAGAACAGTCCGGCCGGGAACAGCCTGGTCAGACTGCCGGCGCTGTGCCGCCGTATCCAGGCGGACAGGAAATGAAAAGGATGGAAGGCGGGGCGCCGACCCCGCCTGTTCAGAAGAAAAAGAAAGGGAAAAAAATATGGCTGATACTGGCGGCGGTGCTCGTTGTTATCGCCGCAGCCGTGGCCGCGGTATTCCTGTGGATCCTGCCTCAGCAGAAGGTGAAACAGTATAATTCTCTGGTAGCAGAAGGAAACCGGTATCTGGAAGAGATGGATTATGAGAAGGCAGAAGACGCGTTTCTGGAGGCAATTGAGATCGAGCCGAAAAAAGCAGAGCCTTATGTGAGACTGGCTGATCTTTATCTTGATACAGGGGAAACTGAGAAAGCAAAACAGATAATCACAGAAGCAAAGGAAACACTTCCGGAAGAAGAAAGAGAAGAAATCGAAAAGCTGGAAGAGGAGAGGAAAGACGAATTAGACGGTGAAGACCCCGTCGAAGAAGAAAAAGTGGAAGAAGAACTCCCATTCGACCAGGAATACTGGATTATCTTCCGGGAAGGATTTCGGGAGAACAGAATTGAGATGTCTACAGTGGATTCAGACATGGACAGACAGGATCTGTGTATTATCTGGGATGGCGGATTGACTCTGAATATTACTGACGGAATGAGTGAATGTGATCAGTATTACCTTAACAGTGCAGGTGAATGGAAGCAGATTGGCGAATACGATGTTCTGTCAAATTATGCCACAGAAGTGATTGCAAGTAATCTGGACGTATATGATTCAGCGGGAAATCTTATCGTATCGAAAACGGATTATTCAGATGTGGATATAGATGAACTGGTGGCAGAGACAGCAGGAAATACCGGTGAGGATGAAAACTCTGTCGGCTTTTCAGATGAAGACCTGCAGGGGATAGCTGCATCCCTTGGTGTTCCTGAAGATGTGAATGTGGAAGTTACAGTAAGCGGGGATCCTTATTACTGGGATGCCGGCCAGAGATGGCTCGTTAATGTTGAAGTTTATCAGGATGGAAACTTTGTTGCCGGTGCGGCTGTGGACCGGGATACGAAGGAACCGATAAGAAATATTTATAATTATAATCCATAGGATATATTTAAAAGAATAGCAGGCAGATTGCCGGTTAACAGAAAACCGGCTTTATCCGCAGCGGTTTAAGTCAGACAGAAAGAGAGAAGCGCCTGTGTTTCCGGAATATTGTAATTCCTGGAAATGCAGGCGCTTCTCTTTTTCTGTATATTTTTGCATATTAAAATTAATAGTCAATTCTTACAACATCTTCAATCCTGCACTCCAGGATCTGGCAAAGCGCCGCCAGCGTGGCGATGTTTACGTTGTCGCCACGTTTCAGATGATAAAGAGTACCCTTGTTGAAGTGATAGGTATTTATCAGTTTATATGTTGACATTTTCTTTTCTTTCATTGTATTCCACAGGGGATCATAAGAAAAAGATGCGGTGTTTTCCATGACTTTCGTCTGGCAGAAATTGTTGAAGCAGCGGCTCGGACTATACTTTATTGTGCCACAACTGCGGAGAGGATATACATACAGAAAAAGAGAAACAAGATACAGAAGAGAAGCAGATTAAGAGATGGGAAATTCTGATTTTGTTTTTTCTCTGACTGTAATCGCAATGTTTTTTCTGACATATGGAAACAGGAATCCCTGGCTGTTATCAGAAGAATTTGACCATGTTCTGGCATATGGGGATGGCTATTATCTTGTAATAAAACAGGTGGATGACGGAGCAGAAAATATCTGCAGCATGATCGGAGTAGTAAATTCAGATGCAGAATGGATTCATCCCCTCAGACCGGATCATATTTTTGTCAGCGGGTATTATGGAGATTCAGCGGAAGAAAAAAACTACGAAGAATATATAAAAGAGAATACTTCTTATATAGGAGAAGGTATGTTCCTTTTAATCCGAAAAGAAATGTTCGGAGATACGTATACCGGACTTGTGTATAATGCCGGGATGATGAGGAATTTTGCATAAGACAGTACGGCTCACTGAAAAAAGTTCAGAAGGCCGGCGGTATCTCATATGAGGCAGAAGAAAAATACAGTCCTGCGGTTACCTACAGAAATGGGTATTGGGTTATACTCAGAGGAAACGGAAAGAAAAAAGAAATCTGTATTGCAGACCGTTTCGGACATATCAGAAGAACGGGCAAAAGGGCGCAGAGACTGGGCCAGTATTCAGAAGGGCTTTTTTTCGCTGACGGGTGCTTTTACGATATTCATTTAAGGCCAAGTCTGATCCTGGAAGGATATTGCATTATGAATGAACCATGTTTTCAGAACGGGAAAAGTTCACTGGTAATAAAAACAGAACAGGGAGAGAAATACCAGATAGAAATGGACCGGAGAGGGAGGCTGCTGGGGAAGCCGGAAAGGCTGTAAGAGGCGGAAATATTGGTTATATAAAAAAACATTTCAAAGGAACGGACAGCCATCTGCTTATTAAATATAAGTTCGGTCTGCACCCCAAAATATACAAAAAAACCGACTACCCTCTATAGACTTTTGTCATTTTTGGCGATATAATGAAAATACATGTGAATAAAACTATTTTTTTCAATGTAATTTTTAAGGAGGAACAAAAAATGGCAAGAAAAATGAAGACCATGGACGGTAACCAGGCCGCTGCTCACGTCTCATATGCATACACAGAAGTCGCAGCGATTTACCCGATTACACCGTCATCCGTTATGCCTGAGCATGTTGATGAATGGGCTACTCAGGGAAGAGAAAATATCTTCGGACAGACAGTACAGGTTGTGGAGATGCAGTCTGAGGCAGGTGCGGCAGGTGCAGTTCACGGCTCACTGTCGGCAGGAGCCCTTACAACTACATTTACAGCGTCTCAGGGACTTCTTCTTATGATTCCGAACCTGTATAAAGTAGCAGGTGAGCAGCTTCCGGGCGTGTTCAACGTATCTGCCCGTGCTCTTGCAAGCCATGCGCTTTCTATTTTTGGTGATCATTCAGACGTTTATGCCTGTCGTCAGACCGGCGCGGCTATGCTGTGCGAGTCCAGCGTTCAGGAGGTTATGGACCTGACACCGGTTGCACACTGTGCAGCACTGGAAGGAAAACTTCCTTTCATTAACTTCTTTGACGGATTCCGTACATCTCATGAAATCCAGAAGATCGAGACATGGGACTATGAAGATCTGAAAGATCTGGTAAATATGGATGCCATCGATGCTTTCCGTGCACATGCACTGAACCCGAATCATCCGTGCCAGAGAGGTTCCGCTCAGAACCCGGATATCTTCTTCCAGGCAAGAGAGGCATGCAACCCGTATTACGATGCAATGCCGGGAATCGTTCAGAACTATATGGATAAAGTAAATGAAAAGATCGGAACAGACTATAAACTGTTCAATTATTATGGGGCAGAGGACGCAGAGCATGTAATCGTCGCTATGGGTTCTGTGTGCGATACAATTGAAGAGACAATCGACTATCTGATGAAGGCAGGCGAGAAAGTCGGCGTTGTGAAAGTTCGTCTGTACAGACCGTTCTGCGCACAGGCGCTGATCGACGCAATTCCGGATACAGTTAAGAAAATTTCTGTTCTGGACAGAACAAAAGAGCCGGGAGCAATGGGCGAACCGCTGTACCTGGATGTTGTTGCGGCACTCAAAGGTTCCAAATTCGATGCTGTACCGATCTATACAGGACGTTACGGACTTGGTTCCAAGGATACAACACCTGCTCAGATCGTTGCTGTATATCACAATGATGAGAAGAAAGTATTTACACTTGGTATTGAGGATGATGTGACAAACCTGTCACTGAAAGCTGACGAGCCGCTG
>CASEOD010000109.1 GCA_949289445.1 uncultured Eubacteriales bacterium
ATCAAAATACACCGTATAGTGCGGACTGAGTGTGGCGCTGACCACTGCATCCGCTTCGGCCATGGCCTGATAACGGTCAGCATAATTGACTGTTTTTGTACCTTTCGGCACAATGTTTTCACCATGACGGTACTGTCTCAGTGTCATAGTTGGAGAAAGACCTTCCTTCACCAGCAATTCGCACACCAGCCGTCCAATCATGCCATTACCGATAACCAGCACATTTTTCAGCTTCGGATTTGTCTGAATCAGTTTCACAGCACGCGAAGCGGTAGAGTTATCATCCACTTTAAAATCTATCAGAGTTTTTACCTTTTTCCCGGCACTGACTCCGGTGCGGAATACGACATTCAGAATCGTATCAGTAGCTTTTGCCGCCTGCGCAGCTTTCAGCGCATCATCCACCTGAGTCACAATCTGATCGTCACCCCAGATCTGAGATTCAGCACCAGCCGCAACTTTGCACAGATGAGAAATGGCATCGTCACCTGTAAGGGTCCGGTTCATATGTACATAGTCTGCATAGTTGACATCAATTGCACTGCAAAGTTCCTCAAAGGGATTCAGTTCTGCCTCTTCGGAAAGAGACAGATAAAGTTCTGTGCGATTGCAGGTTGCAATCAGAACTGCCCCCAGAATCTCCTCTCTTTCTTTCAGCATATCATAAATCTGTCCTGTCTGTGTCTTTGTGCAGGAAAAGATTTCTCTTTCTCCCAGAGAAGCCATATTATAATCTATATAAGACATGATAAGGTTCAAAATTTACACTTCCAATCTTTTATGGCCAGGGCGCAGGTAATACCGCTTCCACTGGCTTTTGATAATATTTTTTTTCCCATACCGCTGCCAAGTACTGCACTGCGTTCGCAGACGTTGTCCACGCCAGTAACCTTTTTTACAAGCTCAGAGGAGGTAAAATCTCCGGCAGCCTGCTGAAGCTCCTCTGCAGTATAGGTGACAAAGGGAATCCTGTACTTCTCGCTGAAATCCAGAATACACCTTTCGTTTTTTTTCAGGTCGATAGAGCAGATCTTCTCCACCGCCGCAATATCAATGCGATTTTCGGCAAGCTGACTTAAAATAAAATTTTCAAAAGTATGGCTGCTGACGCCTTTACGGCAGCCTGTACCGAGAGTCACAATCTTTGGAACCACATGAAAGGTTTCGGCAAAGGGCTGACCTTTTCCTGATAGACTTACACAGATGCCGATTTCTGCAGGTCCCTCTGTCAGTTCTGCAGGAATCTCACCCTGTAAAGGAAAACTGCTTAGTATGCCGATTCTCTCTCCTTTCAGAACTGCAGAGGAAACCTTCTTGATTCCTCTTACATCCGTAATGACACAGCCTGCATCCTTGCTCCATACATCCACTGCAAACTTGCCGTTGATATCCGTAGCAGTCGTCATTATCGGCTCAGCCCCCAGGAGCTTTCCAAGTTTCAATGCCGCCCGGTTGGCTCCGCCCAGATGTCCGGAAAGCAGCGGTATGACATAACGTCCCGCCTCATCCATCACCACCACGGCAGGATCCTGATCTTTGGACTTAATAAGCGGTGCAATAAGCCGAACTGTAATGCCTGTGGCACAGATGAAAAGGAAGGTGTCTTTTTCTGCAAAGTTTTCTGCCAGATATTCCTTCGCACTTCCTGTTTTCTTATCGAAAATTTCTGTACAGACACCCTGTTTCTTCAGTTTTTCCGACGCAGCGCGCGCCAGTTCCATTCCTCTGGCTGTAAAAGCCAGAATACCGACATTTTCCATTATTTACTTGCCTCTCTGAACAGATGAGTGAAAGCAGGATCATAGAGTTTGGAACGCTCATATTCACTTCCTAAAAATCCTCCCACCATAATCAGCGCCATTTTATTAATGCCGTTTTCCTCTGCCGCTTTTGCAATATCTTTTACCGTAGTGCGTATCACTTTTTCGTCAGGCCAGGTGGCTTTGTATACGATGGCAGCCGGAGAGTCAGGTTCATATCCTCCTGCAATCAGCCGCTCGGAAAGTTCTGCCAGCATGGTAGAAGTCAGGAAAACCACCATAGTGGCACCATGAGCGGCAAGTTTTGAAATTTCTTCTTTTTCCGGCACAGGAGTTCTTCCCGCCATTCTGGTAAGAATCACCGTCTGACTTACATTAGGCAGAGTATACTCTGCGTTTAATGCTGCCGCAGCGCCGATAAATGAGCTGACACCGGGTACGGAAACATATTCCATACCTTCTCGATCCAGAATATCCATCTGCTCTCTGATAGCGCCGTAAATGCAGGGATCTCCTGTATGAAGACGAACCACTTCCCTGCCCCTGTTTTCTTTCATGACCTCGATAACCTCTTCCAGAGTCATCTTGGCGCTGTTATAGATTTTACATTCCGGTTTTGCGTAATCCAGCAAAGCCGGATTTACCAGCGATCCTGCATAGATGATAACATCTGCTTTTTTTAATAACTCCGCACCTCTGACAGTAATTAAATCTGCGGCACCGGGGCCTGCTCCGATAAAGTATATCATAATTTATTTCTCCTTTTGTCTTTCTTCTGAAGGGATCACAATGAGAGAAAAATAACTGGACTGTTCTTTCAGATCATTTAAATCCCTGTAAACCTTTTCATCATCCATAGTGGCACGTTCTACCATCATCGCTTTTTTCTCCGTCAGCTCATCTTTGATTTTCATAATGGTTTTTCCTGATTTCATCAGCACTTTAGTGCCTTCCAGGCTGTCAACCTGGGTTCCCTTATAGGTGGCAGGAATAATATGAAGCATTTCGTCCCGTTCACAGAGAGAAACATTGAGACTGGCAGCAGCGCCGCAAAAGGATGGAATTCCGGGTATAATGGCTGTCCTGCATCCACGGTCTGTCAGTCTGTGGTGAACATACATCACAGTACTGTAAATCGCAGGATCTCCCAAAGTCAGAAATGCCACATCTCTGCCCTGTGCGAGAATTTCCTCAATCTTGTCCGCCGACTGATCGTGGTAAAAAGTTAATTGTGCCTGATCTTTAATCATAGGCATATCGCATTCTAAAATTTCTTTTCCCTGAATATATTGAGATGCGATTTTCAGTGCTATATTCTCTGAGGCACCGCTTTTGGGAAGTGCAATGACATCACAGGCCTTCATGGTATTAATGGCTTTTACAGTGAGCAGATCCGGATCCCCCGGTCCGACCCCAACTGCATAGAAAGTGCCTTGATCATGCTGTTTTTCTTTTTCCATATACTTTTCTTCTCCTCTGTGTTTATTCTATCAGGTTCTATCTGAATCCCTGGTTATCGTTCCGTCTTTTCTTATGGCTTCAATCAGCTGTTCTGCCCCTTCACTTTTGATAATATGGCTGCGGTCTGAAGTAAACATGACCACCTGAATCCGGCATTCATTTCTTAGTCTGAAACGCAGATGATAAAGAACTTTGGTGAGAATACTTTCTTTTACCTGCTCATAATAAGGTTTGTCACGAAGCAGATCAAACGCCGCATCAGTAGAAACGCACTTCATAATGGCTGCAGCTGTATCCTGGTCCGCACCGCAGAGTACACTGTGAATTCCGATAATCTCCATTCTTCCGTCCGCATATGATGAGTGGGTATTCATGATCCCCGCCGCTGTTTTAATCAGCTTACCGGTGTGTCCAACCAGCAGAATCTCTTTAAATCCCTTATAGCGAATATAATCAAGTGCCTCACCCAAATAATTGGAAACAGGTGCCGCCTGTTCAAGATCCAGACCCAGTTCCTGCTGACAGAACTCTCTTCCGTAGTTTCCCGGTGCAATCAGAATTCTCTCAGGATTTTCCGCAAATTTCTGATCGATGACCATTTTGATCGTATCTACCAGTGCTTTCTCACTCATAGGATCCACAATACCTGTAGTGCCCAGAATAGAAATGCCTCCGATGATCCCCAGTCTTGGATTATAGGTCTTTTGAGCGATACTTTTTCCTTCTGGGACTGAGATTTCTATGGTCAGAGGCACATCCCGACCTGCAGACTTTCTCACCCGGTCTACATTTTCAAAAATCATCCTGCGGGGAATGGGATTGATCGCAGGTTCTCCTTTCCTGCAGCGAAGTCCGTCTACAGTAACAAGACCGACACCTTCTCCGCCAAGCAAGGTTAGATCTTTCCAGAGAATGGGAAATTTTCCATTTCGTTTTTCTTTTTCTTCATCAGACAGTGCTGAAACTTTTGTTCTGCTCACTCTGGCAAGAATTTCAGCGCCGTCTGTGACGTCAGGATCATCTCCTCCGTCCTTTCTCACAGAACAAATCACATCCTCATTATTTGCGCATACATAAGTGACAGGAAGCAAAACCTTTTCACCGCCGGGCAGAAGAATTTCAGCAGCCCTGCAGGCAGTTCCCGTCAAAAGCATATAAGCGGCACCGCAGGCAGCAGCCGAAGCGCAGCTTCCTGTAGTAAAGCCAAACCGCATCTGTTTACCGTTTTTGACCGTAAACTTCTCCATTGTCACTCACAAATTCCCTTCTTCTTTTTCTGAAAAACCGAAAAAAAGCCCGAATCCAGGGATTCGGGCTTTCGTGTTTCTAATATTATCTAATAAGCAGCGCAGCACTCGCTTGGCGCATCTATTTTCCACATTAACCTAAAACCCATACCCTGTGGTTTTTACGGCCAAATATTGGAATGTCTTCCGACTTTGAATTCAACACCTCTATGTACCTTCCCAAGATATGACTCTCAGTGGCTGACTTTCGTCTCACATATCGGCTCCCTCATTACGGCAGCAGGACTGTCCAGGACTTGCACCTGATTCCATATTACGATAACAATCAACCAATATTTACAACTTATACTTATTTATCATGGAGGAAATATCGAATTGCGATACTCCCGTAATATCTAAAAAATCAACTGATCAACCGCATCAGTGAAACTGACATTATACAAGAAAAATTATAGTCTATTCTTTTTTCCGTGTCAACCAGATTTACAAAGGCTCTCCGGAAAATCTTTTTTCTGTTTTTTTCATCTACTTTACCGATTCTGCAAATTCTTTTTTTATTCGTGCAAGCAGTTCCTGTGATGTCAGAATGTCAAAGGCTGTCATTGCCAGAGCGCAGGCGCCTCTTCTGATAACCTGATCTCCTTCCCTGCCGACCGTTCTGTCAGCAAATTCTTTAGAATGAAGCTGGCATTCCGGGCAGTTCATTCCGAGCCACGGATGAATGGAAGGCACAGTATGTGATGCGTCACCCATATCGGTAGAACCGCTGTTGTCCATTTGGGGCATATGCCCTCCGCCAAGTTCCTCATAGTACCGGTCGAATATGTCTGCCATTGTACGGTTTGTAATCATATTCTTGTTTGCCGGTTCATTTCTCCAGATCCTGTAGGTTGCGCCCACTGCCCCTGCGGCAGCCTGTGCGCACCGCTCAAACATCTCTCTTATCTGACTGATGGATTCTACATCTTTTGCTCTTACCAGATATTTGACAGCCGCAAAATCGGGAATGACACTGCACTTCTCACCGCCGTCAGCAAAGACACCATAAATATTGGTGTTTTTCAGATACTGTTTTTCAAATCCTACCAGCGTATAGAAATGTACTGCCGCATCTAGCGCATTGATACCGTCCTCCGGCTGAGAACCGGCATGAGAGGGCCTGCCGTGAAAGTCAACCTGCCATGAATCAATGGCAGTGGTGCTGTCGCTGGACAGGTTCACAGGATTAGGATGAATGGTCATAAGTACATCTGCCTCATCAAAAGCTCTTTCCTCTGAAAGCTGCACCTTGCTGCACACACACTCTTCTCCGGGAGTTCCGAAAAGAACCACCCTGCCGCCGGTTTCCCCCAGAACTTTCTGCAGTGCAAAGGCAGCTCCCATAGGTGCTGTGGCGATCAGATTGTGACCGCATCCGTGACCCATTCCGGGCAGTGCATCAAATTCCATAGTCATTCCGACAGACGGTCCCCTCTTGCCGCTGTCATATACGGCTCTGAAACAATGAGGAATATGATGAAAGTCATAGGTTATCTCAAAACCGTGATTTCTCAGTGTATCGGTCAGAACTTTATAAGCCTTTTCTGCCTCGCCTCCCACCTCAGGATTCTCATAAAGATAGGTTCTGATTCTGCAAAGTTCTTCCATATTGTCTTCTACCGCTGTCATGAGCAGTGTCTTTATATTTTCATTCATCCTGCATCGCCTCTTTTCTACTCGTTCAAAATCTGTGTCATCAGTTCTCCGTCAATGTTGCCTCCGCTGATAACAAGCGCAACATTAGTGCCTCCCACTCTTTCGGGCTCATCCATGACTGCTGCCACAGTACATGCACCGGCGCCCTCTGCGATGAACTTTTCTTCCTTAATCATATGTCTGACTGCTCTGCGGATGGTTTCTTCTTTTACTTCAATGATATCTGTCACATAATCTTTCAGCATATCATAAGACAGTTTTCCTACTCCTCCAACCAGTGCGTCACAGATGGTTTCTCCCGTCGTAGGATATTCCTCGTAGAACACGCCGTCTTCTAAAGCTCTGATCATTGCGGGGCATGCTTCTGTCTGTACTCCGACAATGCGTATATCCGGTTTAATCGCTCTTGCAGCTACGGCAATACCGGTAATCAGTCCACCGCCGCCGACAGGAACCACTATGGTGTCAGTTTCCGGCCTCTGCTTCAGAATTTCCAGGGCAATTGTTCCCTGGCCGCCGTAAATCTTCGGATCATCATAATAAGCGTCGATATAGGTCATGCCATTTTCTTCAATATATGTCATACCTTTTGCATGTGCCTCATCATAGTCTTTGCCCATGAGCAGCGCCTCCGCACCGTAAAATCTGATTTTATCGACTTTTGCCTTCGGTGTTGTCTCAGGTACAATAATCCTGGCATTTTTAATGCCGAGAAGCCTGGCGGCGCAACTTACAGACGCGCCGTGATTTCCGGAGGATATGGTGGCTACTCCTCTCTCACGCTCCTCTTCGGTCAAAGTGGACATTTTGTTTAATGCGCCGCGAATCTTAAAGCTTTTCACCGTCTGCATGGATTCCAGCTTAAAAAAATACTTTCTCTGTTCTGTTCCAAGATACAAAGACTCCTCAAGCGGCGTCTCATATACGTAGTTTCTGATCCTCTCATAAGCCTCTTTCACTTCCTGAGCCGTAAATATCTGATGCATGGAGTATCTCCTTTCTCTGCTTCGGCTTTCCTTACTTTCCCTTAACCTTGAACCGGCAAAACTTCTGAACAAAAAATAAAGCATACCGGTTCACCCCTCCGTAAAACGGCCCTAGCGTGGTGAAAGCGGAATGCTGTGACATCCAGTCCCGGGGGAATGGAAAGCGTTCATCTGATTCAACTGCCTTAGATTATATACAGAAACTCATGGCCTGTCAAGATGGGAGATAGTCCTTGACAATAAATACTGACAGGTAGTAGAATGAGATGATAATTGAATGTATGACGGGTCTCCTTTTTGAGGAGCCAAGAGAGAAGCAGGTGAAAATCCTGCGCGGTCGCGCCGCTGTAAGGACGGAGCCGTATCTCACTTGCGCCACTGGCTGACTGCAGCCGGGAAGGCGAGATACAGGCGTTTAATGTCCAAGCCAGAAGAACTGCCCTTCATGCAGCCAATTTGCACAGGTTACGAACGATGACCGGTGTGAACATGCAGAAATTTCTCTCAGCCAGCTCGATAAAGAATTGAAAATTCAAGATTCTCTGCTGTCCCTGAGGAATTTCTCTCTATTTCGCACCTGTCCTGTGACAGGTTTTTTGCATGCAGATTATCTGCGGAAAGGAGAAAACATGACAAAAAGGCAAAAACTATTTTTATCAGTTATTACTGCATTGTGCATCGTCTTTGGAGCAGTTCCCACTGTAAGCGCAATGCACATTATGGAGGGATACCTTCCTGCAGGCCTCTGCCTGATCTGGGGAGTTATCTGTATTCCTTTTGTGGTCTGGGGATTTTTCTCTATCAGAAAAACGCTCGGGAAAGACAGAAAAGTCATCACTGTGCTTGCCATGGCAGGCGCATTCATATTTGTAATTTCTTCCCTGAAGATTCCGTCTGTATCGGGAAGCTGTTCTCACATGACCGGAACTGGTCTTGGAGCAATTCTTTTCGGTCCCGCTTCTGTCAGCATCCTCGGCATTATCGTCCTGCTGTTTCAGGCAATTCTGCTTGCCCACGGCGGACTGACAACCCTGGGTGCAAATACATTTTCCATGGCGATTGCAGGACCTTTTGTTTCATACGGACTTTTCAAGCTGTGTGAGAAGCTGAAAGTCAACAAACTGGTTTCCGTTTTCCTTGCTGCATTCCTGGGAGATCTGATTACCTACTGCGTAACCAGTTTCCAGCTTGCTCTGGCCTATCCATCGGAAGTCGGCGGTATGGCGGCATCACTGATTAAGTTCCTCGGTGTCTTTGCACCGACTCAGCTGCCTCTTGCAGTCATCGAGGGTATTCTGACCGTGATTGTGGTAATCGGTCTGGAATCTTTTGCTAAACCTGAACTTAAATCCATCGGATTCATCAAGGAGGTCAAATAATATGGAAAAGCGTAAATCGAGAAAAACACTGGTTATTGTGCTTTTGATTGCCGCTGTGCTCATTGCGGCTATTCCGTTTCTTGCATTGAAAAATGCGGAATTTGGCGGTTCCGATGATGCAGGAAGTCAGATGGTTGCGGAAATTCAGGGCAGTGAATATGAACCCTGGTTTACCCCTATACTGGAGTCTTACCTTGGCAGAGAGATTCCAGGAGAAATCGAAAGTCTGATTTTCTGCCTGCAGACAGGCATCGGCGTCGGTATTCTCGCCTTCTTTATGGGTCGCTTCTATGAGCGCCGCAAGTGGATGAAGGAAGATGACGCATCTGACCGCAGCAAACAGGCTTAAGTCAGAGGTCTTACCGTAAAGTAAAACAGATGTGAGGTATTTTCAGTGATTGTTATCGATAAGCTGTGTTATTCATCAAAACTCAGATATGTCAACCCCTGCGAAAAGTTTGCCTTTACTATGCTGACTCTAATCTTCTGTATAGTCAGTCGTTCCATAGTTCTGGGTATTTTTGTCATGGCTGTCAACAGTTATCTGACCATTGTCCGCGGCGGTATCTCTGCATCCAGATACAGAAATCTGATGACTGTTCCTCTGGGATTTCTGCTGTTAAGCGTTTTTGCCGTTATGATCAATATTTCTCATAAACCGCTGAACGCTTTTGCTGTACCTGTAGGCGATCTGTATCTGACTGCAGGTACAGACGGTCTGATCCATGGAATCCGGCTTATCGTTACAGCGCTTGCGGCGGTATCCTGTCTGTACTTTCTGTCTCTGAACACCACAATGACAGATATACTGGATGTATTAAAAAAAATGCACTTTCCGGATCTCATTGTGGAACTGATGCTTCTCATCTACCGTTATATCTTCATTCTTCTGGATACGGCCTATTATCTTACCACAGCGCAAAAATCCCGGCTGGGGCATAAGGACCTGAAAACTTCACTGAAATCTTTCGGCGCAATGGCTCAGATCCTCTTTGTCCACGCTATGAACCGTTCCAGGGCTCTTTACGATGCCATGGAATCAAGAGGCTATGACGGCAGACTGTGTGTGCTTTCAGAAAGTCATCCGCCAAAGCGGAAGAACATTCTTCTCATTGTTCTTTATGAGAGTTTTCTGCTGGCATTTACCCTGTACATAAAACTTCTGAAATAACCGAAAGGAACACTATGAAGGATATTATTATTAAAGCCGAAAACCTGTATTTTTCTTATGACGATGAGAAAAGCTATTCTTTGAACGGACTCAGTCTGGAAATTCGGCGTGGACGCAAAGTCGCATTTATGGGTGCCAACGGCGCCGGTAAATCCACTTTTTTTCTGTGTCTCAACGGTATTCACAAGCCGTCGGAAGGTACACTGTATCTTAACGGCAAACCTTTTGACTACAGCAAGAAAGGACTGCTGGATCTTCGCAGCCGAATCGGCATCGTATTTCAGGACCCGGACAATCAGCTTTTTTCTGCCTCAGTCCTGCAGGAAATCTCTTTCGGCCCTTTGAACATGGGCATGTCGGAAGATGAAGTGCGGGAAGCTGTTGAACAGGTGATTGAGACTCTGGAAATCACCCCTTTTCAGCACAGACCCGTACACAGTCTTTCCGGAGGTCAGAAAAAACAGGTTTCCATTGCGGACGTTCTGGTAATGAAACCGGCTGTCATCATTTTAGATGAACCCGCCTCTTCCCTGGATCCGAAACATACCGCCATTGTCAACGGAATTGTGGACATGCTGGCAGATCGGGGCATCACAGTTCTCATGTCCACCCATAATGTAGACTATGCTCTGGAATGGGCGGATGAAGTTGTCCTGATCCATGACGGAAAACTGCTGAAGCAGGGAGATCCTGTGGATGTGTTCTCTGATGAAAAAGCTCTGGAGCTGACCAATCTAAAAAAGCCGGCAGCCCTGGAACTCTTTGAAAGCCTGATTAAAAAAGGCGTCCTGACAGATGATCTGCCGGCGCCAAAAAATCTTAAACAACTTGAAGAATATATCAGTGAACTGTAGTATTCCCTCAATATCTGTGAAGCCTCAGGAGTTTAGTATAAATTCTCTGCATCATCCACGGCTCACTGACACAGTTTTGTATCAAAGCGGCGTCTATCCATCTGACGCCGCTGTTTTCATCTTCCTTTACATACAGCCTCTGGTTTTCGTCAGCCCGAAGAAGATAGGTCAGATTCATATGAAGATGGGAAGGTACATACACACCCCTTTTTTCATGACCGTCCACTGTGAGAATTTCCAGGGATACCGGCTCTCTGTCTGCCAACTCAATCTGTCTGATTCCGGTTTCTTCCATTGCCTCACGGATGGCTACAGCAGAGAGATCCCATTGGCCGTCGGCATGACCGCCCGTCCATGACCAGGAATTGTAGATTTTATGGTATACCATAAGAACTTTATCGCCACTTTCATTGATAATCCATGAAGACGCGGTAAAATGTCCCGTAAGGTTTGTTCTCTCGAGGCAGTCATCATTATTCTTGAGAAAACGGAGCATGGAATCCTGATCCCTCTCTTCCTGTTCACAGGCAGGCGTAAATTTTTCTATCTGATTCTGAAGACTTCTCAGTTTTGGATTCATTAACGCTACTCCTTCCCTTATTGCTGTTCCGATTACAGAACTTCTCCCTCCAGACTGAAAGTGTTGCTTCCGGTGATTCTGATATCGGCCATGGTTCCGACCATGTCCGCATTTCCTCTGAAATTAACCAGCTTAAAACCGTCGGTCCGTCCGGAAAAAATACTGCTTCCTGTCTTCGCCGGACCTTCTACCAGTACTTTCTGCACGGTTCCCACATATTTCGCATTTTTTTCCATACTGATAGAATTCACCAGATCCACAAGGCGATTGAAACGCTCATGTTTCACAGCTTCAGGAATCTGATCTTCATATTTTTCTGCAGGGGTTCCCTTTCTGACAGAATAGAGGAAGGTAAAAGCAGAATCATACCTGACCTTTCTGACCAGATCCAGCGTTTCTGAAAAGTCTTCCTCTGTTTCACCCGGGAATCCCACGATAATGTCTGTAGACATGGTGATGGACGGAACAGCCTTTCTCAGCTTTTCAACCAGATTCAGATACGCCTCTTTGGTGTAACGGCGGTTCATTTTTTTCAGAATTTCCGTACTGCCTGACTGCACAGGCAGGTGTATGTTTCTGCACAGTTTTTCACAGTCGACAAATGCCTGTATCAGTCTATCTGACAGGTCTTTTGGATGAGACGTCATAAACCGGATTCTTTCCAGACCATCCACATCATTGAGAAGATAAAGCAAATCAGCGAAATCGATCCCGCCTTCTCCACGATAGGAATTCACATTCTGTCCCAGAAGCATAATTTCCCTCACACCGTCATCCACAAGGGTTCTCACCTCACTGAGAATCTCCTGCGGTTTCCGGCTCCGCTCTCTTCCTCTTGTGTACGGCACGATGCAGTAAGTGCAGAAATTATTGCAGCCGAACATAATGTTGACAAGTGCTTTGCTCTGATGAAGACGTTTAGAGGGCAGACCCTCCACAATTTCGCCGCCGTCAGGCCAGATTTCTGTCTGCTTTTTCTTTTCTGACAAGGCGTTGTCAATCAGCTCCGGGAAACGATGAATGTTGTGCGTACCGAAGATAATGTCAACCCACGGATATTTTGCCTTGATGGTATCTATGACATGCTGCTGCTGCATCATACAGCCGCATACACAGACGAGAAAATCCGGGTTTTCCATCTTTCGTCTTTTCAACTGTCCTAAAGTGCCGAAAAACCGCTTGTCTGCGTTCTCCCGTACACTGCAGGTATTGATGATGGCAACCGCCGCATCTTTGCGTTCCTTAACCGGAACAAATCCCTTCTCCAAAAGCATTCCCGCCATGATCTCCGAGTCATGCTCATTCATCTGACATCCGAAAGTTGTTATGTGAAATGTTTTTTCCATGAAAAATCTCCTGTCTTAAAAATACACCCCGCAAGCAAGCTTTTGCAGTGTGTTTATGATACCCTATTTATTTTACAGAACAAGAGCGGTGAAGTCAATGCAATCGATGCGGCTGCCGCAAAAAAACTCTGAAACACCTGTACAGAATCCGAAAGCTGTGATTTAATGCAGGCCAATCCGTATTCAAATAAAAACTGCTCCCATAGTCTAGAGCAGTAAATCAGCTGATAAAGCTTCTTTTTCCGGAGAAAATCCCATTCTGAGCGATAAGTCAGACTTTTTCGCTCACCCATGTTATACTGATTTCGGGTATTGAGATTAGGGAAAATGAAAGGAAATGTTCACTTTCTTTTCCCTGTATTCCGGAATGATATTCTCTAGTATTTTAATGCAAAATTTAAAACAATTCATAAATCATTCTATAAGGATTTGCCCAGTTCATAGGCCTTCACCGGATAGTCCGTCTTATTCAGAGCTTCCGTATCACCGCTTGCCGCAGCGTTAAGTACAGCCAGAGGTTCCCATCCGAGGTATTCTGTCATACCGAGAAAAGCCGCATTTGCGCCTTCTGCCGTTTCCGGTGTCTCATCGGCCATGGTTGTCATCAGAATGGCTTTCTTGTCACCATGCAGTATTTCGTCATTGGCGTAAAACCGGTCAATTACAATTTTCAGCTGTGCACTGAAAGTGCAGTAATAAATCGGCGACACAAAAACCACTGTTTCTGCGGAAAAAAGCGCTGAATTCAGTTCCTCCATGTCATCCTTAAACAGACAGCCTGCCTCTCCGCTTCTGCAGCTGTCACATGCTGTACAGGGATGAATATTCTTAAATGCGGCGTCAAAGCGATACACCTGATGTCCTGCTTCTGCAGCTCCTCTGATAAATTGCTCCGCAAGAACGGCACCGGTTCCGTTTCTGTGGGGACTTCCGGTAATCAACAGTATTTTCATGATACAGTTCTCCTTTCCGAGACTTCCTGATGAAATTCAAAAATACGCAGACTGCAAACTGCAACCTGCGTATTTTTCAGTTCTTATTCAGCGTCTTCCGCTTCTTCTTCAACCGTTTCCGGTTCTGCATCTGCATCCAGTGTTTCTTTGATGCTCAGGCTGATTCTCTTTCTTTCCTTGTCGATTTCAAGAATCTTCGCATTGACTTCCTGACCGATTGAAAGCTCGTCAGCAATATTGGTCACTCTCTTGTGAGCCACTTCTGAAATGTGTACCAGTCCGTCAAGACCCGGTTCCAGTTCAATGAATGCACCGTATTCTTTGATCTGAACAACTTTACCCGCTACAACCTGTCCAACCTGATAATTCTCATCGATTACGGACCATGGTTCAGGAACTGTCTGTTTCAGACCTAAGGAAATCTTTCCTTTTTCTTCATTCATGGAAAGAATCTTAACTTTAACCTTTTCACCAATCTGCAGAACTTCCTGCGGATGTTTCAGCTTGCCCCAGGAAATCTCAGAGATATGTAACAGACCGTCAATACCGCCCAGATCGATAAATGCACCGTAATCGGTAAATCTCATAACCGTACCTTCTACGATATCATCTACATGCAGGCTTTCCCATACAGCAGCGATCTTCTTCTGCTTTTCTTCATTGAGAACAACCTTGCGGGAGAATACGACTCTGCCTCTTCTCTGATCTACTCTGCTTACTCTTACCTCCAGAGTCTGTCCAATAAATTCGTCTGCGTTTTCCACGAATTTGTCGGAAAGCTGAGAAAGCGGGATAAAACCGGTTACTTCTTTGTATGCTGCGATTACGCCGCCGTTCACCTGTTTTACAACCTTTACAGAAATAATAGATTTATTTTCAAGAGCTTCGTTAATCTCATTCCAGTGCTCATTAATTTCAAGCTTTTTCTTTGAAAGTAAGATTCCACCATCGCCGTCGTCAGTCTTGACAACCTTTGCCTGGATCTCATCGCCTTCTTTAAATAAATCAGTCAGCTTCTGTCCTTCCTCTAAAGTTACTTCTTCCACAGGAAGAATTCCGTCCTTTTTGCAACCCATGTTCACGATAACTTCCTTCTCAGTAACCTGATGAACCTTACCGTCAACGATTTCGCCAGTGCGCGGTAGTCTTAAAGACGCATCGATTTCATCCATGAAATCTTCCATTGAAACTTTTTCGTTAGTGATCATTTCACTCATGTTAGCAATAACCTCCTTAATTACGCATTCAGGTGTCGAAGCACCCGCTGCAACTCCTATTCTATTACATTTTTGCAATTCTTTCAATGGTAAATCTCGAATATTTTCAATAAAATATGAATTTTTGCAGTTTTTTTTGGAAATTTCATATAATTTGCGAGTGTTCGAGCTGTTTCGACCTCCCACAATGACCATTGCATCCACGTTTTTGGAAAGAGTTTCACAGGCTCCCTGCCGTTCTTCGGTAGCGTTACAGATGGTATTATTGATTTCAGCCTCGATGCCTCTTTCGGAAAAAACTTCGACAATCTCCGACAACAGTTCTCTTCTGATAGTGGTCTGGCAAACAAGGAAAACTTTTTTCGCATCTACAGCTTCTGCTTCTCTTCTGTTTCCGATTATCAGCGCCCGGTTTCTGCACCAGCCGTTGATCCCCTTTACCTCGGGATGTTCCCTGTCACCGGCAATGACAATGACTTTTCCCGCCTGATCGGCTTCCCATACAAGACGATGAATCCGCTCAACAAAAGGACAGGTTGCATTGACGACTGTGACTTTCTGTTTCTCTGCCCGTTCAAAAAAATCGCGGGACTCACCATGGGATCGAACAATGATCACATCGCCTTCAACCGCCTCCTCCGGATCGAAAATAACGCCTACCCCCCGGTTCTTGAGATTATCGGTTACAAACCGGTTATGGATCAGCTGACCGCAGGTATAGATATTACCCTTCAGTTTTTCTTCTCTCTTGAGTTTTATCTGCTGTTCTGTCTTTTCTATGGCCTGTTTCACACCGAAACAGAAACCTGAATGCTCAGCCCTTATGATTTCTGCCATATCTCTTTTCCAATCCTTCTAAAAATTTCTTAAATAATGCTTCTGATCCGTTGGATGTCGGTCTGTAGTATTTGACACCTTCCCTGTACAGATTATCCGGGAGGTACTGCTGTGCCACATATCCGCCGTAAGCATGAGGATAAAGGTAATCCTCTCCGATGCCCTGTGTCTTCGCTCCCTGATAATGGTTGTCACGAAGATGCAGGGGCACTTCATCGATTCTTTTATTCTGAATATCAGAAAGCGCCTCTGCATAAGCCTGACAGACGGAATTCGACTTGGGGGATGATGCCAGCAGTATGACAGCCTGAGACAGATTGATAACTGCTTCAGGATATCCCACCATCAGTGCTGCCTGCACACAGGAAGTTACAATGGAAACTGCTGACGGATAAGCCATGCCGATATCTTCACTTGCGATGACCATCAGTCTCCTTCCCAGCATCTGGATATCCGCTCCCCCGTCAACAAGTCTTGCAAGATAATGAACAGCCGCATCCGGGTCACTGCCTCTGATAGATTTCTGAAGCGCAGACAAAAGATTATATCTGTCATCGACCCTGTCAAAAAAACCAATTTTTCTCTGCATTGCCTCAGCTACCGTTTCCCTGGTAATTTTCTGCGACAGATCCAGATTGTCCACAATAAAACCGAGCGTGTCCAGAGATACTCTGCCGTCGCCTCCCGACAAATCTGCCAGAAGGTCAAGGGCTTCTTCATCGTAATCGATATGCAGATTTCCCAGACCTTTCTCCGTATCAGACAAAGCCCTCAGTAACAGCTTCTTGATTTGAGTACTGTCAAGACGCTTGAACTCGTAAAGATTGCGAACTCTGCTGAGCACCGCATTGTTTATTGAAAAGTACGGATTCTCTGTGGTGCTCCCGATAAATTTCAGCACTCCGTCCTCCAGAGCTTTGAGCAGAGAATCCTGTTGAAGTTTATTCCATCGATGAAATTCATCGATGTAGACATAAGTAGTTCGTTTCTCCAGTCCGTAAAATCTCAGTCTGGCACTGTCAATCAGTTCTTTCAGTTCCTTTGTTCCTGTAGTTGAAGCATTGATCTCCGTAAAGCCTGCATCCATCTCTCCTGCGAT
Organism: uncultured Eubacteriales bacterium; assembly: GCA_949289445.1. Classification (GTDB taxonomy): domain Bacteria; phylum Bacillota; class Clostridia; order Peptostreptococcales; family Anaerovoracaceae; genus Senimuribacter. The sequence continues at coordinate 16,586 of CASEOD010000109.1, forward strand.
AATCCTTGCCAGGGTTGTCTTTCCCGTACCGGAGGGACCGTAAAAGACAGCTGAATCAAAGGTCTTATTTCTGATCGAATTATACAAAAGGGACCCCTTGTACATAAAATGTTCCTGTCCGACAAAATCCTCCAGACGTTCGGGTCTCATCCTGGTCGATAGTGGTATCATAAATCCGAATATTCCTCTTTTCTTCCGGGTCAGTCAGATCAGAATCTGGTGACAAAAATGTCGTCCACATACTCTGACTCTGTATTTTTCAAGGTTTCCAGAGCTTCTTCCTTAGTATCGACCAACGGACTTACCACCTTGTACTGATCATCCTTCTCCTTAATCTGCACATCTATGCCTTCGTCCTTCAGCTTGTCTGCAAGTTCCTCAGCACGATCTCTGCTGCTGAAAACTCCAAACTGAAGCGCATAGCCTTCTTCAGTTTCATCGTTCCGGTTATCCTTTTCTGCGGTCAGGCTTTCATTTTCTTCACCGCTGTCTGCATCTTTTTCAGCTTCTTCTCCATCAGTTTCGGACTCAGTGTCATCATCACCGTGAAACACATCTGTCAGCCTGGATGGAAAATCCAGTTTAAGCACCTCAGTATCATATCCCAAAAGCGGCGCTATGATAAAGCGTGCAGTCATATAGCCGCAGATAACCGCTACAATCATTATACCAACAAATCCTAGAAATTTCACCCCGGAATTTCTTCTCTGGCTTCTGTATCTTCTGATTTTTCTTCTATTCACCTTTCTGCCTCCCATTATGTATTGCTATCATCATATGCGGGAAAAAGAAAAGTATGAAGGAATTAAAGAAACACCGGAAAGGCCGGGACACAAACAGTCACATCCTTTCCGGTGCTTTCTTCTATTAAAACCGTGATTTTCAGATTGTCACACGGTACAGGAGTTTTTTCACACTTTCCCGCGATTGTATTCTTTTACTCAATCCCGCACAAGTATGCCTCCCTGCCCAGTTTCTCCAAAAGATGGAGAACCGATTTACAGCCATACTCGTCTTCTCTGATCATATCCGAAGCCTTCTTCAGATAAGCGGCACCCTCTCTGCTGCATTTTTCTGCCAGATTCTGAAGCAGCGCCGCTGACTTTTCTGTCATGGAAGTTCTGTTCTTTGCAGGTATATAAATCACTCTGACATCGGAAAAATCCTTTTTAACATATATACATCCGGAATCCAATTCAAACTCGTCGGCGTATATGTAATGTTTCTCACACTGATGAGCTCCCGCAAACAGCGCAGTCACCACTGAAAGAGCATCCACTGTCGAAATGTGTTTCAGAGAATCCAGAGGTCTGTATCCCTCACTCAAGTAAGCCGCAGTTACAATATCCCCTTTGCTGACAAAACTTCCTCTGAGAAACAGGCTGCAGATACCGAGGGTCAGAAGCTCCATGACGTATTCCCGAAGTTCTTCTCTTCTGTATTCTATCTCAATGTACTCGTTCATTCATCCACCTCCGCACTTTGAACATGGAGTATATCCCTTTTCACGGGCTTTCTTTCTGCTGATTTCCACATAGTACCTGTCAACTGTTCTGCAGTCTGCCATATGATATGCCTTTCCGCTTTCCTTAAAACAGAATACAGGGCTGCCGATCCGGGCTGAACTGGCATTACATAATGAACACGGCTTATATGCTCTTTTTGTATCCTGTGAAAGATATACCAGCATACAGGCTGCTTTCACATAAGTACAGGTTCTGCTGTGATAGCGGGTTCCCCATTCAGGAAAAATACAGACAGTCCTGTCATCATCCTCCTCTTCACTGCCCCCGGCGGGAGGCTCTTTGTGAAGTTTTCCCGTAAAGGCTCTTGCAGTCACTGTTCCGTCGAAAATCACGGAATCAAAGATTCCCGCCGGACTGTTCTGTGAGAAAACAGCTCGAAACCGAAAAGAAAACAGATCGGAAATACTGTGATCTTCATAGAAATACCGATAACTTACAGTGTGGCAGCTTTTCGCCTTCGGATTTTCATCTTTCATGCGGTAAACCGCAGACAGCGGAAGAGCAGCAGGGTTTTTACGGAACACGGATTTGGCAGATTCAAGACGCATTTCATCAGCTGCTGCAAAGACCATATTTTCACATGACGCTGTTACAGGTACAACAGACATCAGCGCAATCACTGCCGCGATAAAAACCGGAAGAACAATGACTGCTTCTACAATATAACTGCCTTTCTTACCGGTATGTTTTGACTGTTTCATGATCTGTACCGTTCACCTCCATGACAAATTGCACACCACCGTTATACTCGCGAAGCAGAAAAGTATCATAATACAGATAACGCATATTGATCTGTATCAGATCCATGATTCGCAGAATCTTTACACGTTCATCCATGGTATAGAGAAACAGCTTCAAATAATCTTCATAATCTCTGCCGATTTCTGTACCGGTATAAATATATCCGTTTCCGCTCCGGTCCGCCAGTACAGAGTCCAGATCCACAGCCCAGGTATCCTCTGATTTCATATCAGCAACTTTGTGACCGGCTGTCAAAAGCCGATAATCATTGATACTTTCGGCAAGAGCCCATGCCGCAAGCAATGCTTTCTGGGTGGCCGCAGCTGCAGGTCCGGGCGTCAGAAGCTGCGCTGCGGCCATGGCCTGCGCGCTTTTTTTCGGATCTCTGTTCAGATAAACGAAATTGACAGCCTCTCTCACTGCAATGATTCGGTTTCGGAGTGCGCTTCTGTTGGACGCATCACTCTTTCTGCCGCAAATCAGATACTCTATTTCCTGTTCAAACCATGTATCTCCCAGGTCATGGCTGTCTGCCGCGTCTTTAAAATAAGCGAAAATATATTTGTTTACCAGATAGCTTTTCCCTGCCTGAACAACGGAATCTGCCGCTGAAGCGCCGCTTTTCAGAAAATCCGTAATCTGTGAAAGACAGTAGCTCCTGTCGGATCCCTCAGAAGGCAGATCTTCAAAGAGATCTCCTCCTCTCTGTACGAAGCCTTCAATTGGCACCACAGTTTTATCCGGCTCTGTGAATTTCTCGGTAAACACAAACTTTCCTGCCGCTGCCAGCTGTTCCTTCATTACATCCGGGCTAATCAGACTGTAGTCATACAGACTGCAGCTTTTTACCTGATAAGAAATATATTTCTTATTATCAAAAGACTGTCCTGCATAGAATTCAAGCTTGTCTTTCACTTCTCCCGGATATCCGTAGAAGCCGAAGACCTGATAACGTTTCTGCAGATTAAGATCATATTCCGCAAGAACCGACTCGCTCCACAGTCCGCAGAGGGCCTCGGATGAACTTCCTACCGCTGTTTTTACAGAAACGTCTATAAAGATCAGGATCGTAGAGACCAGCGTCACAAAGAAAACACAGATAAATACGGTAACAGATCCTTTTTTATTTTTACCAATCAACTTCAATCAGTTCACCTGCCCGAACAATCTCAGCAAAATTCAGAGCGTACATTCTGCCGGTAATCCTTTTTTCCATTAGAATATCCGTGATACCCTCCATCTGAGATGAAACAGAATCGGATTCGGTACATATGTGAAAAATCGCACTGCTTTCGGCGGTTTCCCTCATCAGATTATTGTGAAGAGCAGTCTGGGTATTCAGACAGCTGTAAAAATACAAAATCAGTAGAATCATGGAAAGTATCGTCAGAATCAGAATAGGAAGTACCAGCGCCGCCTCTGCAAACTCTTCTCCCTGTCTTCTGCGGAGAATTCTCCTTATCCACTCCATCAGCCGTTGAGTCCCGCAAAAGTATTATTGACAAATTCTGTAATCTCTGATTTGAAAATCAGCCCCAGAGCCACTGCCAGAGCAATCAGAATGGCAACCTGAACCATTTCCATTCCCTTTTTGTTTTTTATCGTGCCTATCATATGTATCCTCCTATCTTTGTTTCACATCTGAAGTATAGCCGGTGATGCAGTTACCAGCACCAGTACCAGCAGCAGAATCGCAAGCGGAAATGAAAGCTTGGTTTCGGCAGTGCGTCCTTTTTCCTCCGCCAGTTTTTTTCTAAGATTCCAGAGAATCTCACTCTCACTTTCCAGCTTTTCTGTCAGGCTGACCCCTTTATGCTGATTATCGGAAATGAGTCCCGAAATCCTTGAAAACTCCCGGACACCCACTTCTTTACTGTATCGTCTCATCACTGTAGTCAGACTGCTGCCGGTTTCTTCTGTCTCCCTGTGAATTTCCCGCACAACCTCAGCCAGATATCCTTTCTTGTTCTGCTTTTTATAGCCGTCAGAAACACGGGCAAAGGCATCGTGGAAGATCAGTCCGCTTCCAAGAAGAAGGAGAATCTGACTGTTGAACGCCGGCAGCTGTCTTCTGATATCATCTGCTTTTCTTCTGGCGGTCTCCTTTTTTTTCTGACTGTCATACCGGTACAGAAAGAATAGTCCCATAGGAAGCAGCAGAAAAACGGCCGGAAGTGAAGAGGCTGTCCCATCAGTCCAGGTCAGTGCTGTTCCGTCCTTCAGACGAGATGGCAGTTCTATCACCGTTCCCTTCTGATTCTCGATCTCTGCCGTCATTTCCTGCAAATCCCGTTTCAGAAGCTCTTCAACAGAAAGCTGCTGCTGCGCACCACTGTTTCCCTTTTCCTTTCGGAAGGACAAAACAGTGTCCAGTTTCACAGTAACATCCTCTTTTTGAGCTGTCACTGAAAGTGGCAAAGAAATAGCCTCTTTCTCCGGATTGAGCCTCAGTGCACAAATCAGGCCGTCCTTGTCTCTGACATAACGGCTGCTCTGTCTGGCTGCACTAATGCCATGGACAGCAGCAATGAGAAATACCACCACACAGATCAGAGCAACGATTTTTTGCCGATTTCTGTAAAAATCTATGTAAGGTTTGAGACTGCCGTCTTTCATCTTCTGTTTTATGCTATACTTCAATGTCTGTGATCCTTTCTATCAGTAAAAATGCGAAGACAGCGGCGGCAAGAGCCAGACTCATAAGAATCCGGCCGGCAAAGGTCTGATACATAATTTGCAGATATTCGGGAGAAACAATCTGCAGGAACAGGATGACCCCCGCAGGCATAAATGCAATGATTCTGCCTTCCAGCTTTTTCTGGGCGACCATGGTTCTGATTTCAGTTTCGATATTGATTTTGTCACAGATAACACCGGCCGCTCTGTTAACGGCCTGAATCAGGTTTCCACCTGTCTCTCTGCAGGCAGAGAATACCTGAACAAAGTCCTCTGCATCTTCCAGACAGCTCCTTTCAGCAAAATCAGAAAGAACCTGAAGATCCGTTTCCCCGGTCTCACGCACTCTTCTCAGCATATATCCGACCTCTTTTACCATGTCACTTTCTGAACCGTAGATTTCGGCAAGTGTTCCCTCTGCTTCTTCCATGGCGTCTGTCATATGTCTGCCTGTGGCAAAAGAAGCAGACAGACTGTAGAGAAAGTCCCGAAACTGCATCAGCAGTCTGTCTCTTCTCTGCTGTGCCTTCTTTTCACAGTAAAACTGCATCAGTCTTCTGTAGAATACAGGAAGACTTACGCCAAAAAACATGACTCCGTAAAAGAGAAATCCGGCAGTAGAAAGAATTATAAAGAAGACTGCGCAAACCAAAGCTCTTTCACCCTTTCCGGGAGCATAAACGCCATAGTTGTCACTCACAGACTCTCACCTCTCAATCTCAGTTTAGAAGTATTTTTCAGCCGGTTTCCCGTAAATTCCAACCTGCCATTATCCTTCATGAGAAACAGAGGATTCAGAATGTATTTCCCATTGGAAAAATCCACGAGTTCCTGAATTTCAAGAACTTTTCTTCCTCCGTCCTTCAGTCTTCCCAGATGAACCATGATATCGATTCCTTCTACAATCTGAGATCTGATGGCATCTATGGGAATCTGTGACCCTGACAGATACATGGCTTCCAGCCTTCGCAGCATACCTGTTACCGAGTTTCCGTGACCTGTAGACATGGAACCGTCGTGACCGGTATTCATGGCCTGCAGCATATCCGACACTTCCCTGCCTCTGACTTCTCCGACGATGATTCGATCCGGCCGCATCCTGAGACTGGTTCTGATCAGCATTTCCATTGTAATCCTTCCCTGTCCCAGCGTGTTGGCACTGTGGCATTCCATCTGTACCAGATTATCAATCAGAGAAAGCTGCAGTTCCGTTGAATCTTCAATGACGATGACTCGTTCTCCCTTTGGAATAAAATCAGAAAGAGCATTGAGAAAGGTGGTTTTTCCCGACGATGTTCCTCCACTGATAAAAATATTGTAGCCACACTTCACCAGAATCTCCAGATACTCACGGCACTCTGCAGTCAGCGTGTTTTCAGACACCATTTCACTGATGGTGATCCTTTCTTTTGCGAATTTACGAATGGTCAGAACAGGACCTCCCACTGCCACATTCCGGCAGACTGCATTGACTCGGGAACCGTCCTTCAGACGTGCGTCAAGAATGGGATTCATCTCGTTTATTTCCCGATGCACGCCGGCAGCAATATTTCTGATAATCTCTTCCAGCTCTTCCGTGGACTCTAACAGACTGTTTTCTCTAATCATGCCGCAGCGTGTTTCCAGAAACAGATTATCCTTTCCGTTAATCATGATTTCGTTAACAGAATCATCTTTTATGTAACGCTCAAGAACACCAAGTTTACTTCTGGTTCTGGCATAAATCTTCCAAATCAGTTCCTTTGCCTCCGCCAAAGACAGATCCTGTCTGCTGCCGAGCACCGTGTTTTCTACCATTTTCATGACATCTTCACTGTCGGGATTTCCACTCTCACTGAGAATCTGCATTCTTACACTGTCGATCAGTTCCTGCAGACTACTCCTGCTCTCCTGTACCATCTGCCCTTCCCTCCATAATTTCTCTGGCAATGAGACTGATCTCCAGACCATAATTCTTCTCCAGCCGAAGATCACTCCCATTTTGTTTTGAAACACTGTATCTGCTGCTTGTTTTCATCGAATCCTCCTGTCTTCTTTCTTCATCCCCGTCATCCTGTCCGGTTTCTTCCGGAATATCCGATGCAAAATTTTCCACATAAATCAGCCTGCCGTTTCCCAGAAGCTGTTCAATTTCACTGTTAATCCGCTGCCGGTATGGCTTGGGAAGTTTCCGCTCGCCGTCACTGATCAGTACTGCCGTTTCTGAATTTCTCAGAAGGTCTCTGTTTTCCTTGCTTAGAAAATTGCCGATATCCACAGCCACAAAACCGTATTTCCCCAGATTTTTTACTTTATGGAGAAAACGGAGCATCAGAGAAGGTTTCATCTCACTGAAATAGAGATTGATGATACCTGTATCGATACGGTCAAGTTCCTCGTAACATGAGATAAATGATTCAACAGGAAAATCTCTGTCCTGATCCAGATAGTACAGCAGTCTGAGAAGACTTTCCTCACCTCCTTCCGACAGATACTTTCCGGAATCGTCAAGGGGACACAGATTCAGATACAGAGATCTGACACCGTAAATCCGATACAGCATTTTCAGTATTGACAACGCAGTGGATGTAGTTCCGCTGCCGCCGCTGTCGGACAGAAACACAAGGAGCTGCATCCCAGCTCCGCCTCTGTGTTCTACCACCTTACCCGTCAGTCTGTAGAAAATGTAAAGCAGATCACTGATCAGTGCAGTACTCTCTCTGTAACGGTAAACCTGATAAGGCGGATGATCAGAAACCTCCGCTGACGGTTCCCATTCTCTGATCACCTGCACCACATTCTTCCTGCTGCTGCCTTCAGAAGAAAGAATCAAATCACAGAAATCTCCTTCGTCAATCTGATTCAGCAGATAAAACCGCATAACCGACGTTTCTCTCGCAAGACCTATGGACATGGCCTCAGCAAAGGATTTGTCATCCAGACAAATTCCCACTTTAATGATTTCCATAATTTTCCTCCTTCTGTGAGGATAGAATATCATTTTTGTTAAATATTGTCAACCATAATATGGAAATAATGTTTTACTTTTACAGACTTTTTAGTTTCTGTAATGCCTTGCTCAATCCTCCCACTTCGTCAATCAGTCCCATTTCTACAGCATCGGGGCCGAACAGTACGGTTCCCACGTCGTTGGACATGTTGCCTGTCTGATTCATCTTTGCCTCCACATCCTCTTTTCTTGCGTTGGAATGTTTTACAATGAAATCCACCACTCTTTCCTGCGTTTTTCTCATGTACGCAAAAGTGGAATCCGCGGTGATAAGCGTACCGCTTGTCCTGATGGGATGCATCGTCATGGTGGCTGTCTCTGCCACAAAAGAATAATCCGCCGATACCGCAAGCGGAATTCCGATACTGTGGCCACCACCCAAAACCAGACTGACGGTAGGTTTTGAAAGAGATGCAATAAGCTCTGCAAGGGCGAGTCCTGCCTCCACGTCTCCGCCAACAGTGTTGAGGATCAGCAGAAGACCTTTGATTTCGGGGTTCTCCTCCACTGCTACAAGCTGAGGAATCAGATGCTCATATTTTGTGGTTTTATTATCGCTTGGAAGTGCGGTATGTCCCTCAATGCTGCCGATAATATTGATATACTGATAATCACTTTTGAAAGAATTCCCCGAACTCAAAATTCCCAGTTCTTTAATCAGGTCCGGTGATTCATTCTTTTCTTCCTGTCTTTCCTTTTCTTCGCTCATATCTTTTGCCCTTTCTTCGTAAAATTTAATGATATTATCTGCAAAGGAAGTGTAAAATATGCTTTTAAGTGAGATTGGAGACAAAGAGATCATAGATTTGACAAAAGGAAGCAGACATGGATCTTTCTGGGAAGCCGAAATGCTTTTTGATGAAAACAGCGGAAAGATAAAATCTCTTCTGGTTCCCAACTTTCAGGGCAGAAGCAGGTTTTCTCAGAACCATGAACTGATGCAGCTCCCCTGGGAATCTATTGTAAAGATTGGAGAAGATATCATTATTTTCCGCTCATGAATATACAAAAAAAATTTGACAAAACACCCGGTCGGGTGTAGAATACGACTGGAAAATAAATAACAAATCTTCAGGGCAGGGTGAAATTCCCGATCGGCGGTAAAGTCCGCGAGCATGTTAATGCAGACCCAGGTGCAATTCCGGGACCGACAGTTACAGTCTGGATGAAAGAAGATAGAAAAGACCGGAAAACAGCGACTGCATCCGGTTTGGTGCAGAATGTCATCCGGCTTTTCCGCAGTTTGATCAAAGGCTCTGAGAAAGATTTTTTCTCAGAGTTTTTTAGCAAAGACGAGAGTTTTTGTAATGCCGATGCCCTGATTCCCATGGATTCAGGGCTCTTTACATTCAGGAAAGAAGGTGGCACAGAAACATGATATCAGAAAAATACATGAAGCTGGCTATAGAACTGGCAAAAAAAGGAGAAGGCTTCACTGCGCCAAATCCCATGGTGGGTGCAGTGATTGTCAGAGACGGCAGAATTATCGGGCAGGGATTCCATGAGAAATGCGGAGAACCACATGCTGAAAGAAACGCACTTGCAGACTGCAGAGCCGGCGGTGAAAATCCTGAAGGAGCGGATCTTTATGTAACACTGACGCCCTGCTGTCACTACGGTAAAACGCCACCCTGTACAGAAGCCGTTATCGAAAATAAAATTTCAAGAGTTATCATCGGTTCAAGAGATCCGAATCCCGCCGTCCTTGACAGGAGTATACGCATTCTTCAGTCGGCAGGAATCGAAGTCATCACTGATTTTATGAAAGAAGAATGTGACAGACTGAACCCTGTATTCTTCCACTACATTACAAAAAAAACACCTTATGTTATAATGAAATACGCTATGACCATGGATGGAAAGATTGCCACCTCTGAAGGCCATTCAAAATGGATAACCGGAGAAAAAGCAAGAGAACGCGTCCACAGAGACAGAAGCAGATACACTGCCATTATGGTGGGAATCGGGACGGTTCTGGCAGACGATCCCATGCTGACATGCAGAATCGAAGGGGAAAATCTGAAAAATCCGATCCGTATTATCTGTGACACTAAACTGCGCACTCCTCTTTCCTCCAGGGTTGTCACCACTGCAGATTCAGTAAGAACCATTCTGGCGACAGCTGTCACTGACAAAGATCGCCATACACCTTATCTTTCGGCAGGATGCGAACTTCTTACTGTAGAACAGAGTACCGACGGGCAGCTGAATCTGCCTGATCTGATGAATAAACTGGGAACCCTTGAAATCGACAGCCTGATTCTGGAAGGTGGCGGAACGCTGAACTGGTCTGCACTTTCATCCGGTATTGTCAACAAGGTGCAGGCGTATATTGCGCCGAAAATTTTCGGTGGAATATCGGCTAAAACCCCGGTGGGCGGCTCGGGAGTCACTTTCCCAAAAGATGCTTTTTTTCTGAGTAACCCTGAAATCTCAGTGCTTGACGGCGACATTCTTATGGAAAGCGAGGTAAAGCCATGTTCACAGGCATTATAGAAGAAATCGGCAGTCTCAAATCCGTTTCAAAAGGCGCCGCCTCTGCAGTGCTCCATATCAGCTGCAGAGACATTCTTTCCGATGTGCATCTGGGAGACAGCATCGCAGTCAATGGTGTGTGTCTGACAGTCACATCTTTTGACAAAACCGGTTTTACTGCTGACGTCATGCATGAAACACTGAATCGCTCTTCACTCGGAGCACTGAAACCGGAAGACAAGGTCAATCTGGAACGGGCAATGGCGGCGAACGGAAGATTCGGAGGACACATTGTCAGCGGTCATATCGACGGTACGGGTATCATTTCAGATATCCGAAAAGATGACAATGCTGTCTGGTACACCATTACCTGTGAAGACAGGCTTCTCAGATATATTATCGAAAAAGGCTCTATCGCCATCGACGGAATCAGTCTGACCGTTGCTGAAGTCACAGAAAGCAGATTCTCCGTTTCCATCATACCACACACTCTTTCAAAGACCGTTCTTTGCGGGAAAAAAAAGGGT
>CASEOD010000110.1 GCA_949289445.1 uncultured Eubacteriales bacterium
AGCCTGTCGTCAGGTTTTTTAGTTTTTCTTTATCTGCGGAACGGAAACAAAAGCACACATCCCTCATTTCCAGATCCGATTATCCAATCTCCTGGTATCCAGGTGTTTTCGGACGCCTCTCCACTCGCAGCTCTCCGACAAATCCGGATTCTTACTCCATATAGTTCGTCGGATCGACCGGCTCCCCGTCTTTAAGGACTTCAAAGTACAGGTTCGGCCCCTCCACGCTGTAGTACTTTGTCGGCTCACTCAGGTATCCGACAGTTTCCCCGGTTCCTACATAATCTCCTGCTGAAACGGGTACTTCTTTAAGCTGGCCGTATACTGCCGTGTAACCATTTCCCATGTCCAGAGTTACTGTTGTCCCTGTCTGCGCAGTCTGTTCAATGTTGGTAACAATTCCTGCCGCTGATGCTCCGATAGTTTCTCCGACTTCTCCACCTACTATCAGCGCAGGATTGTATTTATACTGCTCTAATGTCTGGAAAAACACTGTCTGATCCATACTGTAACTCATTATAACAGCGCCGCTTGCCGGCCATTCAAGAATACTGTCCTCGCTGAACCAGACGCCTGATGTATTGTCTCCGGTAACTGCCGTCTCATCTGTATTAGTGTCGCTTTCCTCTGTCTGTACTTCTGCCGGCGTTTCTGTCTCACTCTCGTCTTCCTGCACTGCATCTTTTTCTTCCGGCAGTACAATATCATCCGCAGTAGTTTCTTCTGATTCTTTGGCCAGCTCTTCTGCCTGTTGTTCTGCTTTCGCCACCTGCTCGTCTATCTGCTTCTGATAATTATTAAATGTATATGCTCCGGCTATTGCTATGACCGCAACAAAGCAGATTACGATTCCAACTGCGATGGCCTTTCCTTTTAATAAGGACGGCTTTTCATTTCTATTCATAATCATCACCTCTGACTATATCTTTGCCAGAAAGATGATGTCTTATTCTTTCAAACAAAATTAAATCAAATCTGATTGCTGAACGTCATTTTTCAGAGTGGTGCCTTCAAAGAAAAAACTCAATATTTCTTCGTAACTTTTTCCCTCTTTCGCCATTTCATTTGCTGTCCACAGACTCATGCCCATTCCGTGGCCTCTTCCTGTAGTGGTAACAATCAATTTATTATCTCCGGTGCTCAGGGAAAAATCACTTGACGGAAGCGATAACGCATCCCTGAACTGATCTCCGGTACAGACTGTCGTCCCGATCCGCAGTTCCTGCACATAACCGGCAGAATCCCGTGAACGGATTTCAAAGTCCTCAAAAGAATACCCTTCCTGCGCCTCCTCCTCTCCCGCCGCAGCTACGAGGAAATCCCTGCAGCATTCCTGGATTTCATCATAACTGAATGAAAACATCCCGATCTCATCATCAGCCTCTTTATCAAGAGGACATTCTTTCACTGCTAAATAAGGATACTCCTGACTATTCAGCACTTCTTCCGCACTTCTTGTCATTCCGCTGCTGGACTGATGAAAAGGCAGCCAGGGGTATGCATCCTGATACCAGAGTACAATATTATCCGTCTCTTCCACTGCACGAATGCAGCGTTCATATTGCTTCTGTGCTTCTGCCGCTCCCCACTTTTCCTCCATTTCTTCTCTGGTCAGATAACCGGAATCCAGTGTTTTATCTTCGCCTCCGCTCAGCTCCCGATAAATATTGGTTCTTATCAGGACAGCCTGGGCCTTCATCGCTTCTGTTCCACTGTCCTTCTGCATTTCCGCCGCAAGCATTCCGGCCAGATACTCCGTCCATCCGATTTCCACAGTCTGTACATTTCCTTCTGCGTCTGCTGTATTTACCCGTACGAAAGAATTTTCCTGCCTCCTGGAGGCCTCTGTATCCGTTCCATTCACAAACACAGAGACAACATAAGGCAGCAGAATAAGAATAATAAGGAATGCTGCTGCAGATTTCAGCTTTTGTTTCATATAATACCGTCTCATAAAAAACAGTCCTCCATATTTTAGTATATGAAGGACTGTCTGACAGCAGAACATATAGTATATGCAGGAGCATATACTCCTGCATATTGTTTCACTTATTGAACATTATTATCCGGATTCTGCGGCTGCTCATCAGAACAATTTTCCCCTGTCTCCTGCCGAGAATACGGCTGCGGATTCTCTCCTGCGTCCTGGTACGAATACTGCTGAGAGGACGTCTCTGCTTCCTGCTGCGTATAGTACTGCTGCTGCGGAGGCATTCCGTTTCCCTGCTGCGCATAATACTGCGCGGAATTCATTCCTGCTTCCTGTTGGAAATTATCTGCAGGATTTACCGGTGAAACAGGCGGCGTCATTCTCTGCGGCGGTACAGGCGGCTCCATTCCGGGCATAAAATCTTTGTTGCGAAGAACAAAGGTACAAATCGCCTCGTAAAGGGGAACCAGAGAAGACAGCACCGCATGCGTGATCGCCATATTTCCTGTAGTAAATCTGCCGTAAATCTGTTTGTTGATCAGAATACGAAGAACCTGGTAGACAGCGCTGTATAAAACTGCGACAACAATCCAGATAATAAGGAAGAATAGCATCCCTGTAATCGTGCCTGTGCTAAGTCCGCTGTATCTGCCGTATGACTGGTAATCCATCATCATTCCCACTCCGCTGAACAGGAAAAACAACATATAAAATATCCAGAAAATTACACCGGATATAATCGGCATAACCAGATTCCATACCCCGGGATTTTTTATTTTCTTTGTTTTCAGAGAAATCTCTCCCGCCAGCTCGCCCTGCATATAATCTCTTGCGAACGGAATGAAAGCAAGCCACGGAATCGAATACCCGATCCTTTTCCCTATCGTATATAAGCCGATTGAGTGAAGGATATAAGCGGCCAGTGCGAAAACACCGATCAGCACCAGAACGATCAGACAGATCGATAAAACTGCTATCGCCGTATTTTCCGCTGAATCATATGAATAATGGTAATACGTGTGCATTGCAAACGCCTCCTTTTACGCTTCCTGTCCGGAAGGAACTTCTACCTTATCCAGTTTCCAGATATCTCTTACGTACTCCTCGATGGTTCTGTCTGATGAGAATTTTCCGCTGCACGCAGTCTGCAGCATAGCCATTCTGGACCATCTCTGCTGGTCCCTGTAAGCCTCTTCCACTCTCTTCTGCGCATCCGCGTAAGAACGGAAGTCTTTCAGAATGAAGTACATGTCCGGTTTATCC
>CASEOD010000111.1 GCA_949289445.1 uncultured Eubacteriales bacterium
GGATCTGCCAGTTCCCAGATCTTGCCCACAGGATCTTTGAAGGCACCGTCGCCATATACCATGACTTCAATGGTCTTGCCTGTCAGCACGTTGATCTTTTTCTGAATACCGTCAACAAATTCCTGACAGTGAATCGGAAACAGCTTGACACTGTCTTCGGTAGCTTTATTGGAACCCAGAAGACCGTACTTGTCGTTATAACCGCTGCCGTCAACGCTTTCGGTCAGGATGTCATCCATACCCAGAACGATTTCTGCACCGGCTTCTTTTAAAAGTCTCTTGGATCTTTCACGGGTGTGAATGTCGCAGGTCAGAACTCTCTTTGTGTAGTTCAGAATGGATTTTGGATTGTTGGAGAAGATGACTTCGGCTTCTGCACCTTCTTCTTCGATAATGTCTTTGTAATAATTGACATAATCCATTCCTGTGAAAGTGTGTCTGGATTTTCCGAAGAGTTCTTCAAATTTTTCCTGTGTCAGCACATCGGAATAAGGATTGATGCCTTTTGCATCCAGCAGATCAAGGTCAACCAGATGGTTTCCAACTTCATCGGAAGGATAGCTGAGCATGAGTACAATCTTTTTCGCGCCTCTTGCGATACCGCGCAGGCAGATGGCAAATCTGTTTCTGCTGAGAATCGGGAAGATTACGCCGATGGTTTCACCGCCAAGTTTAGCTTTTACATCTTTGGCAATCTGATCTTTTGTTGCGTAATTTGCCTGAGATCTGGCCAGAATTGATTCTGTCACCGCTAAAATGTCACGATCCGAAATGGTGAATTCACCTGCAGCAGCAGCTTCCATCACGGTATCGATGACGATCTGGGACAGATCTTCGCCTTCTTTAATGATCGGCCCTCTCAGACCCCGTGATACTGTTCCGACTTTTCTTTCCATAATTACTTCTCTCCTTTTATGCGGCTGATGCCCATGTTGGCAAGTTCATCAGCTCTGTTGTTCATCGTTGTAATATATTTGAAATCATCAAAACTGAAACGGCTTCCGTTCCAGGCAACGAATTTCTCATAGAGCGCATCAAAATCCACAGACTTGCTGGAAAGGTTCACATGACCTTTTACACGGAAAAAGGCTGCGTTGTGTCGTCTCACAAGAGCCAGAAGTTCTTTCCAGAGGTCCTGATTCTCTACTGATTTTTTGGCGGCATTGCGCCACTTGTTTTTTTCCCAGCTTTCGTACCACTTTTCTCTGAAACAGTTGGCCACATAGGCACTGTCGGTGAAAACCTCCACCGTTTGTCCGTCTTTGTTCAGCGCTTTGAAAGCCTCAATGACAGCGGTCAGTTCCATGCGGTTGTTGGTAGTGTCGGATTCTCCGCCGAAAAGTTCTTTCCGGTGTTCTCCAAACTCCAGTATGGAACCCCAGCCACCGGTATTTTTACTGCTCTGATTTCCCGAACAGCCGCCGTCTGTGTAAATCCTTAAAATCGCCATAAATATCCCCTTTGCAATTTTTTCACACAACTTATTATACCGTATTATTCCAAAAGTACAATGAAAAATTACACAATTTCTGAAGAAATCACAAAGAAGATGATTTTCAAAAGACCTCGGCTGTGATAGAATTGATATGTTGATTTTTAAAGTAAGGAGAGGATATGGCACTACAATTCTGTTCTTTTGCCAGCGGCAGTTCAGGGAACTGTTATCTGGTAAAAAGCGATAAAACAGCGCTGCTGATAGATGTGGGAATTACCGGGAAAAGGATTCTGGATGGACTTGCGGAGCAGAATCTCTCTCCGGAGCAGATAGACGGGATTCTGATCACCCATGAACATACCGATCACGTAAAGAGTCTGAAGATGATGAGCAAAAAGGCTTCGGAGGCCAGAATTTACAGTTCGGCAGGGACTCTTGCCCGAATCATGGATAAAATTCAGGGAGATAGAGCCAGAGCGGTGGCTGTCGGAGAGCGTTTTGCCGTGGGAGACATTACGGTGATTTCATTCCGTCTGTCTCATGATGCGGCTGAGCCTGTGGGTTTTTCTCTGATTCACGAAGGGAGACAGGTGACGGTTGTGACAGATACCGGCTGCATTTCCGAGGAAATGTTCAGACATATGGTCAGAGCGGATCTGCTGGTTCTGGAAGCGAATCATGAGGTGAATATTCTGAAGATGGGGTCTTATCCTTATCATCTGAAACGCAGAATTCTGGGTGATGAAGGACATCTGTCCAATGAGACTGCGGGAGAATGTCTGTGCAGGATTCTGAAAACCAGGCAGAGCCTTGCAGGAGGCGCTCCACGGCAGATGCCGTCGGTTCTTCTGGCTCATCTGAGCAGGGAAAACAATACGCCGTCTCAGGCATATCTGACGATACGAAACATTCTGTTTGAAGAGGATTTTTACATAGATAAGGATTTGAAGCTGGATGTGGCGCCGCGAGACGAAACAGGCAGCTGCATGGAAGTGTGAGAGATGAATATTTCAGTAATCTGTATCGGAAAACTCAAGGAAAAATACTGGACTCAGGCAGTGGAAGAGTACAGCAAAAGGCTGAAAAGCTACTGCAGTCTTGATATTATTGAACTGAAAGAGGCAAGACTTTTTGACAAGGCGGGTATTTCCGGAGAGCAGGCTGTCAAAGATGCCGAAGGAGAAGAAATTCTCAAAAAACTGAAGGACAGCATGTATGTGATCACACTTGAGGTGAAAGGAAAACAGCTCTCTTCGGAAAAGCTTGCAGAAAAGATTGAACAGCTGGGGGTCACAGGGCACAGTCATATTGCCTTTGTTATAGGAGGCAGTCTGGGACTTTCGGAGGCTGTCAGCCGACGGGCTGATTTTAAGCTTTCTTTTTCGGAAATGACTTTCCCGCATCAGATGATGAGAGTAGTGCTGCTGGAACAGATATACAGAAGTTTCAAAATAATCCGAAATGAAACATATCATAAATAATCTGACAGATAAGTATTTACTTTTTCGGAAAATAGTCTATAATGATGATTAGTTCAAAATGAACAGGGAAAAGTTGTGTGTGGTTTACGGTTTGCATTGCGTAGCCTTTTCCCTGTTTATTCTTGGATGAAAGAAAATATGAAAACTTTGGACAGTCCCGGGCGGGACTGTCTTTTTCTATGAAGCGGTGTGAGATCTTCAGCGAAGTACTGCTCCGGGACCTCTGTCAAAGAAAATGCTTTTTGAACCGGTATAGAGAGGGATGCCGTAGCAGACCCGTACGTCCTCGGGGAAGATGCCCATTCTCACAGCGCCTCGTCCCGCAGAGTACATTACTCTGTTGTCGATTCTGTGATCGGCGGCCACAGATACCGCAGAGCCGACAGCGATACCAAGGTCAGTAATATTGAATGCGCAGTTTGCGCCGGCTTTCTTCATGGCGCCGCAGTTTTCAAAGCCGCACATGCTGCAGTTCGTCAGTCCGAAGGGTTCTGACAGAGCTCCGATAAGAACAACGCAGTGACTGTTTTCCACATTCTTTGCGTCACGGGCGATGAATTCTTCTCCGTATTCCATGGCAGCTCTGTTCATTTCCTCAGCCAGAGCGCTTTTTTCTTCTCCATCCAGAATAATGGTGACGATCTTATCTCTGCCGCTTCCTTTTGGAGCCGTTCTTGCGGCAGCAGCCATCAGATCGGCGACTCTCAGCGCCGCATCATGCTCGGCAGCGTCCATATGCTTTATCATAAAAGTTCCTCCTTGCTTCTCTTTGTCATCTATTTTACTTCCGGGGAAAATCCTTTGTCAACCCGTTTAGGACTGCGGGCATTTTTTCTAAGATACTTGCTAAAAATGGTGTAACAGGGTAAAATAAAACTGAAATTTACATATTATATACACGAGGACAGATTATGAATAAACCGATTTTGATTATTATGGCTGCAGGTATGGGCAGCAGATACGGCGGACTTAAACAGATTGACCCGATCACTGATCAGGGGGAAATCATTCTGGATTTTTCCCTTTACGATGCCATGATGGCTGGATTTGAAAAAGTTGTTTTTATTATCAAAAGAGAAAATGAACAGGATTTCCGAACGCTGATAGACCGGGGGGCAGGCAGACGTCTTTCGGTGGAATACGCATTTCAGGAAGTGACAGATCTTCCGGAAGGCTACCGGGTTCCGGAAGGCCGTGTAAAACCGTGGGGAACCTGTCACGCGGTACTCAGTGCCCGCGATTTTATCGATGGACCTTTTGCGGTGATCAATGCAGATGATTATTATGGACCGGGAGCATTTCAGGAAATTTATGATTATCTGGAAACTGCTGAAGACGATGAGAAATACCGTTACTGCATGGTTGGCTATCAGCTTGAAAACACCCTGACGGAAAACGGCCATGTGGCCAGAGGTGTCTGCGAAGTAACCGAAGACGGCCGGCTTTCCGATATTGTGGAGCGCACGAAAATCATGAGAAGAGAAGACGGCATTGCCTTTACGGAAGATGATGGGAACACCTGGGTTCCGCTTTCGGAAGGAACTACGGTATCTATGAATTTCTGGGGATTTACGGAGTCTTTTGTCAGGGAAATGCAGAACAGGTTTCCTGCGTTTCTGGATAAGGCATTGGCGGAAAACCCTCAGAAAGCAGAGTACTTCCTTCCGGGGGTAGTAGATCAGCTGATCAAGGAAGGTAAGGCTTCCGTTAAAGTTCTCAAATCACAGGACAAGTGGTATGGTGTGACATATAAGGAGGATAAACAGAGCGTGGCGGATGCACTGCAGGCCATGAAGGATAAAGGCCTGTATCCGGAAAAACTGTGGAAATAGGAAGCATCTGAAGGGGAACGGGAACGCCCCGCCGGGATTATATAAAACCCCGATACCGGAAGAAATTCCGATATCGGGGTTTATATCTCTTAAAAACAGCAGTAATCTTTTCCTTTATTCTTTCTTAAACGCCGCGGAGGTGGCGATGCTGGATTTGGCATCATAGGAGGCGTAATGAGGCGTCCAGTGAGTTTCGGAGATGTAGCGGAAGAGCTCATCCTTTTCTTTCATCGTAAAAAGACGCAGGATTTCCCGATGCTGTCTGTTTGTGTCGAACAGGATTTCCTGATTTTCTTTTTTATGAAGATCTTCCGATGTCTTCTTCAACAGTTTACTGTTCAGTTTGGCAATCTCGGCAATAAGGGAAGGATTACCACATTTATCAATATACAGCTGATGAAATTTGTGCTGCTGCTCATGGTACATCTGGCTGTTGCCTGCCTTGATGGCCAAATCGATGGAATCCACATAGAATTCCAGATTTGCAAGGTCCTGGGCATCCAGCTTGTCACAGGCTTTTCTGGCGGCGTAGCCGTCCAGGGCTCCGATGATTTCGTAAAGCTGAATGATCTCTTCTTCTGATATGATCTTTATGACAAAGCCTTTTCTGGCCTGTTTCTCCAGAACGCCTTCGGCTGTGAGCTGTATCAGTGCTTCCCGTACAGGAGTTCTGCTGATTTTCAGGTCTTCGCAAATATCCGTTTCGCTTACTTTCTGATTGGGCTGCATATTACCTGCGCGGATCTGATCGGCGATATAGTCGTAAACATGATCTTTCAGTGTTTTAATTTCTTCCATTGTTTTCATCTCCATCTCTGTTCAGTGACTACGTTAATGATAGACCAACTCTTTGTATGCCGTCAATAGGTTTTTTGATATGTATACCAAATGAAGGTTAAAACGCGGTTGACAAAATATCCGCTGTAAAATACAATATACATATTCCAAGAATAAAATACAAAGAGCTGGGACAGGAAGATGCACAGCCGAACGAAACTGAGTTGATAAGGAGAGAAGATATGTTTAAGAATGCGATTGTAAAAAAACCTTGCAAAGCCTTAATTGATGGAATTTCTACCGCCCAATTCACAGAACCGGGAGAAAAGCCGGTTTATGAAAAAGCAGTGGAGCAGCATGCGGAATATGTAAGAGTGCTGGAAAGTCTGGGTGCGGAAGTACTGGTGCTGGATGCTGACGAAAGATATCCGGATTCGGTATTTACAGAAGATCCGGCCGTTGTCATGGAGGGGTGCGCGGTGATTACCAACCCTGCCAGAGAATCCAGAAACGGGGAAAAAGAAGAGATTCTCCCTGCTATCAAAAAATATTACACTGACGATCAGATTTTTTTCATCGAGGCGCCGGGAACCATGGAAGGCGGAGATGTAATGCTGGTTGACAGGCATTTCTATGTGGGCCTCAGTGACAGAACCAACGAAGAAGGCGCTAGACAGTTCAATGAGATTGTAACGCGTTTCGGATATACATCTTCCACAGTTCCGGTTACAGAAGGACTGCACCTGAAAGATTTTGCGGTATATCTCAGCAACAATGATCTGCTCGTAACAGAAACCATGGATAAAGAACCTGCGTTCAAAGATTTTAACAGACATGTGATTCCCGCAGAAGAACTTTATGCAATCAACAGCCTGTATTTCAACGGTACTGTCATTGTACCGGAAGGATATCCGTATACCAGGAAACTGATTGAAGATCTGGGCTATCCGGTTGTGACTGTCAACAATGATGAGGTGAAGAAGATTGATGGCAGTCTGACCTGCCTGTCCCTCAGATTCTAGGATCGAAAGGAGTTTTATCATGAAAATTGAACAGCTGAGACGACTTGTTGCAATTGTAAAGTCCGGAAGCTTCGAGGCATGTGCCAGACAGACATACGTGGAGAGGGAAGAGCTGACTGATTCCATGATGCAGCTTGAAACTGAACTGGGAGTAAAAATCTTTGAGAATCATGAAGATGAGGCCATTCTGACCTCCTTTGGACTGGATATTTACAGACAGGCCAAAGATATCTGCCGTCGTCTCGATTTGCTTGAAGGTGTTTCCAAGGAGAAAAATGAGAAACAGCTTCTGGTTTCAAATATGTACTGTACCATTGCCAATGAGGCTTTTGTTCAGATTTATGAAAAATATCACGAAGACGGTCTGATCATTAAAATGGAGGAAGGATTTCTCCCGGAAACCATCGCGCAGGTTGCATCGGGACAATCGGAAATCGGTGTTGTGGTACTTTTCTCTGACAGCGAGAATGTTAGTCTGAAGCTTCTGGAGGAGAAGGATCTGGAGTTCAATCATATTGTGAAGAGAAGGCTGTACGCCATTGTGGGACCTGAAAATCCTCTGTACAACAAGGACTGCAGCTGGATCAACCTGGCGGATCTGAAGGATTATCCTTATATTGCCAATTATGCGTCTCCTTCCGATTACGCCTGGGAAAGAGCTCTGGGAGGAAGGAATCACAGACGGGCGGAAATCCAGGTAAACGATCTGGGCTGTGCTCTTCAGCTTATAGATCGGACTGATGCTGTGATGATAGATACTCTGGATGATAAAGCATACAGGACTTTCCATGCCGAAAACAGATGCCGGTTTATTCTGATAAAAGATGCTCCGCTGACCTGCAGAGTGGGCTGGATCAAGCTGAAAAACAGGACCTTATCTCCTGTATGTCAGGAGTATATCAGACTGCTGACGGAAAAGGCACAGAACTGCGAAGGAAATATTCTGGTATAAGAAAAGGTGTCTTCAGCTGGGCTGTTTGAATTGAAACACTGTAATTTGAACAATATCTGAAGAATTCTTTTACTGTAACCACAACCTGTTTTCTCAAAACTGTCACATATGCCTGCTATACTTAAAACTGCAAAAAGGAGTATGGGTATGAGATAGTTCTTCTTTAGCGTTCTTCCTTAATTAAATATCGCATGCAAAGGACTCTGCCGGATGGCAGGGTCCTTTGCTGTTCTGTCATTGTACATAGCGATAAAAAGCTGCGGTATTTTTTGTCTTCATGAATATTTCGAAGCCTGTCGGCATCTGATATGCTGTTCTTGAGATAAATACAGGATCCGAAAAACATCTTTTCGGGTAACAAAGGAGGGTGAAAAAGAATGAAGATAAAGCTTCTGATTCCGGCAACGAACATTCCGAAGGAACTGTTCGATGAAATTGAGGACTTTCTGCGGGAATATCTTCCCGATGACTGTCAGGTACTTTTTGATTCTCTCAGATACGGATTCCCCTCGGTGGAAAATGAACTTTCAGGCATGGTAAACGGTGCTCAGGCAGTAGTACAGCTTCACGGAGAAGAGGAAGAGATTGAGGGTGTATTTATCGACTGCTTTGATGATCCCGGCGTATATCAGTGCAGAGAAATGCTGAATATTCCGGTTGTAGGGGCATACGGTGCTGCCGTCTCTGCTGCCCTGCAGTGCGGAGAGCGTATCGGTATCATCACCACAGATGAGGAAGGTATTCTCAATGAAGAAAAAAAGGCGAGAGAAGGAGGATTCGCCGACAGAATTGTCTCTGTGAAGGCTCTGGATGCTTCGGTTTCTGAGATCATCACAAACAGAGAAAAGGTGCTTTGCGCGCTGACGGATCTGTGCTGCCGCATGGTGCGGGAAAATCGGGTCAGCTGTATCTGTCTGGGCTGTACCGCCATGTTTTCTGTATATGAAGAACTTCTGGGCCGTTTGAGAGAGAGACAGATACAGGTTTCGGTGATTGAGCCGACTGTCAATGGAATGCTGACTCTGCAGAATCTGATACGGATGGGAGTGAACACACATATACCGGGGAATGTGGATTTCAGCGGGCTGAACTGGATACAGCGATAGCGCTGATTTTCTGCGGTGATATGGGATTATTCATGACTGTCGGCATTGGATGCAGACAATCTGAGGTATCCTGCCAGGATCTGCATAAAATGAAGATCCATGGAAGAACCGAAATGAATATGAAGGAGGGAATGGGCTTTCTTCAGCCGGTATTTTACCGTATTGCGATGCAGGTACAGTGCCTTTGCGGTCTCTGTAATGCGGCAGTCTGCATCGAGGTAATAGACTGTCAGAGTATCAGCAATACTTTTTGAGTCCTGCAGTGTTTTCAGTTTTTCGACAGCAGAATCAAAGACGCGCTTTTCCGGATTACCGCTCTCATAAATATGAATGCAGCTGTTGACGAAAAGCAGATCGGCATAAGTCAGATATGATTTCTGAGGGAAGACTGTTTCCGCCTGCAGACAGCATTTTTCATAGAGACGGAACATATCTCTGACCTCATGAAGATCGGCCTGCATCACAGTGATGGAGCACTGAAACCCTGACAGAAGCTCTTTGAGATTTTCGGCAAGTTCTTCTGGGGATGCGGAATTCTGTTCCTGCTTCATAAAAAGAATAAAATAGTCATCGTAAGTATTGAACAGAACGCGATGGCTGTTTTTTTTGGAATAATTTTTCA
>CASEOD010000112.1 GCA_949289445.1 uncultured Eubacteriales bacterium
TTAGTGTTCTCATTTTAGCACAGATTATTCTCATCGTCAATATTGTGTTCCTGTTTCGGAACAATAATTGATCTTTTTTTAAATTTATTCCGATATTGGAATTTTAATTTCTGATCTTCTGCCGGAAGGGTACAAACCCTCTCTATATCAGCAGGGAGAATTTTGAAGTGGTTCTTTCGGAAGTCAATCATCTGTTCCTGTTTCATTCGGCCAAGTTCTTTCGACAGTGCCGTCCGTTCAAGATTCAGGTAATCAGCCATCTGCTGCCGGTCAAAAGGAATGTCAAAGGTCCTGCTGTGCTTTTTTACAGCAACGGAGTTCAGATAGGCCATAATCCTGCCCCTTGCTGTTTTGGGCGAAATATGAAAAGAACGCCTGGACAACATAAGGTTTTTGTTCGCAGAGATCATCAGAAGGTTTCGTACCAGTTTATTTGACCATAGCTGTGGCTCAAAATCGCTTCTGAATAAACTGCCGATCCGAAGAAACATAATCTGACTCTGCTCATTGGCTACCGCGTCAACCATCATGGTTTCTTCTTTTAAAATGGCATAGGTTTCGGCGAAAAAGTCATTGGCATCTATGATATTCAGAATCGTCCGGTTGCCCCACATATCATTGTTTTCGATGGTAACACTCCCGCTGATCACAATGCATACACAATCCGTCTGATCCCCGGCATGAAGAATCGTATTTCCTTTTTCATACGTCTTGCATTTTGCACAGAGAACATCCAATGCGGTATGGATCTCCTCCATATTCATACCCATAAAAAGTCGGTTGTTTTGCAGTATATGGTAGTCCAAAAATTTTCTCCTTTTCCGAAAATGTGGTTCTAACCACGTATTTTCTCCGCAAAGGATACTATAATCCATTTAAAAAATCAAGGAGGCGGATAAACATGGCCAGAGAATTTCGTAAAATTATTCGGATTGATGAAGAGAAATGTAACGGCTGCGGGCTTTGCGCAGCAGCCTGCCACGAAGGGGCAATAGACATCATTGACGGAAAGGCAAAGCTTGTAAGGGAACACTTCTGTGACGGCCTGGGAGATTGTCTTCCCAGTTGTCCAATGGGAGCCATCTCTTTTGAAGAGCGCGAAGCGGAGACCTATGATGAAGCGGCTGTAAAAGAGAGTCAGAGAAAAAAAGGAGAGAAGGCAATGAATAGCGCAGAACATATGCACACCAGCGGAGGCTGCCCCGGGTCAAGGGTAAGGACAATGAAGGCAGAGCCTCAGGAAACGCTTTTGACAACCCCTGCAAAACCCGTTTCCCGGCTTGCCCAATGGCCGGTGCAGATCAAGCTTGTTCCGGTAAACGCACCCTTTTTTGACGGGGCAAAACTTCTGATTGCAGCCGATTGTACCGCTTACGCCTACGGCAATTTTCACGAGGAATTCATGAAGGGAAAAGTGACGCTGATCGGCTGTCCGAAGCTGGATGCTGTGGATTACACGGATAAGCTGACTCAAATCATCCAAAACAATAACATTCAGTCAGTGACAATTCTACGCATGGAAGTTCCGTGCTGCGGCGGGATCCGTAATGCGGCACAGGCCGCATTACGGGCAAGCGGAAAATTTATTCCATGGCAGGTGGTTACCATATCCACGGACGGTAAAATCATAGATTGAGTACAGCTTACAAAAGGGTCAGTCTGCTGTCTCTCAGCGCTCCGAAGACTCCTGCTCCCAGGGCTGCAGGGGCACCAGAAAGCCTGCCTGTCCCAACGCTTGCTCGATCTGATCAAGCCGCTCGGTATTCGCCGCCTCCACCAGATGATAGTGGTATCCGTCGGTGGCCGTGGACAGGAACGTGGAGGGCGCGTCCTCCAGCGCCTTCAGAAACTCCTGCACATCCTGGCGGCAGCGGATATCCAGATCCGCCGTCATGCGCCCGTAAACCCGGTGGCTGATACTGATGTTCCTGACACAGCCGCCGTGATCCACAATCAGGTTCAGCTCCTCCTGCGTCTGATCCGGCCGATGGCGCACCTTGAATTCCCGGGTACTCCCTGCCTCATCCTGCTGCATGACATAACCGCGATAAGTGGAGATGATATGAAGATGAGACGCTCGAATGACCGCCAGATCCTGCACGATAACCTGACGGCTGACGCCAAACCTGGCTGCCAGTTCCCGGGCTGCCACCGGAGTATCGGCCTTCGATAAAATTTCCAGAATACTTTCACGACGTTCCGCCGTTGTCATAATACCGCCTCCTTATCCGTTCAAGTTCCTCCCCGATATCTCCGTCAATGCAGATGGAGCGATCCTCGATTTCCCTCGGCGCGCAGGCCTCCCCGTAATTGATGCAGGCATACACAGCCTTCGGATTACCGTAGGTCATCTGCCAGAACGGATATTTGATGATGCCGGGGGTGTTCAGTCCTTGTTCATTCTGCAAAATACTGATTAACTGAGCCAAACTGGTACGTACCAGTTCTTGTCGTCCACAGGCAACAGATCGTTTGCCATACAGACCACGCTTCCGGTTCCAATTTCAACCTTCAAAGACTCTAAACCTCCGAAAACCGATTCCCTGGTAACGGGTTGCAATACCTTGAAGTTTTTAATGGCGATCTTGCCCGGCGACGCCGATTTTTTGATCTCTATCGGAGAAAGCACACCATTCTGATAAAGCAACAGGTCTATTTCTTTCTTGTCTTTATCCCGGTAATAGAAAATAGGCGGCTCTTTTCCTGCGTTCAGATAACTCTTATAAATCTCTGAAAAAACATAGCTCTCAAAGAACGCCCCGGACATGGCGCCTCTTTCCAGTGCTTCGGGATTGCCCCATTTTAAGAGGTACGCTGCCAAACCGGTGTCCAGGAAATGGATCAATGGCATCTTTACAACCCGTTTGAGTGCATTGTTATGATAAGGCTGTACAAGCGCAATG
>CASEOD010000113.1 GCA_949289445.1 uncultured Eubacteriales bacterium
CCCGCTGCCAGGGTCATGAAATACAGGACAGAAAAAAACATAATCGGTTCCATAGAAAATCCCTCCTTACCAGCAGGATATTCCGGGACCGGGATAGGTGTGCATGGAGAAAATTTCCATGAAGATTGGAACCTGGGCGGGGTGGAAATACTAGGACAAAAGGATGGTGAAACAGTCCATGATACCCAACAAAGTGGAAATCTGCGGGATAAACACCGCCACGCTGCCCCTGCTGAAGGAGGAAGAAAAAAGAGAGCTGCTCCGGCAGATCCGGGCGGGAAGCAAAACCGCCCGGCAGAAAATGATCCTGGGAACTCTGCGGCTTGTCCTCAGCGTGGTCCAGAGATTTGCCGGCAGGGGCGAAAATATGGACGATCTTTTTCAGGTGGGATGTATCGGACTGATTAAAGCTCTGGATAATTTTGACCTGAGTCATGGTGTAAAGTTTTCCACTTATGCGGTGCCTATGATTATTGGTGAAGTACGCAGATATCTTCGTGACAACAACAGCATCAGAGTATCCAGATCTCTCAGGGACATTGCCTATAAGGCCCTGCAGGCAAAGGAGCGGCTTTCCAACAGTCTGTCCAGAGAACCGTCTGTTACGGAAATTGCCGAAGAAATCGAGGTGCCCAGAGAAGATGTGGTGCTTGCCCTGGATTCCATCCAGGAACCGGTATCCCTCTTTGAGCCTGTGTTCCACGATGATGGAGATGCTGTTTTTGTCATGGATCAGGTGCAGGATACCAAAAACACTGATGAAAAATGGATCGAGAATATTTCTCTGTCGGAAGCTATGAACAAACTGTCCCCGAGAGAACGGCACATTCTGAAAATGCGGTTCTTTGAGGGGAAGACACAGATGGAGGTGGCGGAGGAAATTTCTATCAGTCAGGCGCAGGTATCCAGACTGGAAAAGAACGCACTGAAATACATGAGAAAATATGTGTAGGAGTTTGCAGCTGCGGAAAGGAGACGAATTGTAAGGATAAATCCAAAGCCTTTGGAGAGAAACATTATATCGGAGAAGGAGACAGAAGGCCCGCCTGAAAGAAGGCGTAAAGAACACCACCATCAAACTGACCTCAACTCTGGGCGATGGCTTTATCAGGCTGAACTGGAAGAAATCTCTGGGCTACAAGGTGGATTACTATGAAGTTTACAAATCCACCAAGAGGTACAGCGGATTCGGAACAGAGCCATACTTTGAGACGAAGCAGGGCGGAATCACAGGCTGGTACAAGAATACCAAGGAACTGAAAAAAGGAACCAGATACTATTACAAGGTTCGCGGCGTGAGAGACATTGCAGGCGAAACCGTATACACCCAGTGGTCCACAAAAGCATGGAGACTGGTGAAATAATGTATTTTTCTCTGTCTGCAATTAAGAATTCATAAAACAGTGCCGCTGCTGATAGATAATGATATATCTACCGGTAGCGGTATTTTATTGAGAAAAGAACAGACTGCGTCCGGTTTTAGTATTATCTTTGAAACATGGCACTGCGATCAGAACTGCAATTAACCGAAAAACAGAATAAACACTGCGTTGAGTATAAATATGAAAGTTTGTTAACCGGAGAATTATAAAACAGAGATTTTGAGTATATGTGTATTGAAGATTTTTATACACTTTTTTACTGTTTCGAGTAATTCAAGTATAAAATATGGCAAAAAATAGTAAATTTAAGCTTCGGACGAGCTGTTTTGCTTTATTTTTTATACTCATTTTTACTGAAATAATTCAGTATGGTTAATCGACCTGTCGGTTCAGTTTAAGCCGAAAAACTCAGCCGATTAAAACAGGTTCAATTCTTCTGTTCTCGGGTAAGTGCCGACTGATGAATTTTTTCTCGAACGCTGATACATCCTTTTCGGTATCTGGCAGCACCTCTTTCTTCATAAAGTCTGAAAAGCGTCTTTACAGTTGAAATCGCCGGCGGGGGGTGGTATACTATTTCCATTGCAAAGACAAGGAGAAAGAAAGATGCTAAAGGATAAAACCGTTCTCATTGGAGTCAGCGGAGGAATCGCCGCTTATAAAACAGCCTGTCTGGTCAGCAGTCTGGTCAAAACAGGGGCAGAGGTACATGTGATCATGACGGAACATGCCCGTAATTTTATACATCCTCTTACGTTTGAAACGCTGACCGGCAACAAATGTGTAGTCGACACCTTTGAACGGAATTTCAAGTTCGATGTGAAACATGTGTCTCTGGCCAAGAAAGCCGACGTGTTTATGGTTGCGCCGGCTACAGCCAACGTCATGGCAAAAATGGCTCACGGACTGGCTGATGACATGCTGACCACCACATTTCTGGCGGCCAAATGTCCCAAGATCGTGTCGCCGGCCATGAATACGGCCATGTATGAAAACCCTGTGACGCAGGATAATATTGATTTGCTGGAGAAGTATGGAATTGAGGTAATCCGTCCGGCTACAGGATATCTTGCCTGCGGGGATACAGGACCGGGGAAAATGCCTGAACCTGATGTTTTGTTTCAGTATATAGAAAAAGCGATTTCTCGTGAGAAAGACATGATCGGGAAAAAAGTGCTGATCACAGCAGGTGCTACCAGAGAGGCAATGGATCCCGTCCGGTTTATTACCAATCATTCTACGGGGAAAATGGGATTTGCGCTGGCAAGAGAGTGCATGCTGCGCGGTGCTGAGGTGACGGTGGTCAAAGCCCAGACCAGCTGTAAAATTCCTATGTTTATTGAGATTATACCTGTGGAAAGCGCCGCAGATATGTTTGAGGCTGTAACAAGCCGCAGTGAAGAAATGGATATTATTATCAAAGCTGCAGCAGTCAGCGATTATACCCCGGCAGAGGTCAGCCGGGAGAAAGTAAAGAAAAAAGACGGTGATTTGTCCATACCGATGAAACGTACCAGAGATATTCTGAAATATCTTGGAGAGCACAAGAGACAGGGTCAGTTTCTCTGTGGTTTTTCCATGGAAACAGAGAATATGCTGGAAAATTCCACGGCCAAGCTGAAACGTAAAAATGCTGACATGATCGTTGCCAACAATCTGAAAGATGACGGAGCCGGTTTCGGTACGGATACGAACCTGGTGACTCTGATCACTGAAGAAGGTGCTGAGCAGCTGTCGCTCATGGGAAAGGATCAGGTGGCGAAAGCTGTGGCAGACAAAATTCTGGAGAAGATGAACATAAAAGAATAGCAGTTTCCGTGCAGTACGGACGGAGAATCGACATGAACGCCGGCAGATGCCGGCGTTTTGCTGTATAAAGTATTCATGCAGACTGAAAGGCTGATGATGAATGACAGCGGTATATTTTCAGCAGCAATCATGGTTTAAGAGAATTTATCCGTTAAACAATCACCCTCCGGGAATTTCCTGAATATGTTGAAGGAGGATCCGAAAAAGACCTGAATCAATGGAGGGATAGAATGGGTATTACAAATTCAAATAAACTGATCAGTTCAGATACTGTCAATTGCGGAGGAGAGTTTACTGTCAGCCTGACCTTGTCTGCGGCACCGGATATCGCAGACAATCCGACAGATATCGTGCTGATTCTGGACCGCTCCGGAAGTATGGAAGGAGAGCCGCTGGAAAAGCTGAAGCTGGGTGTAAACAAGTTTATCGATATAATCGATGAAGCAACTGACAGTATACAGGACGGTAATCTGGGATCGGGAAGCCGAATGGCCGTGGTCAGCTTTTCGGACACTGCCTCGGCAGATACACAGCTGGTTACGTCTGTGTCTGAACTGAAAGCAGCCGCAGAAGATCTGACTGCGGCGGGGTTCACTAATCACAGTGATGCTTTTTCCAAGGCGTTTGAACTTTTTGATCCTACATCGGATAATGCTAAAGTCATGGTGATGTTTACAGACGGTAAGACTACAGCCGGAGCTCCGCCGTCACAGGCTGCTGCGGCAGCCAAAGCTGCAGGCGCAGTGATTTATGCAATCGGGCTTGTCGGAAACGACGGTATTGATATCGCAGCATTAAATGACTGGGCCTCCGATCCGGATGCCTCACATACTGCAGTTGCACCTACTGCATCTGATTTGGAACGGATTTTTGCCGATCTCGCAAAGAACATTTCAAAGCCGGGAGCGACGGATATTGTAATTGATGAGATACTTCATGACAATTTCAAATTGGTTAATGTTGCTCAGCCTACCGTCGGCACGGTCAGTATCCTGAACAGTACGGCGCTGCGCTGGAATATTGGGGCGCTGGGTGTTGAAGGTAATGAAGGCGCATCTTTACAGTTTACGGTGAAACATGTTGACGGGTCTCAGGGACTGATACCGGTCAATGAGTCAGTACTCTATTCTGATGCGGAAGGAAATACAGTTAATTTTCCGAATCCGATGGTTGAGATCACATGCGACACAGTCGTTTACCCGGAACCATGTCCGGAACCCATCTCGATAAACATGGAAGGATGCAGTGATGTTGCTGAATATTCAGCGGGAGATATTTATCTGGCTTCTCAGGGACGAATATTACAGCTTGATCTGAATCTCAGCCGAGTATGCCCCGGCAGGAGAGTGGCACTTGCTGTGATTCTGAATGAGCTGGACGAAGAGGGTGAGGAACACCGCAGAGGTATGAAAGTGATGGAAATTCCGGCTCATCATCAGTCTCAATGTGCGGATATTCTTGTAAGATGTATCTCATTTGTGCTGCCCGAGGATTCTGAAGAATCTGTCTGCCGGTGCAGCATGTGCAGTGAGAGGAATTTTACTGTGCGCACGATCTGTCACTATATTGACAGTGGATATGAATGCTGTAAACAGCAGTAAACCGTAAAAAGTACAGAGCTGCCGCAACGAAGCGTCAGCTCTTTTTGTGTATGGATTTCTTTTGTTTGCAGAAAGCTGCCTGCCGGGCATATCCGGGGTAAATTCTGCCGAGCTTAACCCAATCACTGATTTTGCAGCATATGGGTTGGGTTTTCGCAGCCCATTGGTTTCAAACGATTTCCGGATGGTCCTGCTGTTGACTTTTGCAGCTGTCATGGTATAATAAAAATGCAAATGAGTTGCAAATTTATAAAAATATGAGGAGATGCCATGACAGAAGTTATTCTGGACGCTCTGCTGGACAGTCTGCGGCTGGTGCCGTTTTTATTTTTGACCTATCTGGCTATGGGAATTCTGGAGAGAGCGTCGGGACACAGAACAAAAGAAATTATCAGGGAAGCCGGGAAACTGGGACCGGTGTGGGGAAGTCTTCTGGGAGCCTTTCCACAGTGCGGATTTTCGGCGGCGGCTTCTTATTTTTATATGAACAGAGTGGTAACTCTGGGAACCCTGGTTGCCGTTTATATGTCTACTTCTGATGAAATGCTGCCGATTCTGATTTCTGAAAAGGTGGAGATTTCGACCATTGTAAAAATACTTGTGCTGAAGGTAATAATCGCTGTAATCAGCGGATTCCTCATTGAATTTCTGTTCGGCTGGCTTGCAAGAAGACATAAGATGCCTAAAGAGTTTGAAATGCCTGCGGAATCGTGCAGCTGCGGAGGAAGCATTCTGATTGATGCTGTCACGCACACATTGAAAGTTTTTTTCTTTATCTTTGTCATTTCCCTGGTAATCGGCAGTGCGATTGCGCTGATCGGTGAGGACAGTCTTTATCGTCTTTTTTCGGATGTTCCTGTTTTGGGACAGGCTGTAGCTGCATTGGTGGGGCTGATTCCCAACTGTGCCGCTTCAGTGGCAATTACACAGCTGTATCTTGATGGAATTATCGGCACCGGTCCGATGTTCAGCGGGCTTTTAGTCAGCGCGGGAATGGGTCTTCTGGTTCTGTTTAAAGAGAACCGGCATATCCATGAAAATTTTATTATCGCGGCACTGCTTTATGCGGCCGGGGTAGTATGGGGAGTGGTGATTGAATTTCTTGGAATCACTTTTTAGAAGTAATCAAAAAGTTTTAGGAGCGGATTATGACAAAAAAGGAATATCATACAGGCAGCAGAGCAAAGATAAAAGAGTATCTGCTGTCTGCTGCCGATCGAAGTGTCAGTGCAGGAGATATCAGCAGATACATGGAGAATAACGGCTGTCCGGTCAGTATTACTACTGTATACCGATATCTGGATAAGCTGGAACAGGACGGCAATCTTGTGAAATATGCGCCGGATGAGAAAGGAACGGCAACTTACCAGTATGTGGAGCGAAACCACAAATGTGACGAGCACCTTCATCTCAAGTGTACCGGATGCGGAGCTGTAGAACATCTGGACTGTCACTTTATGGATGAAATTTCGGAACATATTGCAACCGATCATGGTTTTCTGCTGCAGTGCCGCGGTTCGGTGCTTTACGGACTGTGCAGAAATTGCAGAAAACAGCAAAAATAGAACTAAAGTTTAATTGCCTGCTGTGCCTGTTTATGCTATGATTTGTGCGTAAGAAAGGTGGGATTACAAATCATGGACGACTATCACAGTCACCAAACAACTGATTTACTGAATTGCAAAAGTTCTCCATGTAGTGTTATGTATATGTAAAGATATAGTCCGGACAATCTTTGTCGCGGGCTATATCTTTTTGTAATTTTGCAGATACTAGCTACATTATTTGGAGGAAGAAAAAATGACTGGACCGATTATTTTACAAATTGTACTGATCTTTTTAAACGCAACCTTTGCCAGTGCGGAAATTGCCGTGATTTCTATGAATGAAACCAGGCTGCGTCATCTGGCGGAAGAAGGAGACAAGAGGGCAAAAAGGCTTGCGGCATTGACGCAGCAGCCTGCAAGGTTTCTGGCAACCATTCAGGTGGCGATCACGCTGGCAGGACTTCTGGGTAGTGCTTTCGCTGCGGAAAGCTTTGCAGAGCCGCTGGTGAAGGTGCTGACCGATCTGGGAATCGGTATTTCGGAAAGTGTCTTAAAATCTGTTTCCGTTATCGTGATTACATTGATTCTGGCTTATTTTAACCTGGTTTTCGGAGAACTGGTGCCTAAACGTATCGCCATGAAAAAGGCTGACAGCCTTGCGCTGGGCATTTCAGGACTGCTGCACGGGGTTTCCAAAGTGTTCGCACCACTGGTGTTCCTGCTTACCGTTTCAACCAACTTTATTTTAAGACTCATCGGAATCAACCCTCATGAAGATGATGACAAGGTTACCGAGGAAGAAATTCGGATGCTTCTGTCAGAAGGAAAACAGCAGGGGGTTATCGATGAAGATGAAAGTGAAATGCTGGAAAATATCTTTGAATTTGATGACAGAACAGCTGAGGAACTGCTGACTCACAGGCTGGACGTTATCTGGCTCAGCAAAGAGGACTCTGCTGAGGAATGGGAAAGCATTATTTACGGAACACGGCACAGTTATTATCCTGTCTGCGGTAAGACTGCAGATCAGGTTCTGGGTGTGCTGAATACGAAAGACTATTTTCGTATGGAAGAGCGAAGTCTGGAGAAAATCTTAGAACAGGCGGTAGAAAAGCCTTACTTTGTGCCTGAAACAGTAAAGGCAAACGTTCTGCTTCGCCAGATGAAGCTATCGGGCACGTATTTTGCCGTCGTTATCGACGAATACGGCGGCTTGTCAGGGATCATCACCATACATGATCTGTTGGAGGCTCTTGTGGGAGAACTTCCGGAATAAGACGAAAAGAGCCGCAGGCTGCCGTTTTTCAGGGCCTGCGGCCTTTTGACGATACAAGATTTACAGGGCGTGACCTAAGCTCGGTATGGCGCCGTGCTCTTCTTCATGAATCAGGGATCTTGCTTTTGTCAGAAGCTGTTTGCGGCTGTCATCAGACAGATGATAAAAAGCATCCAAAAGCTGTGACAGCTGTTTTTTACACTGATCAGAAAAAACTACATCATTGATAACTTTCTTTGCATCTATCTGCAGAATTGTATCGACACTTACGTTATAAAAATCTGAGAGTGCCAGCAGTGTATCTGCCGTAGGGATTTTTCTTCCCAGCTCGAACTGTGCGTAAGTAGATCGTGAGAGGTGAACGACTTTTGCGATATCGTCCTGCGTATAGCCAAATACGTGTCTTAGGTATTTGATGTTGTCTGCGACTTGTTGTTGCGTTTCCAAGTTCATTTTTTTGTCTCCTCCTTGCGTAAATGATCTAAGCTCTTCTGTCAGGTGCTACAGACAGTAGTCCTCCCTGAAAATAATGAAAACATCAAAAAAAGACTTTCTTTTTATAATAGATGCATCTTCTACTGTATTAGAGCGTAAAAAATGTAAAAAAGTTTCACTTTTTCAAATTTTTTTTTCATTCTGTTATTGTTTTTTTGAAATAATCTTTCCTGCGCAGTCTCAGACATATGGTAGACAGTTAAAACCAGTTGAATAAATAACTTCGCAATGTTATACTGATGATAGTACCCGCAGAGGGCTACGATACTGAACGGAGGTAGAACATGATCTATACGAAAGAAGTAGAAAATATGTGTATCGTTGGACGAGATGCAAACCATGGTCCGTCACCGATTCCTGAAGAGGGGAAATGGGTGCAGGCAAAAGAGGTTTCCGACATCTCAGGCTTGACCCACGGTGTCGGCTGGTGTGCGCCGCAGCAGGGAGCATGTAAACTGACTCTCAATGTAAAGGACGGTGTGATTCAGGAAGCGCTGATTGAGACGCTGGGATGTTCAGGCATGACCCACTCAGCCGCTATGGCGGGTGAAATTCTGGTAGGAAAAACGATATTAGAGGCATTGAACACAGACCTTGTCTGTGATGCGATAAATACTGCCATGAGAGAGCTGTTCCTGCAGATTGTTTACGGCAGAACCCAGTCTGCATTTTCAGAAGGCGGACTCGCCATTGGCGCCGGACTTGAAGATTTGGGCAAGGGGACCAGAAGCCAGGTGGGAACCATTTATTCCACAGCGGCAAGAGGTCCGAGATATCTGGAACTGGCAGAAGGCTATATTCTGGAGCAGGGACTGGATGAAAACGACAATATTATCGGCTATAAGTATGTAAACATCGGCAAGATGATGGACTTTATCAAAGGCGGTACAGAGCCGATGGAAGCTATTGAAAAAGCCAGCGGTATCTATGGCAGGTTTAACGAAGCGGTCAGAAAAATTGATCCGCGCAAGGAATAGGGGGTGCCGATATGGAACTGTTTGAAAACTACGATAGAAGAATCGCCGGTATTGAAGCGGTTATGAAAGAATATGGAATTGAAAGTCTTGAAGCGGCACGGAAAATGTGTGTGGACAAAGGTTTTGATCCTTATGAGATCGTTAAGGGGATTCAGCCAATCTGTTTTGAAGATGCATGCTGGGCCTATGTCCTGGGGGCTGCCATTGCCATGAAAAAGGGCATGGTTACAGCGGCAGAAGCGGCAAAGGCCATCGGAGAAGGTCTGCAGGCTTTCTGCATCCCGGGTTCCGTTGCAGATGACAGAAAGGTGGGTATCGGTCATGGAAATCTGGCTTCCATGCTGCTTTCTGAAGATACAGAATGCTTTGCTTTTCTTGCTGGGCACGAATCTTTCGCGGCAGCAGAAGGCGCCATCGGTATTGCCAATTCTGCCAACAAGGTGAGAACTAAACCGCTGAGAGTTATCCTGAACGGCCTCGGCAAGGATGCTGCTCTCATTATTTCCAGAATCAACGGCTTTACCTATGTGCAGACAGACTTTGACTTCTATACGGGAGAGTTGAAGATTGTCAGAGAAACTCCTTATTCTGACGGAGACAGAGCAAAGGTTAAGTGCTATGGAGCCTTTGATGTCAGAGAAGGCGTGGCAATCATGCATCATGAGAACGTAGATGTTTCCATTACGGGGAACTCTACCAATCCGACCAGATTCCAGCATCCGGTGGCAGGCACCTACAAGAAAGAAAGAATTCTTGAAGGAAAGAAATACTTCTCTGTGGCTTCCGGCGGAGGTACGGGAAGAACGCTGCATCCGGACAACATGGCGGCAGGTCCTTCTTCTTACGGCATGACAGATACCATGGGAAGAATGCATTCCGACGCACAGTTCGCAGGGTCATCCTCAGTACCTGCGCACGTTGAAATGATGGGATTCCTGGGCATGGGCAACAACCCGATGGTTGGCGCCTCTGTAGCCGTTGCGGTTGCAGTGGAACAGGCCTATAAATAATCAAGAAAAAGAGAGAGACTCAGATGTCTCTCTCTTAGCTTTTACGGTGAAAAATACAGTTATATTTTACAAATGGAACAGCGTCTGAATATTCCTGATTCTGCTTCCGGAAAACCGCCTGTTCCGGTTCAGAACGGCGGGCACAGCGCTTGATTGAAACTGAGAATTTATGCGTCAAAATTTAAACTATGTTGAATTTCCGGAGGATATAGGGTATAATAACAGCAGTTGAATAAAAAAACTTCTCACCTGCCACCGGGTAGGTGAATGAAAGTGCCTTGCGGGTTTCGGTAGGTCGTCAGCAGAAGCCCGGGGGCACTTTTTTTTAAAAAACTGATGGATGGAGCGTTTTATGGAAAAAAAGACACAACTTGACATGATGAAGTCCGGATGCACAGGCATGATTGATCCGGATGGAAGAGTAAAATTTGCCAAATATGTATTTCTGAATATTCTTGCCATGCTGGGCAGTTCCTGTTATATTGTGGCGGATACTTTTTTTGTGGCTAACGGTGTCGGCGCAGACGGACTTACTGCTCTGAATCTGGCTATTTCTGTTTTCAGTTATCAGCAGTCGGTAGGACTGCTTCTGGCCATCGGAAGCGGAACCAGATACGGAATCTGTTTATCGAGAGGTGAAGCAGACCGGGGAAATACGGTATTCTCATCGGCACTGATTTTCGGTATCTGTATCGGTGTGCTCATCGTTATTATGGGGAATCTGTTTGTCTTTCCTCTCTCAGCAGCTCTTGGCGCGAAAGGGGAGATTCTTGACATGACGGCGGAATACCTCCGGGTGATTCTGTCCTGTGCTCCCTTTTATATTTCCAATCATATTCTTGTGGCTTTTGTGAGAAATGATCATAATCCCAAGCTGGCAGCAGTGGCGCTGCTTGTTTCAAATGCATCCAATGTGATACTCGACTATGTTTTTATTTATCCTTTTGGCTGGTCTATGTTCGGCGCGGCAGCGGCAACAGGACTTGCCCCGATCATCAGTCTCTGTGTGCTGTCACTGCACTTTATACAGAAGAAGAACAGGTTTCGCTTTACGGGCCCCCGGGCTGTGGGAACGGTACGTAAGGCGGCGGCTTTATTTGCGGATTTCTGCAGACTTGGAATTTCTTCTATGGTCAATGAGCTGTCTGTAGGGATTGTCCTCATGGTGTTTAATTTTCTGTTTCTGGGACTGGGAGGCAACACTGCAGTAGCAGCTTATGGCATTGTTGCAAATGTGGCTCTGTTTGCTGTCGCGATATTTACGGGAATCGCCCAGGGCATACAGCCTCTGGTCAGTGAATATTACGGTAAAGGAATTTCGGAGCAGCTGAAAATCATACGTAAAGATACTGTCGTTACGGCTGTAAGTCTTGCAGCGGTTCTGATTCTGGCGGCTTTTCTGTTTACGGAGCAGATTGTGGGAGCGTTCAATGAGGATGGAGATCCTTTCCTGCAGTCCATTGCAGAGGAAGGACTGCGGATATACTTTCTCAGTTTCTTTTTTGCCGGTGTGAATATTGCGCTGACAGGCTATTTCAGCGCAATGGAGCAGGCTGAAAAGGGATTTCTCATTTCTCTTCTGCGAGGCCTTGCTGTGATTGCTCCTATGGCCTTTGGACTGTCAAAGCTGTGGGGCATGACCGGTGTCTGGCTTGCGGTTCCTGTTACAGAAGCGGTTACGTTTATTGCTGCGCTGATTCTCATGAAACGCTCTGCAGTTTCTCACGGCGAATAGTCCCGGTTACAATTAAGTCTGCGTCTTAACCATATCTGTTTTCTGAGAGCAGTTGTTTCCCGGCAGTGATTGTCTAAAAAAGCACGGCTTTTCTGCCCCTGTAAAAAAGGCGAAGCCGTGCTTTTTCTCAGTTTTCCAGTTCAGATATCATTTGGCTGACCCGATCCTGTCTGTAGTCATAAGCCTTCCTGACGAAGTCCATCAGTGAGATACCCTCATCTTCCAGTTCTTCCGTTTCTCTGTCACCGATAAGTCTGCCCTGATGTAAAAGCAGAGCTCTGCTGATAAAACTGTCTACTTCTTCCAGAAGATGAGTTGACAGGATTACCGTCTCTGAAGGCTCCAGAATACCCAGAAGTACTTTGTAAAAATCCTTTCGGTTGAACACGTCGTTTCCAGAGAAAGGTTCGTCCATCAGTATATAATCAGCGCCCTGAGAAAGAGCAAGAATCACTTCGAACTGATTCTGCTGTCCTGTTGAAAAATGCCTGAGCGGTACATTGTCCCTCAGTTCGAAGAAATTCATCAGCGCTGTAAAGCGTTTTTTCCGGAAAGACGGAAAAAGCATCTGATAAAATTCCATATGGCTTCTCGGAGTCAGGTTTGGGAAAAAAGAATGTTCCACGGTTGCAAAAGAGATGCGGCCGATATTCTCTGTGCTGATGGGCATACCGTCGAGGGTGACAGACCCCTGAAACCGGTGAAATCCCAAAATACTTTTCATGAAAGTCGTCTTGCCTGCACCGTTTTCGCCAAAGAGACCAATAATCTCTCCTTGTTGAATCTGCAGAGAAATATCTGCCAGTGCATATTTTTTTCCGTATTTTTTACTTAAATTTTTTATTTCAATCATAATATCCCTCCCCCATTCCAGAGTTTGTGCCACTGATCCGGCGCCAGAGCGGTATCCGGCGTAAGCAGATGATAGATACCAAAGAATAACAGCGTGGTGACAAAAGCTGCAAATCCGGTTAAAAGCAGTACGGCAGCAGGCGCTGCAACGCATCTTTTATGCAGCTCTCCCCGGCGGGGCAGACGACGCATCAGATAGATACTTTTGCTGCCCTGATAATGATAACGGTAATGAAGCACTGTCTGAGGAACACACCAGAACATCAGGATAAAAAACCCCAGTAGACAGCCGTGAAAAATCCGGATAAAATCGGTCATTTGTGCGCCTTCTAAAAGTATCTTCGGCGCGGAGCCCGGAACATACAGCCTTTCCAGATTCCGGGAAAAACGGGTGCCGAAAACAAAGAGACTGTAGAGAAAACTGAGAATAAGTCCCGCTATATCCCACTGAATCTCCTGCTTCCAGGCAAATCCCGGAGGGAAAAAGCCGGAAAGGGCAGGAACATTGTGAAAAACGGATTTCTCTCCGACAATCTTTGCGGCCGGATGAATCATGACGGATCCCTCCTTCTGATGCTCATGGGATTTTCCTCCCATAGGTCCTGAATCACACTGCTGCTTTCCTGAGTAATTGTATCACTCTGCAGGCTGAACCGGTAGAATCCTTCGTAAAGGGTTCCGGTTTCATCACAGATCAGAAGATAGTGATTGATGGGCGCAGCCTCATCTGCAGCAGCAGTAATAACCAGGGTGTCGCTATAAAGTAGCAGTCCTGCGGGAGTCAGTCCTCCTCGGGAGAAACTTCCGGAGAGAGTCCGGTAAGCATTATCCATTTTATAGATCAGAGTAAAATTCCCCTGATCGGTGAACAGCAGGAGAGACCCGTTAAAAAGCCTGCAGCAGGACAGCCTGCTTTGAGAAATATTTTTATCCATGCTCAGCCGCTGCTTTACCTTCATAGTTTCTGCGTCTATAAAGCTGACAACGGTGGTATCCTTTTCCCTTAAAATGAGTATCAGTTCCCGGTTTTCCGGATCTTCCATGAGTTTCAGCACTTCGTCATCCTTTTTCATAGGATAAATCAGCTGCGCATCATCCATATCCGGACGGTAATACAGTCTCTTTCCGCTTTTGTTCTGCTCTTCATAGGGAATGAAGTGAATCCCGCACAGGGTATTGGGAATTGCCGGTATTGCATCCGAACCGTTTGATTCTGTCTTCTCAGGACTTGTTACCGAAACACAGATACCGTTCTCACAGAAGATGCCCCGGCTGTCAAAACAGCTGAGGCCGACGGAAGAAAGGGAAAGGGAAACGGAAATGACTTCATCTGATTTGTTCTTCTTAATTTCCACTGAGACTTTGCAGTCTTCGGGTGTGGGAAGAGCAAAATGGGAAAAGTCTTTTCTTTTGCCGGAACTGTCAGTGTTCAGCTGGGTTCTTTTTATGCTGTCCTCAGAAAAAAATTCTACAGGCAGATTCGCGGTATAATCCCGGAGGAAAAACTCTTTTCGGCAGGTTTTTCCGGGCTCTGTCTCTGATGCGGTTTCTTCCAGCGCCTCTGCCAGAAACGGATAGTCACTGACAGCCTCTGCCATGGTGAAACAGACTGCGTCCGCAGGGCATGCGGTCAGACAGACATCAGGCGCTGCAGTCTCTTTCGAATCAGACGGCAGGATCTTCTTGTGAAATTCGGCTTTGACTGCAGGTGCTCCGCCCTGCCGCAGGGCATAGGAAACGGTCCATCGGTTGTCAGAGGCCATATTGTCTGCCGCGCCGAATTCTACGGACAGACCTTCGGCATAAGCTGGATCACCGGCAATCACTTCTTCTGTAATTTCAATATCATTGCTTTTATTTTTTACTGTAAGAAAAATGCCTGCTATGAGAAAAACTGAAAGCAGTGCGATAAAACCGGTCAGTACTGCGGCTTTACGCATAATTTTCACCTCCCGATACTGTTTCAAAAGAATTCTTCTCCTCAAAGCCGTCATCTTCTTCTGTTGTTCTGAACAGTCTGAAGATCAGGAACGCGAGAAAAACAGCATAACCGAGAATACCTATAAAGAGCAGGAAATAACTTGTTTCTCTCAGCCAGAAGATCAGAAGCAAAAGCAGCGCAGATGGAGCCCAGTTCTTATGTTGAAGCGTCACACCCGTTCCCGCTGTAAGACTGACACAGGCCAGCGCCAGCATGTTTCTCAGCATCACAAGGGGCTGGAAAACAGGCAGAATGGACATGATCAGGGGACAGCGGACAAAGGCCAGAAAGACAGCATGTATGCCGGCACTGTGCTGATACCGGAACTCGGATATCTGGCAAAAGGCGAAAAACAGTACGGTCTGTACGGCAATGACAGACAGCAGTATGCACAGGCTGTAAAGACTGCAGGCCACAGTAATTTGGCGGCGGGATGCGGGAAGCCTTTTCAGTGTATAGAAGCAGTTGCTCCCTTTAAGGGAAAAGGGGCTTGCCAGAAGTTCCGCTATTATTAAAAAGCCCAGTTCCACTGTGAAATAAAAAACCAGTGTTCCAGGATTTCTTCTAACCCCATGGCCGGACTCTGCCTTTCCATCATGTAAAAGAAGAATCCCGACTCCAGCGCTGTCATGGCACAAATGATCCCCACGCATCGGAGCAATGTGGATCTTGCCATCAGGGCGAACACAGAAATAAAGCCTCTCATCTCTCATCCTCCTTCCAGACTGCCTCAATTAAGGCAACGGTGTCTTCACGGGACATTCCCATCTGTTTCATATTCTCCACCAGGGCTGCCGCCGCTTCGGAGATCAGTCTCCGGCGGATTGCGGCTTTCTGCTTTTCGTCTACAGTGACCAGACTTTTGGAACCGCTGCGGGATTCTATGATGCCCCGCTCTTCCAGAATGCGGCAGGCCTTCTGCACGGTATTGGGATTGATGCCGAGAAAGGCAGAAAGAATTCTTCTGGACGGCAGTTCATCTCCGTCTTTTATGATGTCCGCAGCAATCCCTCGCTCGATAAAGTCGATAATCTGCAGATAAACAGGACTTCCGTCCCGGATTCTGAAATCTCCAAAAGATATCAACAATCCGTCTCCTTTCTGAACAGAACTGTATTACGAGAGTAATACGATCTCTTTAACTGTATTATATTAGTAGTACGGTTATATGTCAACAATATTTGTCTGAAGAGAAGAAAGTTTTGTTAGGGTGAAAGCTTTACAGAAACTGACAGACATGGTATCATGAATAAAGTTGTGAAATCCGGAGGAAACAGAATCATGGAGTATTTTATCAGTCATATCGGATATATTCTCATTGCCGGTGTTATTCTGGGCGTACTCGCTTTTTCGGCAGTGTTCTTTGCTGAGAAGAGCGCGCAGATGAACGAGAATGAAGAACGGGAATTTGTGAGTACCGGAGAAATCGGATGCGGTTTCAACTGCAGCAGCTGTATGCGGTTTGACAGCTGCAGCAGGGAGGGCAAGAAACAGCGGCAGTGAAGAGCCGGTGAAGATCGGTGCTGCGACAGCGGTTATCGGTCTTTTTTATTTTTTGCAGAACCGCAGGACAGGTTTACAGACATAGAACGGATGGATT
This sequence comes from uncultured Eubacteriales bacterium, assembly GCA_949289445.1. Lineage (GTDB taxonomy): Bacteria > Bacillota > Clostridia > Peptostreptococcales > Anaerovoracaceae > Senimuribacter. Next base: position 16,266 of record CASEOD010000113.1, read on the forward strand.
TTCAAATCTGTGTTTTACGCAGCTGTGCGTGTTCTTTTTATGAAAAATTTCGGGATTTTCTCTTGACTTTGCACTTTAATATGTTACTATGATAAAGTGTGAAAGGAAAGGAGCCGAAAGAGAGACATGAGAATCAGCAGAAACCTGATGAAAAATGAAGAGATTGCCACCTTTGAGCTGAGAAATCTGTATCAGAAGTACGGCTACAGACAGTTTAAGATGGGCAAATTCGAGGAATACGATCTGTACGTGAGAAACAAGGAGTTTCTCGAGGCGGACAGCATCATCACTTTTAACGACAACGGCAGGCTTATGGCACTGAAACCGGATCTGACTCTCTCTATTATTAAAAACTACCATCATACCTGCGGGTATGTGGAGAAGATTTATTATAGTGAGAATATTTACCGTGCATCAAAATCAGCCCATACCTACAAAGAAATTCTGCAGACCGGACTGGAATGCATGGGAGATATCGATCTGTACCATATCTGTGAAGTGACAGCGCTTGCTGCCAAAAGTCTGGCGGCCATAAGTCCCGGCTATGTTCTGGAGATTTCACATATGGGGCTTCTGGAGGCAGTGATGCAGCCTCTTGAGGAAGCTTTGAAGAAACAGATTCTGAACTGCATCGGGCAGAAGAATCTCCATGAGATTCAGAGACTTTGCGGTGAGCATCAAATAGATGAACAAATATACAGGTCCATTGAATTGCTGGTGACAACTTACGGCAGCTGGCGGAAAGTCCTGTCTGTTCTGAAAAAGGCGGGATTTACCGGAAAGGCGAAGGAGACGGTGGAGGAACTGGAAACCGTCTGCAGCATACTGGCGGCAAACAGGCTGGCAAAAAATATCAATATTGACTTTTCCATCGTAAATGATATGTCTTATTACAGCGGAATACTGTATAAGGGATTTGTAAAGGGCATTCCAAACAGTATTCTGTCAGGCGGCCGGTATGACGGCCTGATGGAACGAATGGGAAAGAAAACAGGAGCCATTGGCTTTGCTGTATATCTGGATTCTTTGGACCGTCTCGATGTCAGAGAAAATGAATTTGACTTCGATGTGGTCTTTCTTTATGAGGACAATGACGATCTGCGTCTTGTGATGCAGGAAGCAAGAGCCATGCGGGAAGCGGGGGAGAGCGTGCTGGTGGAACGGACTCTGCCGCCCGGCGTCTCCTGCAGAAAACTGATCAGGCTGGAAGATGGGGAGGTAACAATCCTTGAAAGAAATGATTAACGTAGCTCTGCCGAAGGGCAGACTGGGGAAAAAGGTTTATGATATGTTTGAACAGGCGGGATTCCCCTGCCCCTCTATAAAAGAGGACAACAGGAAACTGATTTTTGAAAATCCGGAAGCGGGGGTTCGTTATTTCTGGGTAAAGCCCTCAGATGTGACCATTTATGTGGAGCGGGGGGCGGCAGATATCGGTGTGGCAGGAAAAGACATTCTGCTGGAATACAGTCCCGACGTCTATGAACTTCTGGATTTGAATCTGGGAAAATGCAGAATGGCAGTGGCGGCAAAAGCCGGATTTCGCGATAAGACAGAAAGAACGCTGAAAGTGGCCACAAAATTTCCCAACATTGCAAAGTGGTTTTATGAGAAGGAAAGCCGGGACATTGATATTATCAAGCTGAACGGTTCCATTGAAATTGCACCGATTCTGGGTCTTTCCGATGTTATCGTGGATATTGTGGAAACAGGGAAGACGCTGAAAGAAAACAATCTTGAAGTAGTTGATACCATTGTACCAATCAGCGCAAGGCTCATCGCCAATAAGGCAGGATTTCAGTTCAAAACCCGGGCAGTGGAAATGCTGAGAGACAGTCTTGCACAGCAGGTGTCGGAAAATATGGAGCGTGAAAGATAAAGAGGAAGATTATGAGTAAATTTTTAAGCAGACAGTACAGAAAGCTGATCCCCTATACCCCGGGAGAACAGCCGAAGGATCAGAGACTGATCAAACTCAATACAAATGAATCGCCTTATCCTCCGGGGCCGGAAACCCTGAAGGCGCTGAAGGGACGGGAACCGGAGCAACTGAGGCTGTATCAGGACCCTGATTCTGTCCGGCTGAAAGAAGCCATCGCAGGCCTCTACAGAGTGCAGAAAGAGAATATCTTTGTGGGGAACGGCTCCGATGAAATTCTGAATTTTGCTTTTATGATATTTGCCGGAGAAGGCGGAAAGATATATTTTCCGGAAATCTCCTATGGATTTTACCGGGTTTTTGCGGAACTGTATCAGACTGATTACTGTATGATTCCTCTGACTGAGGACTTTTCCGTTGATCCGCAGGATTATGTATGCAGAGACGGAATGATCGTCATCGCAAATCCCAATGCGCCCACAGGAAAGGCCCTGCCGCTTTACCGGATTGAGGATATCGTCCGGACGAATCCGGAGCACGTGGTAGTTATCGATGAGGCTTATGTGGACTTCGGAGCAGAGAGTGCAATGTCACTGATTCACAAATATGAAAATCTGCTGGTGGTGCAGACCTTTTCCAAGTCAAGAAGCATGGCGGGAGCCAGACTGGGGTTTGCGGCAGCATCTCCGGCACTGATTGCCGATCTGGAAAGAATCAAGTTTTCCACCAATCCGTACAATGTGAACCGTCTGACAGCGGCTCTCGGAATTGCCGCTGTCAGGGAAAACAGCTACTATATGGAAAACTGCAGACGGATTATGAGAACAAGGGAATATACGGCAGAGAAGCTTGCACAAATGAATTTCTCGGTACTTCCTTCCGCTGCGAATTTTCTCTTTGCCAAAAGCGACAGAATCGGCGGAAGGGAACTTTATCAGAAACTGAGAGATCGGGGCATTCTGGTACGCCATTTTGACAAGGCGCGAATCACAGAGTATAACCGGATTACTGTCGGCACGGAAGAGGAAATGGAAGAGTTCCTGACGGCAGTAAAAGAGATACTGGAAGAAAGGGATGGAGAAACAATATGAGAAATGCTGAAATTAACAGAAAAACGGCAGAAACGGAGATCTGTCTGAAGCTGAATCTGGACGGCAGAGGAGAGAGCCGGACGGATACCGGATGCGGATTTATGGATCATATGCTGACCCTTTTTGCAAGACACGGACGGTTTGATCTGGATATCCTGTGTAAAGGTGACACTTATGTGGATGATCACCATACTGTGGAAGATTTGGGGATTGCTTTGGGGGAAGCATTTTCGCAGGCGCTGGGTGAGAAAAGAGGTATCTGCAGATACGGGCACATGGTACTTCCTATGGATGAGACGCTGATGCTGTGTGCAGCAGATATATCCGGCAGGGACTGTCTGGGTTTTCAGGTTGAATTTCCTGCAGCGAAGGTGGGAAACTTTGATACGGAGCTTGTGAAGGAGTTTTACCTGGGATTTGTGAGAAAAGCCGGAATCACTCTTCATTTCAGGGAGCTGGCAGGGGAAAACACTCACCATATCATTGAGGCTATGTTCAAGGCATTTGGCAGAACCATGGCGCAGGCAGTGAAAATTGAGGAAGGATATCAGGATGAAATTCCTTCGACGAAAGGAATCCTGTAGGTGAAATCATGATTGCAATAATTGATTACGGTGTGGGAAATATTTTTTCCCTGGAAAGCTCCCTGAGATACATCGGAGCGGAGGCGATTCTGACAAAGGATCCTGAGATGATAGACAGAGCGGAAAAGCTGATTCTGCCGGGAGTCGGCGCCTTTGGAGATGCCGCGGAAAAGCTGAGAAACAGCGGAATGGCAGAACTGGTGTGCCGTCAGATAAAGGAGAGGAAACCTCTTCTGGGAATCTGTCTGGGTATGCAGCTGCTCTTTGAGAAAAGTTTTGAATATGGAGAACACCGGGGACTGGGACTGATTCCCGGCAGTGTCAGAACTATGGAAGGCGTGGTGCCTGAAGGTTACAAGGTGCCTCATATTGGCTGGAACAGACTGCATTTTACAGAAAAGAAAAGCCCGATTTTCAGGTATCTTTCAGAAGGGGACTTTGTATATTTTGTCCACACCTATTACGGTACTGACTGTGAGAGCGCAACTATTGCGACGACGGATTACGGCGCAGAGCTGACAGCGGCCGTTTCCGCAGACAATGTGTACGGCGTTCAGTTTCACCCGGAAAAGAGCGGAGAGACCGGTATGAAAATACTGAAGGCTTTTTGTGAACTTTAGACGCATCACAGATGTTCTGAAACGAGTTTGATAAGAGATGACAGTAATGGAGGAAGACATATGAAAATTTTTCCCGCCATCGATCTGAGAGATGGCAAGGTTGTCCGCCTTTTCAAAGGAGACTATGGCAAGATGACGGTTTACGGAGAAGATCCGTCGGCTGTTGCCGCAGACTTTGAAGAGAAAGGAGCCGAGTTTCTTCATGTGGTGGATCTGGATGGCGCCAGAGACGGGGGAACTCCCAATTTTCTTGCGATAAAACGGCTGGTGTCAGAAACTTCCCTGAAGGTGGAAGTCGGGGGAGGCATCCGTGATGAAAAAACCATTGTGAGGTATCTGGAGGCAGGCGTTTTCCGGGTGATCCTGGGGACAGTCGTGGTAAAAGATCCGGAATTTACGGCTCGGATGATAAAGAAATACGGCGATCGTGTTGCAGCAGGCGTGGACATTTCCGGCAGAAATGTGGCTGTACACGGCTGGACAGAGGTCTCTGATCTTTCTGTGGATCAGGTGTTTACGCGTCTGGCAGATGATGGTGTCAGCTGTATTATCTGTACAGATATTTCAAAGGACGGCGCCATGGCAGGCACCAGTACGGAACTTTACAGGGAGCTTTCTGAAAAATATTCTGTGGATATTGTGGCTTCCGGAGGTGTTTCTTCCATGGCGGATGTGGCAGCACTTCTGGATCTGGGAGTTTACGGGGCAATTATCGGCAAAGCGATTTATACGGGAGATATTGATCTGGAAAAGGCGATTCGCCTTGCAGCAGCAGTAGAGCAGGCGGATCTTTTCGCGGCGGAGAAAGGGGAACTCTGATGATTACAAAGAGAATTATTCCATGTCTGGATGTAAAGGACGGCAGAGTGGTCAAAGGGGTCAACTTTCAGGGCCTTTCTGATGTGTCCTCTCCTGTGGAACTGGGAAAATACTATAGTGAACACGGAGCCGACGAGCTGGTGTTTTATGATATCACGGCATCTTTTGAAGGACGCCGGCTGTTTACGGAAATTCTGAAAGAAGTGGCATCAACCATCTTTATTCCGCTGACTGTAGGGGGCGGGATCAACACCATCGATGACTTTGACCGAGTGCTGAAGTGCGGTGCAGATAAAGTATCGGTCAATTCGGGAGCCATCAGAAATCCCGATCTTATCCGAGAGGCTGCAAAAAAATACGGAGATCAGTGCGTGGTGCTGTCTGTGGATGTGAAGCGGGTCGGAGGAACTTTTCGGGTGTTTGCCAAAGGCGGCCGGGAAGATACGGGAATGGACGCTCTTGAGTGGATTAAGAGAGGGGAGGCTGACGGCGCGGGAGAGATTGTAGTCAACAGTATCGATACCGACGGCGTAAAAAAAGGATTTGATCTGGAAATGCTCAGGGCTGTCAATGATGCGGTTTCTGTGCCGGTTATCGCATCAGGCGGGGCAGGCTGTATCGATGATTTTATCAGGCTGTTCCGGGAGATTCCCGATATTGACGCAGGTCTTGCGGCATCCATTTTCCACTTTGGCGAAGTGGCTATCGAAGATTTGAAAGCAGCCCTTGCGGCAGAAGGTATCAATGTAAGGAGATAAGATTATGGTAAAGACAGATGAACTGAAATTCGATGAAAAAGGACTGATTCCGGCCATTGTGGTCGACGCAGAGTCAAAAAAGGTGTTGACACTGACCTACATGAACAGAGAGAGTCTTGAAATCACTATGAGAGAGATGAAAACCTGTTTCTGGTCCCGCTCCCGGCAGGAGCTGTGGAGAAAAGGAAAAACCAGCGGGAACTTTCAGCATGTGGTCAGCATTATTGCCGACTGTGACAGGGACGCTCTTGTGATAACTGTAAATAAGGACGGTCCCGCCTGTCATCTGGGAGGAGACTCCTGTTTCGAATTTCCGGTGCTGGGAGAATTGCCTTCCGGGTTTTCAGTGAAGGGGCTTTACAGGATGCTGGAAGGCCGAAAGGCTGAGATGCCGGAAGGCTCCTACACGTCTTATCTCTTTGAAAAAGGTCTGGATAAAATTCTGAAGAAGGTGGGAGAAGAATCCACAGAGGTCATCATAGCGGGAAAAGCCGGGGATCGTGCAGAGACTGTTTACGAAATCGCAGATCTGATGTATCATGTAATGGTACTCATGGTGGAGCTGGGCATCAGCGTGGATCAGGTTATGGACGAGCTGGCCTCCCGCCATATCATCGATCATAAAGTAAAACAGGAGAAAATGACGAAATGATTTTGTTGAATTCCAAAGGTGATGTGAATCTGCATACCCACACTTTTTACTGCGACGGAAATGACAGTCCCGAAGAACTGGTGAAGTCTGCCCTTTCAAAGGGATTCCGGGCCCTCGGTTTTTCGGGACACGAGTATTCGCCCAATGACGAGGATTTTTGCATGAGTCATGAGAATACTGAAAAATACAGGCAGGAAGTCCTTTCTCTGAAAGAAAAATACAAGGGAAAAATCGATATCTATCTGGGCATAGAGAGGGATTATTTCGGAAACGGAAGCGATTATCCCTATGACTATGTTATCGGTTCTCTTCATTACGTGGAAAAGGACGGCCGGCTGCTCAGTGTGGATAACACGGCGCAGGTTATGGAAGAAGGTGTTGAAAGGCTGTTTGGCGGCGATTACAGGGCCTATGCGGAACGGTATTTTGAACTGCTGGCAGATGTGGTGGAGAAGACCGGCGCTGACATTGTGGGACATTTTGATCTGATCACCAAGTTTAATGAAGGAAACAGGTACTTCGATGAAGATGCCCGCTGGTATAAAAAAGCCGCAATGCAGGCGCTTGCCAAGGTGGCAGTGACGAAACCCATTTTTGAGATCAATACGGGAGCCATGGCAAGGGGCTACAGAAGCAGGCCTTATCCGCCCATGTACCTGATTGAGGAGATTGAGAGGCTGGGCTGTCCCATGATACTTTCCAGCGACTGTCATGACAGACGGCAGCTTGATTTTGCCTTTGGAGAAGTCATAGAAAAATTGCATGTCTGACTGGAATTTTGTTGATAATGTGAATATATTGTGATAAAATTTAAGGGAAATATTTATCGCTAGAAATAATATTTACGGAGGATGAAGATGAAGAAATTTATTTCAGTAGCCCTGGTTGCCGTAATGGTGCTTTCCATGTCGCTGTTTATGGCAAGCTGTGGCGGAGATGACAAAGAAGAAGGAGTTCAGATCACGGGTGTTATTGCAACTCAGCTGGGTGATATGTCTTTTAATGACTCTGCAAAAGCCGGACTGGATGAATTGGAAGAACAGGGATATACTGTGAATGTTACTGAATGCAACACTGATGAAACTCAGTATGAACCACAGCTGAGAACTGCAGCTGAAAAATCAGAGATCGTTATTGGTGTAGGTTCTGAATTGACCATGATCGGTGATATTGCTAAAGAATATCCGGATACAAAATTCATCTGGATCGATAATGTTGTGGATGATTACAAAGATATTTCCAATCTGACATGTATTTCCTACAAGCAGAACGAGGGTTCCTATCTGGTAGGTTATATTGCAGGCAGCATGACTGAAACTGGAGTGGTAGGTTTTATCGGTGGAGCCGATATTCCTGTAATCAATGACTTCTACGTAGGATATGAGCAGGGAGCACTGCAGGCAGGAAAAGATCTGGATAAAGATGTAAAGGTTATCAAGGGATATACCGGCGATTGGTCAGATACTAATCTGGGCGCTGAGCATGCACAGGATCAGGCTACACGTGGAGCTGATATTATCTTCTGCGCAGCAGGCGGTTCCGGTAACGGTGCAATCATGAAGGCAAAAGATTTAGGCATCAAGTGCATCGGAGTTGACCAGGATCAGAGAATTACTCTGGGTGACGGACAGTATGCCGATGATATTCTGTGTTCTATGATTAAGAATGTACAGAAATCCATTGTAGATTATGTCAATGAATTCTACGAAGATGACAGCAAGTGGATTGGCGGAGAAGTATTCTACGCAGGTTCGGAAGGTAATTATGTAGAAGTAGCCTACGGTTCTGAGGATATGGAAATGCTGGTTCCTGATGATGTTCTGGCAGCTTTGGATGAACAAATGGCTAAAATTAAAGACGGAACAATCGTGGTGGATACTGCACTGTAAGATAGATATTTTCCGATTCGAAGGGCGTGGCGTGTTAGCGCTGCGCCCGAATTTCGTTTTAACAAAAACTATAGAAATGCGAGGAAATCGTTTTGCAAGACACTATTGTAAGATTTGAGAACATATCCATGCAGTTTCCGGGCGTATTGGCAAACGATAATGTTTCCTTTGATATCAGAAAAGGAGAGGTGTTTGCACTGGTAGGTGAGAACGGAGCCGGAAAGAGCACTTTGATGAATGTGCTTTACGGAATCAATACGCCGACCAGCGGCAATGTCTATATCAAGGGAAAGAAGATGGAAAAGCATACGCCGACGGAAGCTATTGAAAATGGCGTTGGTATGGTGCATCAGCACTTCATGCTGGTGCCTTCCTTTACCGTAGCGCAGAATATCGTACTCAGCAAGGAGCCGAGAAAGAGAAAATTTTTCTACGATTTAAAGGGTGCGGTCAAGGCTACGGAAAAGCTGGTGGAAGATTACGGTCTGGTGGTAGATCCGAGGGTTGTGGTGGAAGAGATCAGCGTAGGCCTGCAGCAGAGGGTCGAGATTCTAAAGACCTTGTACAGAGGCGCAGATATTCTGATTCTGGACGAGCCTACGGCAGTGCTGACACCGCAGGAGACAGAAGAACTTTTTGACGTTATCAGACGTATCGTTCACGAAAAAGACATGACGGTAATTATCATCACCCATAAACTCAACGAGGTAATGGCTATCTCTGACCGAGTAGGCGTAATGCGTCAGGGTCAGCTTGTGGGGGTGGAAGAGACGAAAGATGTCAATGAACGGATTCTGGCATCAATGATGGTAGGAAGAGAAGTACTCTTTGATACTATCGAAAAGACCGGAGAGACCGGTCAGGTGATGGTAGAGGTGGAAAATCTGCAGGTTGCAGATAATCGGGGTCTTCTTGCTGTCCGCGGCGTAGATCTGCAGGTGAGAGCCGGAGAAATTCTGGGAATTGCCGCTATCGAGGGCAATGGTCAGAGTGAGCTTCTGGAAGCTATCACAGGTATGCGTCATATCGAAGGCGGAATCGTAAAAGTTGCGGGAACCGATATTGCTTCCATGAAACCGGGGGAAGTCCGCAAACTGGGACTTGCTCATATTCCTGAAGACAGAATCGCAACCGGTGTGACGACAGAGTCCACCATTACGGATAACCTGATTATCGGAAAAGAAACAAGATCGGAATTTGCCAAATACAAGATTCATCTGAAAAAATCCTCTATTGTCAGATATGCCAACGAACTTTTTGAGAAATTCGATATGAGAGGCGCGGGCGTGGATACCAAAGTGGGCTCTCTGTCAGGCGGAAATATGCAGAAGGTAGTCGTTGCAAGAGAATTCTCCTTTGATACGCCGATTCTGATCATTGCACAGCCGACTAGAGGTGTGGATGTCGGTGCTATCGAATTTATCCACAAAAGTATTATTGAGAAGCGTAATGCAGGCTGTGCGATCCTGCTGGTCAGTGCTGACCTTGACGAGGTGTTCCGCCTCAGTGACAGGATCATTACGATTTATGAGGGTCAGGTAACCGGTGAATTCAAATCCGGAGAAATCAGCAAGATGGATATCAGTTATTACATGACCGGACATCGTGAAAAAGAGTCGGGAGGTGAGCAGGCGTGAGTAATTTAAAAGAAAAGATCAATTTTCAATATATTGGAACACTTGTTGCGAGTATTGCGATTGCCCTGCTCATTGGAGCATTGCTGATTGTTGCAACGGGTTACAATCCTTTCCAGGCTTATGGAGCTATGATAGAGGGATCCCTCAGTACTCCCCGTTTTATAGGAAACACCTTGGAAAGGGCCATGATTTTGTGCCTTTTAGGTTTGGCTACTGCTATAGGTGCCAAAGGCGGACTGTTCAATGTCGGAGGTGAAGGACAGCTGTTTTTCGGCGCTTTGTTTGCGACAATGATAGGTTTGTGGTTTTCAGATCTGCCTGACTTTATCATTATTATTATGGCATTTATCTGCTCTGTTGTTGTGGGAGGAATATATGCCTGGATCCCTGCCATGCTGAAGGTAAAGCTGGGTGTCAGTGAGGTTATTACCACTATTATGCTCAATACGGTGGCTATCAAGGTTTGCACTTACTTAGTAAATGGACCTTGGAATTCTTCCTCTAAAGCTATTGCAAAGGGGACTGACTATCTGGACGAAACGCTGCGTTTTGGTAAACTGATTGAAGCGTCAAATTTGACGACAGGATTTATAGGTGGTGCGATATTAGCATTTTTCATCTGGTATCTGATGAAAAAGACCAGTGTCGGTTTGCAGATTAAAGTGACAGGTGAAAATGAGCGATTCGCCAGATTTGCCGGACTGCCCAGCAGTAAACTGATGATAGGATCTATGGTGTTTTCGGGAGCAATTTGCGGTTTTGTCGGGATGTTTCTGATTTACGGTTCTCAGGGACATATGACTGAGGCTGTCAGCAATGAATTTTATTTTGACGGTATGCTGGTAGCCATGATCATGAACTATAATCCAATCGGTATCATCATTATGAGCTTTTTCTTTGCCATTATGAGTACCGGGGCAAGTTACATGGATATGATGGTAGGTGTATCAACTCAGCTTTATGATATTATCTTTTCTATTATCATCTTTCTGATGGCGGCACAGAACGGTATTTCAGTTTGGCTGGAGCATAGAAATCTGCAGAGAACTGCAAGAAAGGAGCTGAAAGCAAATGTGGGAACAAATAGCAGCAATATTTAGTGTGGGACTGTTCCAGAATACCATACGTAACGCAACTCCGGTTCTTCTTGCGGCTCTGGGAGGCCTGTTCACGGAACATGCGGGAATTATGAATATTGGTATGGAAGGTATGATTCTGATGGGAGCCTTCTTCGCCGTAGTGTTCAGTTTCATGTTTGCCAGCGCATCCATGGGTGTTCTGGTTGCGGTACTTGTAGGTATCGCAGTGGGCCTCTTCTTTGCCCTTTTCGTGGTAAAGCTGAAGAGTGACGAGTTTATCATCGGTATGACTATCAATACGTTTGCAGGCGGTTTAACTATCTTCCTGTTGCGCTCCGTATTTGGAAAGGTGGGAACTTGGACTGATGTTGGGATTAAAGGTCTTGCACCAATAGAAATTCCATTGATTAAGGATATTCCTGTGATTGGAGATATTCTCAGTGGATATTCTTTGTTTGTATATCTGTCCTGGCTGTTTGTTATTCTGGTATGGATATTCCTTTACAGAACTCCTTACGGTTTCTGGATGAGAGCTTCTGGAGAACACCCGGAGGCACTGGAGACGGCAGGAATCAGTCCGGTAAAGATGAAAGTGCTGTCCAGTGTATTGTGCGGCATCTTCTGCGGCATCGCAGGTGCCCATCTTTCTCTGGGTTTCCTCAACTGTTTTACAGAAGGTATGAGTGCTAACCGCGGCTTTATCGCTTTTGCCTGCGTGGTATTCGGTATGGCAAATCCGCCGAAAGTATTCGGAGCCGCTCTGCTCTTCGGTTTTCTGCAGGCGCTTGGACTCAGACTGCAGTCGGTGGGCGTACCAAGCGATTTGACGGCTGCCGTTCCGTATCTGGCTACAGTGCTGATGCTGGTATACATTACAGTGAGAGCTACGGCAAAGAAACGCAATCGTGCAAGAAAAGCTGTGGAAAAACTGGAAGCACAAGAAGTATAGTAATCACTTTGTGAAAGATTGTGTATTTTATGTGAATTATCCTGTAAACGTTTGAAAACAGCGAAAAGCCGTGATAGAATTAGGTAGTCCGGTGACGGATAAAGTAAAATAGATTAGAGGTAGGAAACGACATGAAGAAAAAAATACTTTCAATAGGTCTGATCGCGGGGCTTTGCCTGTCATCCATGCTGACTATGACGGCATGCGGAGAAGAACAGCCATACAGCGATTATGATCTTTCAGAATATGTAACTGTTGGAGAGTACAAAGGCCTGGAATACGATAAAATTTCGGTATCCGTATCTGATGAAGAGGTGCAGGACGAGATAGACAGCCGGCTGGAAGAGCACGCAACCACAGAGGATGCGACTACAGGTACGGTGGAAGACGGAGACACTGTGAGCATCGCTTATGAAGGGAGAATTGACGGAGAAACCTTTGACGGAGGCACCGGAGAGGAAGACAGTCTGGTCATCGGCTCAGGCAGCATGATCGACGGATTTGAGTCCGGACTCATAGGTAAGGAAGTCGGCTCTACAGTCAGCCTTGATCTGACATTCCCTGAGGATTACGGAAAAGATTCCAATGGAGAAGTAACCAACGAAAGCCAGGCGGAACTGGCAGGAAAAGCAGTTACATTTGATGTCAATATCAAGAGCAAAAAGGTAGAGACTGTTCCGGAATATAACCTGGATTTTGTCACAGAGTATTACAGCGACTACGACAGTCTGGAGGCCTTTGAGAAAGGAGTAAAAGAAGAGCTTCTTGCACAGAAAGAAGAAAGTGCGCTGCAGTCTGTCAAGAATGAGCTCTGGCAGACTATCGTAGAGGCTTCCGAAGTTAAGAAATATCCTGAAGAAAAAGATGCCATGATTGAAGAACTTCTGGCAGCAGAAAAACAGTCTGCAGAGGATCAGGATATGGAATGGGAAGACTATCTGGATGCTGTCGGCTATACAGAAGAGGAACTGGAGGATATGATCACATCATATGCCGAGAATATCGTCTTTGAAGAGATGGTGCTGTACAGCATTGCTGAAAAAGAAGGTCTTGAAGTGACCAATGACGAATACGAGGAATTCATCGACAACATGCTGGAAGGTTACGGAATGGATGAGGATACCTTTGAAAGCACAGTAGGTTCTTCTGTGGATGAATGGGCTGATCAGAACAATATTCGCTCCATGCTGCTTTTGAATAAAGTGATGGATAAAGTCATGGAATACGGTAAAGAAGTCAGCGAATAAAAGTATAAAGAAGGACTGCGGCAGAGAAATCTGCCGCAGTTTTTGTATGCATATCTCCTTGTCTGCGGAATATACATGTCCTATAGAGGAAAATGCAGGAGGGACAAGAATGCTGAGCACTGATAAACTGAAAAACAAAGAAGTTATCAATACACGCGATGGAAGAAGCCTGGGATTCATCAATGATATCGAGGTGAATCTGGAAAAAGGCACGATTGAGGGTATTGTAATTCCGGCCGAACGTGGAATTTTTCGTTTTTTTGGAGGTAAGGAGGAGGACTGCATTATTAAATGGGATCGTATCAGGACCATCGGTGATGATGTGGTTCTGGTGGATGTGGATGTTCTGGACGAGATAAATTATCGGTAAGCTCTTTCAAAAACACAAGAAAAACGGTCTGAAAATATTTTTCTTTCAAAAAGGCACAATATGTAGTATAATACTCTAGTATACATTTTGTCATGTTGTTAGCAAAAGAGGAGGAGCTTTCCATGAGATGCCCATATTGTGAGAGTCCTGACACCAGAGTTATCGATTCGAGACCGACAGAAGAAGGACATGCCATCAGAAGAAGAAGAGGATGCGAGAAGTGCGGAAAACGGTTCACCACCTATGAAAAGGTGGAAGAAAACATCATCATGATCATAAAAAAGGACGGAAGAAGAGAAGTCTTTGACCGGAACAAAGTGATGAACGGTATCGTTAAAGCCTGTGAGAAACGGCCTGTTGCCATGGCTGATATTGAACGTGTCGTCACTGAAATCGAACGGGGGCTTAACAATCTGATGGAAAAAGAAGTAGAAAGCACCTTTATCGGAGAACTGGTCATGGAACAGCTGAAAAAGCTGGACGAGGTGGCTTACGTCCGCTTTGCCTCTGTTTACAGACAGTTTACCGATGTAAATACTTTTATCAAAGAGATAGAAAAACTGATAGGAAATCAATAGACAGGAGACAGTCGTTTTATGAGTGAAATTATCAGAATTGCAGTGGACGGCCCCAGCGGCGCCGGAAAGAGTACCATTGCCAGAGCCATTGCGGAAAAATTTTCCATTGACTATATTGATACGGGAGCTATGTATCGTGCTGTAGGCTATAAACTGCTGCAGAAGGGAATTTCTCTGGATGATCGCCGGGCGGTTGCATCAATGCTGGCTGAAACAGAGATAGACTTCAGAAACGGAAATATCTTTCTGGACGGGGAGAACATTAACGATAAAATTCGAACTGAAGAGATCTCCAGACAGGCTTCCGACTGTTCCGCCCTTGGTATCGTCAGAGAAAAACTGACGGAGCAGCAGCAGAAGATGGGAGAAAAAAAGAGTGTTGTCATGGATGGCAGAGATATCGGAACGGTAGTATTCCCCGATGCCGAATTCAAGTTTTTTATCACAGCGTCTGCAGAGGAAAGAGCAAGACGCAGATATAAGGAACTGACAGAGAAGGGCGAGAAAGTTACCTATGAGAAAGTGCTTGCGGATATCAGGCAGCGGGACTACAACGACACAACCAGAAAAATCAATCCTCTGAAAAAAGCAGAGGATGCCGTTGAAATCGATACCACAGAAATGAGCATTGAAGAGGTGATAGACTATATTTGCAAGGAGATGAAGAAATAATGGCGACTATCAGACCGTTTCGGGCAGTTCGTCCTGCCGCAGATAAGGCTGAAAATGTAATTGCGCTGCCTTATGATGTCATGAACCGGCAGGAAGCTGCAGAGATGGCAGAGGGAAAACCTTACAGTTTCCTTCACATCAGCAGAGCGGAGATCGATCTGTCTTTTCTGGAAGACCCTTATAGTAAGGCGGTATATCAGAAGGGCAGGGAAAATTTTGACAGAATGCAGGAAGAAGGAGTTTATCTGCAGGATGAGAATCCGTGTCTTTACATTTACCGTCAGGAAATGAACGGTAGATATCAGACGGGAATTGTGGGATGCTTCAGTATCGATGAATATGAGAATAATATCATCAGAAAACACGAACTGACCAGATTGGAAAAGGAAGTGGATCGTATCAGTCATTTTGATGCCTGCAGCGCCAATACAGAGCCGGTATTTCTGACTTACCGCAGAAACTCTCACATAGATCAGATGATTGCAGATTTTATATCGGGAAAGCAGCCGGTCTATGATTTTTATTCAAAGGACGGAATCGGCCACAGTTTGTGGGTTCTGGACGATGATATGCTGATTGAACGTGTCTGCAGGGAGTTTTCCCGAATTGACCGGCTTTACATTGCCGACGGACACCACCGAAGCGCTTCAGCCTGTGAGGTGGGAAAGAAGAGACGCAGTGAAAATCCGGACTACGACGGAACGGAAGAATTCAACTATTTTATGGCGGTAATTTTTCCTGACAGTGATTTGAAAATCTATGATTATAACAGAGTCGTGAAAGATTTGAACGGCTTTACCAAAGAGGAGCTGCTCGATGAAATCTCCAAGGCAGGGTTTATTGTCACCTGTCAGGGGGAAAGACCTTACAGGCCTGAAAAAACCCACGAGTTTTCCATATATTTGGACGGAAACTGGTATAAAATGGAAACCCGTCCGGAGCTTGTACCGGAAAATGTGATCGGCGCTCTGGACGTTTCGATTCTGCAGGACAATGTGCTGGGACCGATTCTCGGTATCGGTGATCCCCGCACAGACAGCCGTATTGATTTTGTGGGCGGCATTCGCGGACTTGAAGAGCTTTCGCGGCGTGCGGACAGCGATATGAAGCTGGCCTTTGCCGTATATCCGGTGACGATGGAAGAACTGATGAATATTGCGGACTGCGGTGAAATCATGCCGCCAAAGTCCACCTGGTTTGAGCCTAAGCTGGGCAGCGGGCTGTTTATTCATAAAATCTGATTTTGAGTATAGAAGAAGACCTTGAGGGAAACAATATCCTCGGGGTCTTTTTTGTGCTGAAAATGCAGAGAAGAACTCCCACAGTGATGAAAAAGATGTACCGCCGCATGAAACCGGCAGGAGGCAAAGATGAAGAAACGAGCAAGACGAGCAAAAGGTCTGGCTTTTCTGGCCATGGCCATAGCGGCAGCCTTGGTGTGCCGTCTCTATTACATTCAGGTAATGTGCCATGATGACCTCGATACAGGGGCAAAAGCCCAGCAGGTGATACAGGTGCAGAGCAGGAATGACAGAGGTATCATTTATGACCGCAATATGATCAGGCTTACAGACAACTGTCTCAGTTATTATTATCTGATAGAAAAGAAGAAAGAGACAGTGGGACTGGAAAAACTTCTGAGCAGAATTGATGCGGAGCCTGCGGGAGCCAAAGGTGAAGAATATGTGGTATATAAGACGGATACCTTTGACAAAAATGTGAATGAACAGCTGATTGATGACTACGGCGCCTATGCGTTCTGTGGGAGCGGCAGATACCAAAGCGATCAGATTGCCGCTCATCTGATCGGCTATCTGACGGGAAGGGAGAAAACAGGAGCTTCCGGACTGGAAAAAATGTTTCAGTATCGGCTGGCATCGTCTCAGGCTATGCTGATGCTGACGGGAAATGGGATAGGAGCGCCCATAGAAGGACTGGGTGTCAGTGAAAAAGAGGAACGACAGAATATCAGTCCATCTGCCGTAGTGACCACACTGGACGGAGGACTGCAGAAAAAGGTAGAGGAGATCATGAGAGAAAGGGAGATTTCCGGGGCTGTGATAGTGCTGGATACCGCGACCGGTCAGGTGTTGACTATGGCAAGTTCTCCCACATTTGATCCCAACCGGATAGATGAATACTTGAATTCAGAGGAAGGAGAACTGATCAACAAAGCGACACAGGGACAGTATCCGCCGGGTTCGGTTTTTAAAATTGTTGTGGCGGCTGCCGCACTTGAAAGTGGCGTGGCAGATGAAAAATCGACTTATCGTTGTGAGGGAAGTACAGTGGTTAACGGCGTGGAGCTGATTTGTGACGATCATCCGGACGGGCACGGAACTGTGGATATGGAGAGGGCTTTCGCCTTGTCCTGCAATGGATATTTTGCAAGACTTGCAAAAGAAATAGGTTCGGAAACCATTATCGATATGGCTCAGCGTCTGGGTTTGGGGCAGACTGTCATTGAAGGGTTCCCCGATGAGGAGTCGGGCGCTTTTCCGTCGAAAGAGGATCGGGTTTACAGCGGGCTGTCCAATCTGGCCATCGGACAGGGAAATCTGCTGACAACTCCTGTTCAGATTGCCAGATTGACTAATATTATTGCCTGCGGCGGCATTGATCATGAGATAACAGTTACAATGAGCGAGAAAAGCAGTCAGGAGCAGGGACAGCGGGTTCTGACCGAAACCACGGCACGCAGAGTCGGCGCCATGATGGAAAAGGTCTGTGAAGAGGGGACTGCCTCTTCGGCAGAGTTTCACGTCAGCGCTGCCGGAAAAACAGGATCGGCGGAATCGGGAGAAGGAGAAAATTATACGGTACACGGCTGGTTTACCGGATATTTTCCTGCAGAGAATCCGGAGTACACCGTGACAGTAGTTGCGGAAGACGGAAAAACAGGAAGCAGTTCGGCGCTTCCTGTCTTTGAAGAGATTGTCAATTATCTTTACTGAATTTATCGGCGGCTGAGACCATCCCTCAGCTTTTCCAGCGCTTTTTTCTCAATTCTGGAAACATAGGAGCGACTGATGTTCATTGCTGCAGCAATTTCTCGCTGCGTCTTCGGCTCTCTTCCCAAAAGACCGTACCTGAGATAGATGGTTTCCTTTTCTCTGGGTGTAAGAACCCGGTCCATGATTTGATAAAGGGCCTGCACCTGAAATTTCAGATTCAGGCTGTCGATGATCTCATCAGGATCAGTACCGAGAATATCGTTGAGACTGATCTCATTGCCGTCTTTATCGGTGCCTATGGGCAGACTGATGGAAACTTCCTGGTTGTTTTTCTTAGATGTTCTGATGCTCATAAGTATTTCATTTTCAATACATCTGGCGGCATAGGTGGCGAGCCGGGCTGCCTTTTTGCTGGTATAGGTATTGACGGCTTTGATCAGTCCGATGGTTCCGATAGATATCAGATCTTCTCCGGAGGATGAGGTTCCGGTATATTTTCTGGCGATATGGGCCACCAGGCGAAGATTTCTTTCAATCAGAATGTCCCGTGCGCAGGGGTCGCCTGCTTCCATCAGTTCAACGTATTTTTTTTCTTCGTTTTCTGAAAGTGGCAGTGGAAAAGAACTGCTCATATATGTAACCCCCTCTTCAATCTTCACTATATGCGAAAAGGGGGTCTTAGTGCATGGCTACCTGAAAATATGCCTGGACCTATTTTACCTGAAAGGACATACAGTCAGTGCACTGACACTGAGTAGGATTTGCCTCATGGGTACCTACCGTGATTGCATCCAGAGAGCAGTGATTTCCATCAGAAGCGATGTGTCTGCACTGCAGTACGGTACAGTTGATTTTCTGATTACAGTTGTTGTTCATAGTTTTTTACCTCCTAAAGATTGCAATGGTGTACAACAAATATTTTGCCCCGCTTTCATAAAAATATAAGGGCTTTTGGCTTGTAAGAAAAATAAAAAAATGATATAATTTAATGTGATATTCTGCGATTTAATGAAAATTGAGCTATATGTGATTTCGGCAGATTTTAGGAGCATATGGGGACAGGAACAGAGATTTCTGACCGAAAAAAGAAAGGGTTTTCATATGCAAATAAAATCACTACCGAAAAGTGAAAGACCTGTGGAAAAAGCCATGAGTCAGGGAATTGAGCGGCTGTCCAATGCCGAACTGCTTGCTTTGATTCTGCATACCGGTATGAAAAATCAGTCAGCTATCGGGTTGGGAGAACGGGTTTTATCTGTTCTGCCGGGAGGCATTTCCGGACTGGGCGGTTGCGCTGCCGAAGATTTGCTGGCCATTGAAGGAATCGGCCGGGTCAAGGCGTGCAGCCTTCTGGCGGCTGTGGAACTGGGAAAGCGGATTGCCGGAGGTGTTGGTGAGGAAAAGGCCCGTATCACCTCCTGTGATGATGCTGCCCGCCTCTTTATGGAAGAACTCCGGTATCTGAAAAAAGAGCACTTTAAATGTGTTCTGGTCAATTCCAAAGGGGAACTGATTACGGTGGATGATGTTTCGGTGGGAGAACTTACCAGCACCGTGATACATCCAAGAGAGGTCTTTCAGAAAGCTATCAGAAAGAGCGCAGCCGCAGTTATCTTTGTCCACAATCATCCCAGCGGAGATCCGTCTCCCAGCAGGCAGGACATCGATACGACCAGACGGCTATGCGAAGCGGGAGAACTTCTGGGGATCAGCGTGCTTGATCATATCATCATAGGTGACGGACGGTTTTCCAGCTTCAGGACTATGGGTTTGATAGAGTAGTTATGTGAAAAATTTTGGAGGTAATACACGATGTTTAACTTTTTTGCAGCAAAAGATATGGGAATTGACCTGGGAACCGCCAACACACTGATCTATATTAAAGACAGCGGTATCGTGCTCAATGAACCTTCTGTTATCGCTATGGACAACCGGAGAGGGGTGACTCTGGCGGTAGGGTTTGAAGCAAAAGACATGATCGGCAAGGCTCCTTCCAATATCAGTGTTGTCAGACCTCTGCAGGATGGTGTGATTTCTGACTTCGACAGAACTGCGGACATGCTGAAGTCCTTTATTGAAAAAGCAGTATCAGGCAATAAAATCAAAAATTTCAGAGTTGTGGTAGGAGTACCGAGCGGTGTTACAGAAGTAGAAAAGAGGGCCGTAGAAGAAGTGGTAAGACAGATGGGTGCATCCGAAGTTTATATTCTGGAGGAACCTATGGCTGCTGCCATCGGAGCAGGACTTGATGTGGACAGTTCCACAGCCTGTATGATTGCAGATATCGGAGGCGGCACCACCGATATTGCCATTATTGCTCTGGGCGGAATTGTGGCAAGTTCTTCAATTCGTCACGCCGGAGACAAGTTCAACGATGCAATTATTCAGTATATGAGAAAAAGACATGCCCTGCTGATCGGTGAAAAGACAGCTGAATATCTGAAGATTCAGGTGGGTTCCGCATGCCTTGATCTTGATGAGAACGGTGATGAAATCATTACCTGCGTCAGCGCCAGCGGAAGAGATATTATTTCCGGACTTCCTAAAACCATAGAGGTATCCAACCGTGACATTATGATGGCGCTGCAGGAATCTGTGGATATTATTGTTGACGGTGTAAAAGCTACTATAGAGAAGGCGCCGCCTGAAATCGCGGCAGACATTGCATCTGACGGTATTGTGCTTTCCGGAGGCGGCGGCATGATTCACAATCTGGGCGCAGTGATCGAAAAGCGTACAGGCATGAAGGCCCGCATTGCGGAGAATGCCTTTGAGGCAGTTGCACTGGGTACGGGTATGAGCCTCAACGATATTGAGAAACTGAAGATTTATGCGAGCAGCATAAAAAGAAGATAGGGATAACAGGGTATGAAGTGGATTAAAAATCATAAACTTATCAGTTTTCTGCTGGCGGTGATTCTGCTCAGTCTGACGGTGCTTCTGGCTTCTGCGGCAACAGGAGGCTCCGGCAATGTTGTAAGCAGATTCTTTACCTCGGTACTGACAGCAGTGGAAAAGCCGATTTCCGGCGCAGCAGGGGGAGTATCAGAAAATATTTCCGGACTGTTTTCTTATAAGGAAATCCAGAAAGAAAACGAGGCTTTAAAAGAAGAAAATGAAAAACTGAAAGAGCAGGTGACCAGTCTGACCCTTTCTGCCAATGAACTGAAGGAGCTGAAGGAGCTTTCAAAAGTTCTCAATTACAGCGGTGTGAAGGGAATTGATGATATCGTATCTGCCGATGTGGTTTCCATGGACGGAACCAACTGGATGAATCTGTTTACCATTAACGTGGGAACGGAATCGGGTGTAAAAAAAGACGATGTAGTGATCTGCGGCGACGGTCTTGTGGGAAGAATTCAGTCTGTGGGAAAAGGCTGGTCCAAGGTTGTCTCCATCATTGACGAATCCAGCAAGATCACTTTTAAGCTTTCCGGTAATCTGAAACTGATCGGTGTTGTGGAAGGCTCTTCCGACGGCACTCTCAGCGGCTTTATGCTGGACAGCGATGCCAAGGTCAGCGAAGGAGACAAGCTGGTGACTTCAGGAATGGGAATTTTCCCTGCCGGAATTGAAATCGGAAGAATCACCAAGGTCAGATATGACAGTAATGAGCAGCTGCAGTACGTAGACATCAAGTCTTCTGTCAGCTTCAAGTCTCTGCAGAAAGTATCGGTGATCCTATGAAGTACAGAACAGGCTTTCTGATGTATCTGGCGGCGTTCTTTCTGCAGCCGTTTTTACAGAATCTCATTCCGGTTTTCGGAGGGCATGTGAATCTGCTTCTCTGTCTGACGGTAGTGCTGACATTTCTTTATGAAGACACGCTGCCCGGGATTCTGTTCGGCTTTGTTTTCGGACTTCTGTACGACATGGTTAACGGGATGTACGCAGGGCCCGGTGTGCTGTCACTGATGGTGATCGGCATCGGAGTTCTTGTGCTGCGAGAGTTTTTTAACATAGAGAATTTTTTTAATGCGCTGGTGACGGCGCTGCTTTCTACATGGCTGTATGCGACGGTTTATTGGGGTGTTTATGTGGTTTTAGGCAGTCCCTACAGCTATCTGTACGCGATGAAGTCTTTACCGCTGCAGCTTCTTTTTAACTGCGCTGTATGCATGATACTGTACTTCATCTTGATTAAAAGGGTTATAAGACACAGGAGAGACAGGTATTTCAGATGAATAAAAAACTAAAACTATCCCATACAAGGTATCAGCAGATGGTAGTGGCGCTGATCATCTTCATGGCGATCCTGGGAATCCGGCTGTTTGTCATTACAATTTTACAGCATGAAACCTGGATTTCCGAGGCTTCTGATCAGAACACCAAGACCATTACCACTTCGGCGCCCCGCGGCAATATCTATGACCGTGACGGCGAACTGCTTGCGGGCAATAAACAGGTATTTACGGTCAATTTCAACGTCAGCTCTCTGACAACGGAAGAGATCAACGATTCTGCCCTGCAGCTGATTAACATTCTGATTGATAACGGGGATGAATATACAGATAATTTTCCTATAAAAATCAACGGAGACGGGGAATTTTATTACACTTACAAAGAACAGATTAAGAAATGGCTGAGAAAACAGGGTTTCGATGAAACCCTGACAGCCAAAGAGGTCTTTGAAATCCTCTGCAACAAGTACGGACTTGATTCCGGTCAGTCTGCCAGATTCGACTCCATGGAAACTCTGGAGGAAAAATACAAGCTGGATATTCCCATTGATGTAGACAGTATGGTCTACACCTATGATGAAGAACTGGAGCTTTTCTTTGGGAAATTCAGTTCTTATGAAGATGAACTGAACGGAAAGATGACCGCCGAAGAGTGCTTTGATGCCCTTCGGGAAAAGTATGAAATTGATCCGGAACTGTCCGACAAAGAGGCAAGAAAGATCTTTATCATCAGAAACGAAATTGCAACCAATGGTTTTACCAGATACCGGCCTATTAAAGTGGCATCAGACATCTGTGACAAGACTATTGCCTATATCGAAGAATCCAATATTGCAGGTGTGGAGATTATTTCGGAAAGTGAGCGCTATTATCCGCAGGGAAGCACTGCAAGTCATATTCTGGGGTATCTGGGCGCCATTTCGGAAAGCGAATCAGAGTATTATGTTGATGAGAAAGGCTACAGTGTCAGTGACATGGTGGGAAAGGACGGTATAGAATCCGCCCTGGAGGAAAAGCTGCACGGGACGCCGGGAGAAACTGTGATTCGTGTCAACAGCAGCGGTGAATACGTGGAAACCATCAGCGAAACAGAAGCAGAAAAGGGTAAGGACGTCTACCTGACCATCGATCTGGATCTGCAGAAGGTTGCCGAGGAATCACTGGCGGATGCAGCCGCAGGTAAAAGCGGCGCAGTAGCGGTGCTGGAAGTTGAGACAGGAGATGTGCTGGCCATGGCGAGCTATCCCGATTATGATCCCAACATTTTTGCCACCGGAATATCTGAAAAGGCATGGGAATCGGTACAGCAGGAAAATCCCAACGATTCCTTTTCTCCTTTTCCGCTTTATAACAACGCTACCAGAGCGGCCATTCAGCCGGGCTCCACATTCAAGCCGATTACAGCGGTTGCGGCACTGGAGGCCGGACTTGATCCTGAAAGGACCATCTACGATGACGGAATGATCGAGTACGGAAACAGAGAATGGGGCTGTTCTGCATGGAACGATTACGGCGGCAGACATGGCAGTCAGAATCTGGAATGGGGAATCGGAAATTCCTGCAATACCTATTTTTATAACATTTCTACAGGAAAAGACTGGGACACGGGAGAGTCTCTGGGTTATACGCTCACCGTTGATGATCTGCTGAAAACTGCAGAAATGTTCGGTCTCGGCAAGGAAACCGGTATCGAAATCGGAGAATCGGTGGCTGATCCTCCGTCGGCAGAAAAAAAGATGGAGTTTCAGAAACTGAGCATCAGAGAATATCTTTATAACAACAGGAGCAAATTCTTTCCGAAATCAGTTATCAATGACTATGAGAAACTGAAGGAAAATTTATATACCATTGCAGACTGGGCAGACGAGAATCCGGAATACAGCGAACTCATCGAAATGCTGGATGAACAGACTGATGTGAAAAAGAGTCAGCTGGAAACTGTGGCAGCCAGAGTCAAATTTGACTACTACAATCAGGCTCAGTGGGGCATCGGCGATCAGTTCAACCTTTCTATCGGACAGGGAGATAACGCCTATACGCCGCTGCAGATGGCAAACTACGTGGCCACACTGGGTAACGACGGCAAGAGAAATCAGGTCAGTGTAGTTGCCGGAGTTGAAGGTGAGGGAACTACGGTCAAGGAAAAGGCTGTGGACCTCAATCTGAAAGACGGTACAGTAGAAGCGGTGATCAAGGGAATGAAACGGGTTTGTACAAGCGGTACTCTTTCAGGAGTCTTCGGGAATTTCCCTGTGGAGGTTGCAGGCAAGACCGGTACTGCGGAAAACCAGGCTCTGATACAGCCGAAAAGCGAGGTCAGCTACATCAAGAATCATCTGAGTCAGCTCAACTCTTCAGCAGGAACTTCAGTTACCTGGAAAAAAGTTGAAACTCAAATGGAAAAAATGATGGAGGAGGAGCCGGAGCGTTATCCTTCAGAAGATGAGACTGTGGATGATGCGCTGATCGAAGCCAGCAATTACAAAATCACCCAGACCATGATTGACTCATATAAGAGCACCCATGATTATGTTGCCTGGACAATTGCCATGGCGCCGGCAGATGATCCTCAGATTGCGGTGGCTGTCATGATCATTGACGGCGGCTATTCATCCAACGCCGCACCGGTGGCCAGAGATATTCTGGAGGCTTATCTGAATCTTGATGATGACGATGAGGTAAAAGTTGTAAAGACCGATATGGATGGTAAAAACAGAGCTCAATAAAGTAGAGATTGAAGGAAAAAATTCACCGACTGGAGGAAGAAATGGGCAAAGCATTTTTAATTGCATCAGGAAAAGGCGGAACAGGGAAATCCATGTTCGCGGTCAATTTTGGAGCCACTTTGGCAAAACGCGGTTTCAGAGTAGTTCTTCTGGATCTTGATCTGGGACTTCGCAATCTGGATCTGTATCTGGGACTGGAAAACAATGTGGTTTATGATGTATACGATGTTTTGACCGGCGTATGCCGCATCAAACAGGCTCTGATTCGTGACAAGCGGTTTGACGAGCTGTATCTGATGGCTGCGTCGCCTTCACGTGACGATGGAACGCTGACACCCCTGCATATGAAGGTTTTGTGCGAGAAACTGAAAAACACTTACGATTATGTGATTATCGATGCGCCATCCGGAATTGATGACGGACTGGTATTGTCAGCGGCAGGAGCTGACAGCGCTGTCATTGTCACAACTCCGGAGTATTCGGCTCTTCGTGATGCCGATACGGTGGACAGACAGCTGCTTTCTCTGGGAATTAAAGAGCGGTATGTGGTTCTGAACAAGGTTGTGGCGGAACTGATGACTGCCGGCTATATGCCGCGACTTCGGGAGATCACATCTATGATACATCCTCCTCTTGCAGGAGTGGTTCAGGAGGATGAAAATATTCAGATTTCCATGAATCTCGGTGTACCCATCGTACTGAAACAGGGTACGTACATCGAAAAGAATTTCGAGAAAATCACAGATCGGATCTTAGAAGACTGACAGCTTTCATTGCAGACATAAAGGCGGATACCGCTTTGCGGTATCCGCCTTTTATACAGAATCCCATGGCGGGTTTATGATACGAAAAGACAAGGGAATTCAGAAATTTATGCTTTTGCTTCGCATACTTACATCCAGAACCAGTCCCAAAGCAATCATATTGGAAATAATGGATGAACCGCCGGAACTGAGAAACGGAAGGGTGATCCCGGTAACTGGCATGAGGCCCATTGTCATGGCGATATTTTCGAAGATCTGGAAAGCAAACATTCCAATGATACCGGAGACTACCAGGGCTCCGTAGAAATCGAGAGAATCACGAACGATTCCGGCCATTCTTACCAGCATGATGGTAAACAGACCGATAACCGCAAGTCCTCCGATAAGACCCAGTTCTTCTCCGATAACGGAGAAAATAAAATCTGAGGTCTGAACCGGAATGAAATCCAGTTCCTTCTGTGTTCCGTTAAAAAGACCTTTGCCTGTAATACCGCCGGAGCCGATGGCTACTTTAGACTGATAAACCTGATAGTTTCCCTCAAGAGACAGATTGTCAGGGTGAAGAAAGGCCTCAATGCGCTCTTTCTGATAGTCAGCCATAAAGACATAGGCAACGGGAACGGCCGCGAGAACCAGAGCAAAAAACTTTCCGAAGACTTTCAGATCGATACCGGCAAAAAATACCATGACAGCCCATGCGACGGAAAAAACCAGAGCGCTGCCCAGATCTTCCTTCAGTACGATGATAATGATGGGTGCGGCCACAATGCCGGCTTTGATAAGGCCCTTAAAGTTATAGAGATCGTCCTTATGTTCATCAAGATAACCTGCCATGATGAGAATGAACAGAATCTTGACAAACTCAGACGGCTGAACCGTAGTGACTTTCAGGTTGATCCAGGAACGGGCGCCATACTGTTCTATGCCCAGACCCGGTATATATACCAGAAACAGAAGAAGCAGCGACAGGATATACAGATATTTTTCCATCCCGGCGAACATATTGTAATTGAAGTTCAGGATCACAATGACGGCGACGAGCCCGATACCGTAGGCGATGATCTGCACCAGAACCTCACGGCTGAAAAAGCCGTTGGAAATCTGCGTGCTTCCAATCATGAGAATGCTGAGGGCAGCGAGCAGAACGACAACCGCAATGATTACTTTGTCAACGTTTTTAATCAGATTTGAAAAATAGTTCATAGTTTTCCCCTCTTGTTCTTGACATAATGTCGTCTCCAACATTATAATATATGTTGTGCGAATATAGCAAGATTTAATTATGTAATGCGATTTTTTTATTCAGAAAACCTTGAAGATATAATAGAGGCCGAATCGTCTAGGCCTCTGTTCGATGTGGGGCCTGTGCCCCGCTTTTCGGCATTTCGACTGTATCGGAGCCGCATGTGAGCTTTGTGCAGCCGGAGATGTCAGCCGGTGAAAAACGGCGGGCCGTTTCGGGCGGCCGACCAAAATTCAAGAAAAGGAGGTGCTTTAATGTCTCCAATCATATGGATTATTATCTGTGTAATAGTATTGGCATTGGGATTGCTTATCGGATATATTTTGAGAAAGAATATCGGAGAAAAGGCTATCGGCAGCGCCGAACAGAAAGCCAGAAATCTGATTCTCGATGCGCAGAACAAATCTGAAACCATTAAGAAAGAGATAACATTAGAAGCAAAAGAAGAAGCCCACCGCATGAGAACCGATGTGGAACGGGAGGTAAAAGAAAGACGAGCTGAGATTCAGCGCTCAGAAAGAAGGTTAATCCAGAAGGAAGAATCTGTAGATCGCAAACTGGAAAATATTGAAAAAAGAGAAGATAGCATTACAAAACATGAACAGGAAATCTTAGAAAAGAAGAAAGAACTGGAAGGCTTTCTTGAAAAGCAGGTGGCTGAACTGGAGAAGATTTCCGGTCTCACTGCCGAGCAGGCCAAGGCTCTGCTTCTGGACGAGATTGAAAAAGATGTCAGACATGACGCGGCAGTCATGATCAAGGACATTGAATCTAAAGCGAAAGAAGACGCAGACAAAAAAGCAAAAGAAATTATTACCGGCGCAATTCAGAGATGCGCGGCTGATCACGTAGCGGAAAGCACTGTCAGTGTGGTAGCGCTTCCCAATGACGAGATGAAGGGAAGAATTATCGGCCGGGAAGGCCGGAACATCAGAGCGATTGAGACATTGACCGGAGTGGATCTGATCATTGACGATACTCCTGAGGCTGTAATTATTTCCGGATTTGATCCGGTGAGAAGAGAAATTGCCAGAATCGCACTGGAAAAACTGATCGTTGATGGCAGAATTCATCCTGCCAGAATCGAGGAGATGGTGGAAAAAGCCGAAAAAGAAGTTAATTCCATCATCAAGGAAGAGGGCGAACAGGCTACTTTTGAAGTGGGAATCCACAATCTGCATCCCGAACTTGTCAGACTTCTGGGCAGACTGAAATACAGAACGTCTTACGGACAGAACGTGCTGAAGCATTCCATTGAAGTTGCGCATCTTGCAGGTCTGATGGCCGGTGAACTGGGCATGGATGCAAAACTGGCAAAGAGGGCAGGCCTTCTTCATGATATCGGAAAAGCTCTGGATCATGAATATGAAGGAACTCATGTGGATATCGGTATTCAGATTCTGAAAAAGTACAAGGAGTCTGAGGCTGTTATCAACGGTATGGCAGCGCATCACGGCGACTATGAAGCAAAGAGTCTGGAGGCCGTGCTGATTGCCGCAGCAGACGCTCTTTCTGCAGCAAGACCGGGAGCAAGAAGAGAGACTCTGGATGCTTACATCAAACGTCTTGAGAAACTGGAAGAAATCGCAAATACGACTCAGGGCGTAGAACGTTCCTTTGCAATCCAGGCAGGCAGAGAAATCCGGATTATAGCAAAACCGGAAGAGATGAACGATGACGATATCGTATTGCTGGCAAGAGAGGTTTCAAAGAAGATTGAATCAGAACTGGAATATCCGGGGCAGATCAAAGTCAATGTTGTCAGAGAAACCAGAGCTATCGATTACGCAAAATAGACATTCCTGAACCTCCCCAGATTTTTCCGGGGAGGTTTTGCAACAGTGAGGCAACTATGGAAAACGAAAACACCCTGCATCCACAGTCATCCTATTACAAGAGACTGATTTTACTGGCATTTCCTATTGCTGTGCAGCATATCATTACTGTCAGCCTGAATCTGATCGACAATATCATGATCGGCAGACTCGGTCCTCTGCCCCTTGCCGCAGTAGGATCTGCCAATCAGATTTACGGTATCTTCGAAATGATTCTGTTCGGACTGTTCAGCGGTGCAGCAGTGCCGCTGGCTCAGTATTTCGGAGCGAAAGATTTCAAGAGCATCAAAAAGATTGTAGGTATGGATATCTGTACCGGTCTGACTCTGGGGCTGTTTACCTTTGCCTTGGCACAACTCTTTGCGCCGGGGCTGATAGGTCTGTTCGCAACAGATTCCGAGGTTATACGGCTGGGAGTTCAGTATATCAGAATTGCATCTTTTACTTATCTTACGGTTGCCGTCAGCTTTGTCATATCCTTTAATTCACGATCTGTTCAGGTGCTTAAGGCACCGACACTGATCAATATCAGCTGTATTCTGGTCAATACGATTCTGAATTACGGAATGATTTACGGCAATCTGGGTATGCCGAAACTGGGAGTACAGGGAGCAGCGGCAGCAACGCTGATTGCACGGGTTCTTGAACTGACTGCGCTTATTTCTTATGTGGCCTTCTCCAAAAGTCATCCTTTTCACGGGAAACTGTCTGAATTCAGAGGGTTTGACAAGGCCCTGTTTAAACGGGTTATGAAGACTGCCATGCCGGTGGTTATCAGTGAAGGCGGATGGGCTTTGGGTGTCAGTCTGACTTTTGCCGCATACGGAAAAATCAGCGCGGAGGCTCTTGCGGTAATGCAGGTGAGCAATGTGCTGTGCTCTCTCTGTCAGTGCACTGCCTTTGCCATAGGAAATGCTTCTGCTGCCCTGACCGGACAGACCCTTGGAGAAAAGCAGACGGAGGCAGCCTTTACCAACGGTAAGAAATATATGAAGGTTCAGTGGACTTTGAACCTGATAATGACTGTCATGATTCTTCTGCTGCGAAAACCGATAGCTGCCATTTATAACTTCGATGAAGATACGACGCAGATGCTGATGCTTGCTCTTGGGGTGTTTGCCTTTACGCTGATTCCAAGAATGGTGGCTTATGCTGTTCAGTGTGGACTGCTTCGGGCGGGAGGAGATACCCTCTTCTGCATGGTTGTGGAGCTTTCCTGCAATCTGGGCATAGAGGTGATACTGGCGTACATCAGTGTTCTGGTCTTTCATCTTCCGCTGCATCTGTGCATTGCTGTGGCAGCCATGGGCAATGTGATAAAAGCGATCATAGAATACCGCAGATTCTACAGCAAAAAGTGGATCAATGTGGTAATTTGATTCTGGATTTTTGCATACAAATTTGATAAAATAAACTGTAATAAGTGAGTTGCCGACCAGGCGTAAGTCCAGCTGGGTCGGCTTTTTTTGTGAAAAAAAGGAGGGTTTAGATGACAGAAGAAAGAAAAACGGGAATTTTCATGAACTTTTTAATGAGCGCAACCATGATCCTGTTTATGTGCAGTGTGAATAAGTTTCAAATCAGTGGATTCAGCGGGGAAGCCGTCCTTCAGATTCTGCTGCACTATCCGCTGGAAATTGCAGCTGTTATGCTGATCAGCGAATTTGCGGCGAAGCCTGTTGTGAGCAGACTGCTGATGAGATTCACCAGCGGAGAAGAGTCGAAAAATGCGGGGATCCTGTTTCAGGCTCTGTTTCTGACCACGATTATGAGTATGATCATGACTGTCTGCGGGCCGTTGATAGGAAGAATCGGCGGTGATTTTGTCAATCCCTTTGAAGGCTGCAGCAATTTTCAGACATGGTGTTTCGCCACATGGTTCGACAGATGGAGAGTAAATTTCACCATGGCGCTGTTCTGGAATCTGCTCTGTGCGGGGCCATTCTCCAGATGGGTTCTGGGTCAGTATAAAAATAGAAAAAAACATAGTCAAACAGATTGCAATATGATAAAATAGGAATGCTACAGAGCCGGCACTTCACCGAAGGGGAAGTTGTCATCTCAGGAAGACTATAAAAATATTATATTGTAATACAGGGGAACAAGATGTTGATATATTTGGATAACAGCGCCACAACCAGACAGTATGACGAAGTGACCCGAGTGATGAAAGAAGCCATGGAAGAGAATTTCGGCAACCCATCTTCACTCCATGCTCTGGGTCTCAAATCTGAAAAACTGGTGAGAGAAAGCCGAAAGACCATTGCAAAAACCATGGGAGCTGCTGAGGAGGAAATCATCTTCACTTCAGGGGGTACTGAAAGTGATAATACAGCGCTTTACGGAATTGCCCATGCTAGAAAACGTGAAGGAAAGAAAATCATCACTTCGCAGGTGGAGCACCCTGCAGTACTGGAAGCGTGCAGGGTACTGGAACAGGAGGGTTTCTCCGTGGAATACATCGGTGTGGATGAAAAATGCCGGCTGAATATGGAGCAGCTTGCCGCTGCCATTGATGAGGAGACTGTCCTGATTTCTGTAATGGCGGTAAATAATGAGACAGGAACCATAATGCCTGTGGAGAAAATCGCGGCAATGAAAGGTAAGGCCACCCTGCATATCGACGCGGTACAGGGATACGGAAAAACTGATCTGACAGATACAAAGGCAGATCTGATTTCGGTCAGCGGCCACAAGATTCACGGACCAAAAGGGACAGGCGCACTTTATATACGCAGAGGTGTCCGCCTTCCGGCTTTTATTGTAGGCGGAGGTCAGGAACGCCATATGCGATCGGGAACAGAGAACGTGCCGGCCATCGCAGGGTTCGGAAAGGCTGCTGAAATAGCCTGCGGTGATATGAGCAGGCGCATGGAAAAGATGAAAAAGGTGAGAGATTATCTTGCCGCCGGTCTTTTGGACGGAATTACGGATATAAAAGTGAACAGTCCGGAAGACGGCGTTGCAGCTGTACTTAATATTTCTTTTCTCGGAACCCGGGGTGAGGTGCTGCTGCATACCCTGGAACAGGACGGAATCTATGTGTCTACCGGTTCTGCCTGCTCGTCCAACAAGAAAGGACAGAGTCATGTGCTGACTGCAATGGGACTTTCCTCTAGAGAAATTGAAGGCGCCATTCGTTTCAGCTTCAGTGAATTCAATACGATAGAAGAAATGGATTATGTAATAGACAAAGTAAAAGCTGCCGTAACCCGGTTCAGACGTCTTGGCAGCTTCAGGTAGTCATGAAATGGACGTGATCCACAGAAAGGAATACTATGAACGAACAGAACATTTTAATTGTCCGCTGCGGCGAGGTAGCTCTGAAGGGCATGAACAAACCGTATTTTGAAAGGATGCTGGTGGACAGAATCCGCAAGAATTTAAAAGACTTTGACGGCATAGATGTAAAGAGACAGGAAGGACTTATCTTTGTCAGAGCAGATAAAAAGCATGACAGAGAAAAACTGATACGTCAGATTTCCAGAGTTTTCGGCGTGGCTTCCATCAGCCCGGCGGTTGAAGCAGCCAGCAATCTGGATGCTATCGGAGAAGAAGCTGTAAAATATATGATGGAACTCATTGAGAGCAGGGGTGTGAAAACCTTTAAAGTCGAGGCCAAACGAGCTGACAAGAACTTTCCTGTAAAATCTCCGGAAATCGGCAGAATTATCGGTGCGAAGGTGCTTATCGGGTGCAAGGTGCTGAAGGTGGATGTGCATAATCCGGATGTGCACCTGTTTGTGGATGTGCGCCATGACAAATCCTATATTTATCAGCAGAAAATTGCAGGATTCGGCGGTCTTCCTCTGGGAACCAACGGAAAAGGTATGGTACTGCTTTCAGGCGGAATTGACAGCCCTGTGGCCGCATGGATGATGGCCAAAAGGGGCATGGTTATCGAAGCGGTTCACTTTCACTCCTACCCGTATACCAGTCAGAGAGCTCAGGAGAAAGTAGAAGATCTGGCAAGAATCGTAGCCTCTTACTGCGGAAGCTTCAAGATGCATGTGGTCAATCTGCTGCCAATTCAGGAACAGATCGTACAGAACTGCCCGGAGGCGGAAACCACTATTCTGGTGCGCCGTTTTATGATGCGGATCGCTGAGAAGATTGCTGAAAAGAATAAGGCCATGATGCTGATTACCGGAGAGAATCTGGGGCAGGTGGCAAGTCAGACGGCGGAAGCTCTGGTAGTGACCGATGCCTGCGTCACGATGCCTGTTATGCGCCCGCTGATAGCTATGGACAAAGTGGACATTATGGAAAAGGCAGAAGAGATCGGGACCTTTGAGACTTCCATTCAGCCGTATGAGGATTGCTGTACAGTATTTCTGCCCAAACATCCGACGACAAAGCCGAAGCTGGCGCAGATTCTGGAATCAGAAAGCCGTCTGGATGTGACCGCACTGGTAGATGCAGCGGTTTCTTCGGAAGAAATTATACAGATTCGACAAAATTAGAAACAAACCCCCTTTATTTCCTAAAGACAAGGCCGCCGACCGGTCATATAATAGAGGAAAGGGGGTTTTTCTATGGATATAATGGATACGACATTTTCACTGAGAGGCAGTACCCTGACTGCAGAACTTGCCGGGGAAATCGATCATCACTGCTGTGACAGAATCAGAAATGATATTGACAGCCAGATTGGACTGTATGAGGCAAAGCATCTGATTCTGGATTTTTCTAAAGTGACATTTATGGACAGTTCCGGTATCGGCATGGTGCTGGGCAGATATAAAAAAATGAAAGAGCGGGGCGGTACTGTTACCATCAGGGGAGCCGGCCGTCTGGTGAAACAGATTCTGGACATGTCGGGAGTTTTTTCACTGATGGATTGTGAAGACAGCGAAGACGATAAGAACAAATGACAGGAATGGCGAGAAAAGCAATGACCCGGCAAAAGGGGTTTTAGGAGGAAGCGATGGACAAAAATACTGTAACAATTGAATTTGAAGCGCTGGCGGAAAATCAGAGTTTTGCCAGGGCAGCTGCCGCTGCTTACGCCGCAGCTTTAGATCCCACCATGGAGGAGCTGACAGAGATCAAGACAGCTGTATCTGAGGCGGTAAGTAATGCAATTATTCACGGGTATCAGCGAAAAGGCGCGGGGAAGATCGTCATGGAGCTGAAAACACTGGACGGAGATAAGATCTTTATCAGAATTTCTGACTTCGGAAAAGGCATTGCCGATATCAGACAGGCAATGGAACCCATGTTTTCCACCGAAGCTGATCAGGAAATGAGCGGAATGGGGTTCACCGTGATGGAAAGTTTTGTGGATAAGGTCTTTGTGGAGTCGGAAGAGGGCAAGGGAACAGCCGTCACTCTGATTAAATATCTGGATATCTACCATGGTCTGTAAATATACGCCGGTTCCCAAAGAAGCTACATATGCGTTGATAGAAAAAGCGAAACAGGGTGATGAACAGGCGAAAGAGGCAATCTGTGAACAGAACACCGGCCTTGTAAAAAAACTGGCTCTCAAGTTTGTATCGTCAGAATATGAAGCAGAGGATCTGATGCAGATAGGATATATCGGCCTTCTGAAAGCCGTCTATCAGTTTAAACCTGAATTTGACGTGATGTTCTCCACATATGCTGTTCCCATGATTCTGGGAGAACTGAAGCGTTTTTTCAGGGACAACGGAAAAATCAAAGCAAGCCGCAGCCTGAAATCCGAAATTTACAGTCTGAAAAAGGCTCAGGAAACGCTGGCGGCGAAAGGAAACGGAAAGCCCCGACTCAGTGAGATTGCAGAGGTTATGGAACTTCCCGGAGAGCGGGTGCTGGAAATCATGGAGGCGGCACAGGCACTGTCGAATGTAGCGAGTCTTGATAATCAGACTGTTGAGGAAGAGTATGACAGTTATTACAGTCAGGGTTCTCCGGAAAACAATCTGGAAAGCATTATGATAAAAAAAGAAATTCAGAACCTGGGGCAGAGAGAGCGGCAGGTCATTGTTCTGCGATATTATAAAGATATGACTCAGCAGGAAATTGCCGGAATACTGGGGATTTCTCAGGTACAGGTATCACGGATCGAGAAGAAAGCACTGGCAGAGATCAGACAGAAAATGGCAGAATAACAAGTTGTCGCAGGAGCTTTGAAAAAGAGCGGCGGCAATTGTATTTTCTTTCGACAATTTTTCTGAAATTTATCGGAATAAATACAAAAATGACTTGCAAAAAAGCCAAAAAGGTGGTTTACTATATATGTATGCTGTTATTTTTCTAACAAACCGGACAGCATCAGTAACACGGTTAAAACAACATCCTTCCTAGGAGGGACCGTTATTATAATTTAAGGAGGCATTTACATGAACTTTCAACTAACGAAGGAACAAGAATTCGTAAGAAAAATGGTAAGAGAATTCGCCACTAACGAAGTTGAACCATTAGCTGCAGACATTGACCAGGAACACAGATTTCCGGTAGAAACTGTGGAAAAAATGGCCAAGTACGGCATGCTGGGCGTTCCGTTCCCGACTGAATACGGCGGAGCCGGCGGAGACCACATTTCCTACGCAATCACTGTAGAAGAATTATCAAGAGTCTGCGCATCTACAGGCGTTATCTGTTCTGCACATACTTCTCTGTGCTGCTGGCCTATCTTTAACTGGGGTAATGAAGAGCAGAAACAGAAATATCTGCCTGATCTGTTATCCGGAAAGAAGCTGGGCGCTTTCGGTCTGACTGAACCAAACGCAGGTACAGACGCATCCGGACAGCAGACAAGAGCTGAATTAGTTGGAGATAATTGGGTATTAAACGGAGCAAAAGTATTCATCACTAACGGTGGATATGCTGACGTTTTTGTTGTAATGGCTATGACAGACAAATCCAAAGGAAACCATGGAATTTCCGCTTTCATCGTTGAAAAAGGCGACGAAGGATTCTCCATCGGTAAGACTGAGGACAAGATGGGTATCTGCGCATCATCCACTACTGAGCTTATTTTCCAGAACTGCGTAATTCCTCAGGACAGACTGCTCGGTCAGGTTGGCGAGGGCTTCAAAGTTGCCATGTCCACTCTGGACGGCGGACGTATCGGTATCGCTTCTCAGGCTCTGGGTATTGCACAGGGTGCATTCGACGTAACTGTTGAATACATGCAGGCAAGAAAACAGTTTGGCAAGAAGCTGTCCCAGATGCAGGCACTGCAGTTCTCCATGGCCGATCTGAAGACTAAGATCGAAGCTGCAAGACTGCTGGTTTACAGAGCTGCCGACATGAAGGATAAGCACATGGATTACGGTGAAGCCGCAGCTATGGCTAAGCTGTTTGCTGCTGAAACCGCTATGGAAGTAACCACTAAGTGCGTACAGTACCACGGCGGATACGGCTACACTAAGGATTATCCGGTTGAAAGAATGATGAGAGACGCCAAGATCACCGAGATCTACGAAGGAACTTCCGAAGTTCAGAGAATGGTAATTGCAGGCAAAACTTTCAAAAAATAAAATCGTAGGAGGAAATAGAAATGGCATTTAAGATTATCGTATGCGCAAAACAGGTACCAGATACAAATGTTATTAAAATTAACCCTAAAACTGGTACTCTTATCAGAGACGGCGTTCCAAGCATCTTAAACCACGACGATGCAAACGCTTTAGAAGAAGCATTAAAGATTAAAGATAAATACGAGGATGTAACAGTAACTGTTATCTCCATGGGACCTCCTCAGGCATCCGATCTGCTGTTTGAATGTATTGCAAAAGGCGCTGACGAGGGTATTCTGGTATCCGACAGAGCAGTTGGCGGTTCCGATACATGGGCTACTTCCAACACACTGGAAGCCGCAATCAAAAAATGGGAAAAAGAAAACGGCCCTGCTGATCTGATCTTTGCAGGACGTCAGGCTATCGACGGAGACACCGCTCAGGTTGGTCCGCAGATTGCCGAAAAATTAGACCTGCCTCAGGTTACATATGTTGAAGAGTTCGAAATCGCTGACAATCTGAAAGACATCACAGTTAAGAGACAGATGGAAGACGGTTATGAACTGATCGGAATCAAGACTCCTTGCATGCTGACAGCAATCAAAGAACTGAACGAACCAAGATACATGAACATGGCAGGTATCTTCGGAGAAAAAGATATCAAAGTATGGAACGCAAAGGATATCGAAGTTGACCTGACTAAGGTTGGTCTGGAAGCTTCTCCTACAA
The DNA here is from genome assembly GCA_949289445.1 of uncultured Eubacteriales bacterium. Taxonomy (GTDB): domain Bacteria; phylum Bacillota; class Clostridia; order Peptostreptococcales; family Anaerovoracaceae; genus Senimuribacter. Next base: position 52,967 of record CASEOD010000113.1, read on the forward strand.
ACGTGTTCAGATCCTTCACACCTGCTCCGAAAGCTCCGGGTCAGATCGTGAAAGGCGATACTGAAAATGAACTGGCAAAGAACCTTCTGGTTCAGTTAAAAGGTAAGCACATCATCTAACTTTTGGAGGAGGAATAACAATGGCTGTTGAAATTTTAAAAGATAAATGTATAGGCTGCGGACAGTGCTTTAAATCCTGTCCTTATGATGCCTTCGAATT
>CASEOD010000114.1 GCA_949289445.1 uncultured Eubacteriales bacterium
TCTGGAAAATCTTGCTGAGCTTCAGGATTCCTTTGATCTGCCGGGAGAAATCACTCTGCAGTATCTGGCGGGTCTTCCTGATGTGATGAAAGCGATTCCTGATGTGGATGATGAGGAAGAAATGATGAAATGTATCCTGAAACCGGTCAGAGAGGCAGCGGAGAACCTGGAAAGAATGCGGGCAACAGAAGGTGAAAAGCTGGCAAAAGATCTGATTATGCGCGGCGGCATCATTAAAGATCTGGTGGACAGAATTGAAGAGAGGGCAGAACTGGTACCTGCGGCTTACACAGAAAAGCTGAGGGACAGGATTAAAGAACTCATCGGAAACAACGTTACCATACCTGAGGACAGGATTCTGGTAGAAGCTGCCATCTTTGCAGATAAATGCAACGTTACAGAAGAGCTGACCAGACTGAACAGTCATCTGGAACAGATGAAATCCATCATCGAAAACAGCACTCAGCCTGAGGGAAAGAAACTGGATTTTCTGGTGCAGGAGATGAATCGTGAGGCCAATACCATCGGTTCTAAGGCTAATGATATTGAAGTGACCAATTTAATGCTGCAGGTTAAGGCGGAAATTGAAAAAATCAGAGAACAGGTGCAGAATATTGAATAATTCCTGTGGCAGACGGACATTATGAAAAAGGAGTCTGTTTCTCAAACAAGTATCGGGGAATTGTTCACGGATTCTGCGTAATTCTGTTTATTTGCGGGATTTTGCTTGAATCCTGCCGGAAAGAATGATATAATATTATTTCGCAAAAAGCTTCGAGGAGAAAATAATGGATAAAGCCGAACATTCAGGAAAACTTTTTATTATTTCAGGACCCTCCGGGGCAGGGAAGGGAACAATCTGCAAGCGCCTGATTGAAGAAACGAAGGTGCAGCTTTCTGTTTCCATGACCACAAGAGGTCCCCGTCCGGGAGAGATTGACGGTGTCAGCTACTACTTTACAACCAAAGAAGAATTTCGGAAAGAGATTGAAAACGGAGGCTTTTTGGAGTACGCAGAGGTTTACGGTAACTTTTACGGAACGCCAAAGGAAAAAGTCCTTGAAAAGCTGGAACAGGGGATCGATGTAGTGCTGGAGATCGATATTCAGGGAGCTCTCAATGTAAAGACTGTATATCCCGAAGGAATCTTTATTTTCATCCTGCCGCCTTCCATGGCAGAACTGAGAAAGAGGATCACCGGAAGAGGTTCTGAAACTCAGGAAGCTATTGATCTGAGGCTTTCCCAGACACTGAAAGAAGTTTCGTACATAGATAAATATGATTACTGCGTAGTGAACGGAGAACTGGAAGAAGCTGTTGCCAGGGTAAAGGCCATTGTTGTGGCAGAGCATTCCAGAGTATCAAGAAATATTTATAAGCTTATTGAAAAATATAAGGAGGAAGTATAATGCTGTACCCATCAATCAATGAGATCAGAAAAAAAGCAGACAGCCGCTATACCATTGTGAATCTGGCTGCAAAAAGAGCCAGAGATATTATTGACGGAAAACCCGTATTGACTGACTGCGGGATCAATAAACCGGTTTCTATTGCAGCCCATGAGATTGCAGAGGATCTGATTACTTACAACAGAAGCGAAGAACCGGAAGAACGTACCGAAGAGTAGACAATAATCGGAATTTGCAGGAAAAGCTAAGGCGTGTGAAATGTTTCATACGCCTTTTTTTCAGTTTTGCAGAAAGATTGATTTACCGTCATGAATAATAGGGTGAATTGACATATTATGTCGATTGCTATCGAAAAGTGTCGAGAAAAGGATTCTTGTTTTTATTTTTAAACAATTGTAATTATTTTACAATATAGTTAATAAGAAAGAAAGTTGTATCAATTTTGCAGAAACGGAATTTTTTTCACACACAAACGAAGGATAATTACGAGGGGAGAACTTTACTATGGGTGAGCAATACATACCGATTATCAGCGGGAAAGAAACCGCAAGAGTCAGAATCAGCGATGTGGTGCTGATAGAAAGAGACAGACGCAGACTGCATGTAGTTACGAAAGATCGACAGTTTCATTATTATGAGAAGATAGAAAATGTGGAGAATCTGCTGGACAGTCGCTTTTTTCCCTGCCTGAAAGGCTGCTATGTGAATCTTGAACATATTTCCTGTATGTCTGAGCAGAGTATTTATTTTGACAACGGGTATGTTTATACACTCGGCAGAGGCAACTTTATCAAAGCGAAGCAGAAATACAAAGGATATTTGAGAAGTATCTGAAAGGATCAAGTGACAGAACAGGCGGAAATTTTCCAATGTTTTCCGCTCATATCCTGCATATGTTTTTTATTCGAATTTTCATGTAAATTTTATTGCGTAAATTGCCAAAAAAGCTTGCAATCTCAAAGAAAATAACGTATAATAATTGTCGGCTCGCAATTGAGCCGATATTTTTAATGTATTTCGCACACCCGGTTGTTTTGCAAGGTGGTGCCGCTGAGGCGGTTTTATGCACGCGA
>CASEOD010000115.1 GCA_949289445.1 uncultured Eubacteriales bacterium
ATGAAGTAGGTACCATTGAGCCTATTGCAGAACTGGCAGCCGTGGCGAAAAAACACGGAGTCCTGTTCCATACCGATGCGGTACAGGCTCTTGCCAATGTGGAGATTGATGTAAAGGCTCTGGGGGTGGACATGATGAGTCTGTCTGCGCATAAGATTTATGGTCCAAAGGGAATCGGCGCCTTATATATCAGAAAGGGACTCAGGATTTCCAACTATCTTCATGGAGGCGGTCAGGAAAACGGCCGCAGAGCAGGTACTGAAAATCTTGCAGGTATCGTAGGCTTCGGAAAAGCGGCAGAGCTTGCAAAGGCCCAGATTTCCGAGCATATTGCCCACTGCAGATCGGTGAGAGACTATCTGGTGAAGCGGGTAATTGATGAGATTCCCGATACCTTTGTCAACGGTTCCATGGAACACCGCCATCCCGGCAATGCCAATATCACCTTCAAATTCATCGAGGGCGAATCCATTCTGTTGATGCTGGACTATAAGGGCATCGCCGTTTCCACCGGTTCGGCATGTTCCTCCAAGTCACTGGAACCGTCTCACGTACTGACTGCCATGGGCGTTCCCGTAGAGATGGTTCACGGAACCGTCAGATTCACCGTCGGTGATTTTACTACAAAAGAAGATATCGATTACGTTGTAGAGTCACTGAAGGAAATCGTGGAAAAACTGAGAATGTTATCTCCTGTAAATAACGAGAAAGGCTGGTAGAAACAATGAGTTTATATAATGATACAGTAATGGACCACTTCATGAATCCCAGAAACGTAGGAGAGATTGAGAACCCTGACGGCACAGGCACCTACGGAAGCCCTGTCTGCGGCGATATGATGCAGATTCAGATCAAGGTGGAAAATGACGTGATTACAGACGCCAAGTTCAAGACTTTCGGCTGCGGAAGCGCTATCGCATCTTCCAGCATGGCCACGTCTATGATCATTGGAAAGACTGTCGATGAGGCGCTGGCAATCAGCAACAAGCAGATTATTGAAGAACTGGGCGGCCTTCCTGCAGTAAAGGTACACTGCTCTGTTCTGGCAGATCATGCCATCAAGTCGGCAATCTATGATTATGCCATGAAAAACGGAAAAACCTATCAGGGTCTGGAAGGCTTTGATCCTGACGCAGATGAGGATGATCATGACCATGTTATCGAAGAATAAAGTTGTACTGGGACTGAGCGGCGGAGTGGACAGCACTACCGCTGCTTTGCTGTTAAAAGAGCAGGGGCTTACCGTTATCGGTTATTATTTTGATGTGCTGGGAAACAATAAAAAGGGCAGAGAGGCGGCACAGGAGCTGGCGAGCCGTCTGGACATCGATTTTATTGCAGAAGATGTGTCAGAGGAATTTGCAGACACCGTCATCGGAAATTTCTGCAGCGAGTATGCCTGCGGACGTACTCCCAACCCCTGTGTGATCTGCAATCCTGCCGTCAAGTTTAGAAAACTCACAGAAACGGCGGATCGGTGCGGAGCCTGTTATATTGCCACAGGTCACTATGCCAGAGTTTACCGGGACGAAAGCACAGGTCTTTCCTTTATCAGAAAAGGGGTCAGTGGGCGAAAAGATCAGTCCTATATGCTATACAGACTGGGACAGTCTGTACTGCAGCGTCTGATTTTGCCTCTGGGAGACTTTGCAGATAAAGAAAAAACCAGAGAAGTGGCGAGAAAGAGCATGATGCCTAATGCTGAAGCGTCAGACAGTCAGGAGATCTGTTTCATCGACGAAAAAAAAGAGACTTACGCAGAATTTCTCAGCCGCAGAGGGATTCCTTTTAAAGAGGGAAACTTTGTGGACAGGGATGGTAGGGTACTGGGACGCCATCAGGGTATCGGCCGCTATACCATCGGCCAGAGAAAGGGACTGGGCATTGCACTGGGCAAGCCGGCCTTCGTAACTGCCATCGATACGGAGACTGGCAATGTGGTACTGGGATCCAATGACGATCTTTTCAGAAAAAAAGTGGTATCTTCTTCCTGCTTCTTTGCAGAGACAGACGGACCGGAGGCTCCGGAAAAACTTCTGGGAAAAGAGGGACTCACCGCTAAAATCCGCTATGCGGCAAAACCGGCGGCAGTACGTTTGTCAAAGGAGGACAACGGCAGAATCGCAGCAGTCTTTGAAGAACCTCAACGGGCGGCAACCCCAGGTCAGTCCATCGTCTTTTATGACGGAGAGCTGGCAGTGGGCGGCGGCTTTATCGAATAAAAGCTGCTGAATTCAGGGAACAGAACAGAAAAAATTTTGCAGAAAAACGAAACGACAGAAACTGACACACATATTCAGCGCTTTATAC